>CAJAII010000078.1 GCA_903939755.1 uncultured Flavobacteriales bacterium | reverse complement strand
CATCTGCCCATTCATCCCAAATTCGGACATTATTTTCTTTTAAGTAGGCAATGTTGGTATCCCCTTTTAAAAACCATAAGAGTTCGTGAACAATTGATCGAAGGTGGAGTTTTTTGGTCGTTAGACAAGGAAATCCTTTTGTTAAATCGAAGCGCATTTGATACCCAAAAACAGAGATCGTACCGGTTCCAGTTCTGTCTTCTTTCTTTACACCATTTTCGAGAATGTGTTGTAATAATTCGTGGTATTGCTTCATGCTAAAAAAACTTTCAATTACAAAATTAGCTTATTACAACGCTAGTTTCTAACTACAATAAAATGTTTTTTGAACAAGTTAATAACCAAAAACGATATGTAGGAATTGTGTATCTTCGCCCAATGATAAAGGGTATTTTATTTTCGTGCTTTTTATGTTGCTTTCAACTACTGATTGCTCAATCCATTCCGAACATAAATCGAAAATGGCAAGGCACCTTTGAAGGAAATATTCCTGCCTACCAATTAAATACAGGCAATGAGTTGTTGGAGGTAGAATCAAATAGTATAAAGGTTGTTATTGAAAAAGATAAATTTATCCTTGGACTCGGATTATTCGAGTATGTAGGCGAATATGTTTCTGCCAAGCAATCACGGAAAACACTTTATGTAGAGGGAAAAATAGAAGGGAGAACTGTCAACGAATATTTTGTTATTGATCGTAAAACCAAGTGTTTAAAGAGAACTGGGATTGTGCCTCAACCTACCGTGATTCTTAACAGATCACGTAAAAAATAAATTAAAGGCCGTTCCTTTTCCTAAGGTGCTTTTTACTTCTATTTTGCCTTGATGGGCATCCATAATTAATTTTACGTAATATAATCCTAGTCCAAATCCTTTCACATTGTGAATGTTGCCTGTTGGTACCCGGTAAAATTTTTCAAATATATCACGGTGATTTTCTTTCTTTATTCCAATCCCATTATCAATAATTTCAATTTTTAATACATTGCGGTCGTTGCTAGTCCTAATGATAATAATGGGTTTTTCATCGCAATATTTCACAGCATTATCTAACAGATTATAAATCACATTGGTAATGTGTACCGGGTCGGCCTGAATTTGATAATTAGTAGCCTCTAATTCAAGTATTATTTGCCCGCCTTTATTCAATTGGTGTAATTGAAAATTATCCTTGACTTCTTGCAGCAGCTCGTGGAAATTAAATAATTCTTTGTCTAATGTTACTTGGTCTTTGTCTAATTTCGCCACATTTAATACGCGTTCTACTTGTTGTTCAAGGCGCTTATTTTCTTTAAAAATAATTCCGGCATACTTATTTACTTTCTCAAAGTCCTCCGATTCGAGTCGCATAAGTAACTCGCTAGACAAGCTTATTGTTGAAATTGGCGTTTTTAACTCGTGCGTCATGTTGTTGATGAAATCGTTTTTTATTTCAGACAATTTATTTTGCCTAACGATGATTGATAAGCTAAATCCAAAGAATACCAAGATCAATAGAAGAATGACAAAAATGTAAACCCAAGGGGAAATTAGTACTTCTGGTTTCAATGAATATATTCTTAGTTTAGGAAAATAGACGGTAAAATAATGCCCATCCTTCTTCAGGTTTAATTTTTCTGGAGTAATTCCGTGGCTTTTATCAGAAACGGAAGCATAAAGGGAGTCTTTGGTATATTTTATTAAGCTTCCCAAGGTAATTGAATCTGTAAAGCAATCGTAAATACCACAAATAAAATCTTGGTGCACATTCTGTGCGTAAAACTCTTTTTTTAGGAGTGTTTCCAAATAGAAATTTCCTAATTCTTCATTGATATCTACTGTAAAATGATTCGTGTTAAGTTGCTTAACTGCCCCATAAACTTCCGTGTTGATGTTGCTATTTAAATTAATTTGCTTTAAAACTTTTTTTAGGGCAATCTCAACTTGCTGCGTGAAGGCTTTGACATTTAAACTGTCCGACTTCGCTTGTATTGCGATATTAGTTTCTTGGATTCCAATTGTTTTCTGCATCCATAAGATTTGAACGGACAATATGGTTACAAGCGATAAAACACCTAAAATAACTACAAAATTGATTGTTCTGTTTCTCATGGCAAATAGGAACGAAGTTACAACGAAAAATAACAACTAGAATTAAAAGCCTTGCACGCCATTAACAGTTGTATATTTCAATATATTCTTTTTGTCCGGATGAATTTTAGAAAAGGCCGATTGAACAGCCAATGTTCCCTCATGAAAGCCACAAAGAATTAATTTCAATTTATTGGTATATGTATTGACATCTCCAATAGCGTAAATCCCCGGAATATTAGTAGAATAATCTAATGGATTAACGACAATGGCTCCTTTTTCTATTTCTAATCCCCAATCTGCAATAGGACCCAAACTCGGTTTTAAACCAAAAAGGGGAATGAAGTGATCCACTTCTCTGACTATTTCACCTTGTTTTTGGTGTGAAATAACAACCTTTTCTAACGAATTCTTTCCTTCTACACCTACCACTTCAGCTTCTGTTATTAGTTCAATGATTCCTCGATCTGCTAAGTCAATGACTTTTTGTACCGAATCAAGGTGTCCTCTAAAAGAGTTGTTTCGATGAACTAAAATAATTTTTTTTGCTATTTTTCTTTCCGCTAAAAATATCGACCAGTCTAGTGCTGAATCTCCTCCACCTGCAATAACACAGGTTTTGTCTTTGTAGAATTCAGGATCTTTAATAATGTATTCTATTCCTTTTTCTTCAAAAGCTGTAATGTTTTCAATTGGTGGTTTGCGTGGTTCAAAAACACCAAGTCCTCCAGCAATCATTACAATTGGTGCCTTATGTTTAGTTCCTTTAACTCCGGTAACAATAAATGAATTATCTGCTTGCTTTTCAATTTTTACAGCAGCTTCCCCTAAGGTAAACCCAGGTTTGAAAGGTGCTGATTGTGCCATCAGGTTATCAATAAGTTCTCCTGCTAATATAGATGGAAAACCAGGAATATCGTAAATGGGTTTCTTAGGATAAATTTCTGAACATTGACCACCCGGTTGAGGTAAGGAATCAATTAAATGGCATTTCAGTTTCAATAATCCAGCTTCAAAAACCGTAAACAATCCAACAGGACCGGTTCCAATTATTAGTATATCTGTTTCTATCATACTTTTTTTTATCTACTTGCTTAACATTTTTACTAGGCGAATTGTTTATTTCTAATAATCAGGTTTTCTCGGTGCGTTTTTGACGATTCCTTCTATACTTAACATGACATTTTCATCAAGTTTTTGCACAGCATCTATCGCGGTTAAATTCTCAATTAGTTGTGTTGTTTTACTCGCACCTAAAATGACAGTGCTTACAGTTGGATTTTTTAGACACCAAGCCAAACTTAAAACCGGAAGCGACATACCAAGGTCTTTGGCCAATGAATTTAATTGACGAGATTTTAACACCCTGTCTTCCGTTAAGTTTTTATCTTTCAACCATTCTAATCCTTCCATACCTAGGCGAGTTGAATCAGGAAATGAATCATTGTATTTACCGCTCAGTATGCCGGAAGCCAAAGGCGACCAAATAGTGGTGCCTAATCCTACAGTTTTATATAGTTGGCTGAATTCATTTTCCACTTTTTCTCTTGTAAATAAATTGTATTCAGGTTGTTCTACCACAGGTCCAATTAAATGATTCTGTTTCGCGAACATATGCGCCTCCATTATTTCTTGAGCACTCCATTCTGACGTCCCCCAATATAATATCTTTCCTTGAAGAATTAAATTATGCATGGTCCATACTGTTTCTTCAATGGGCGTTGTTTTATCAGGCCTGTGGCAATAATATAAATCTAAATAATCAACTTGAAGGCGCTCAAGCGCTTGATGACATGCCTCAAAAACGTGTTTACGACTCAAGCCTTTTTGGGTAGGAGCTTGCCCACCACTACCAAAATGAACTTTACTGCTCACGATGTAGGAATCTCTTGACCATCCAAGCCGTTTCAAGGCTTTTCCCATCACGATTTCACTCATTCCTCGGGCATATATTTCAGCATTATCAAAAAAGTTAATACCGTTTTCATAGGCAATACGCATCAAATCTTCGGCGTCTTTGTCCGCTATTTGTTTGCCAAAGGTAAGCCATGAACCTAGGGATAATCGGCTAATTTTAAGTCCAGTTTTACCTAAAGAGACATATTCCATTATCATTAATTTTAGAGTGCAAAAATAGGCATTCTTAACAAATGGGCCCAAAGAAAAAAGCGAATATAAAAATAGAATTAATTTTATTATTTTTGTTAAAAAACAGCATATGTACGGACTCGTAAATAAAGCTATTAAGGACTTAGTGGTAACAAATCATGGCGAAGAAATATGGAAAGAAATCTGCCGACTTTCTAACTTTGAAGATGAAGAATTTGTTGGGATGAACCCTTATCCAGATAAGCTTACCTATGATTTAGTTAAGAATGCCTCTCATGTTTTAAAAGCGGACGCGGCCGCTATTTTGGAAGCGTTTGGCGAATATTGGATTTTGTACACAGCGAATGAAGGTTATGGTGATTTGATGGATATTTCTGGAAGTTCATTTGTTGAGTTTCTAAACAATATGGATATGCTCCACTATCGAATCAGTAATATAATGCCAGAACTAGCTCCTCCGCAATTCACAACGAGAAATGAAAAAGAAAATTCTATTGAATTAGAATACCGTTCACATAGAGAAGGTTTAACCCCCATGCTACTTGGTTTGGTTAAGGGTTTAGGGAAGCGATTTGATATGATTTGTCAAATTGAACAAATTGTTTTTAAAGGCCCTGATAGCGATTGTCATGTCTTTAAAATAACATGGTGATCAATGACATGAAAACAAAAGAAGCTGTAACATTTGATGTAAATTCAATTTTTGAAGCACTCAACTTCTCAAATCCTTATTCTTTAATACTTGATTTTGACCAAAAATTCATTGGTATTGGAAGTAATTATTTAAAAGCATCTAATGTAATTGATAAAGGTCAAGCGTTCTTAGATATCTTTTCTTGGGAAACTAATTTTTCCTTTGCTAATTGGAACGATAACCTCGAATCTCGAATTTATTTTTTTAGTTCGAAAGACAAGAGTCAACGGTATAAAGCTTCTATAAAAAAAACAGGTTATGGCTTTATCGTTTTAGCTGCTCCAATTGTAAATTCAAAGTTTCATATTAATAATTATGGGGTTACACTTAAAGATTTCCCTAAACATGACCACATAGTTGAATATGTATTTTTATTGCAATCATCCTCTCGAGCTTTAGCCGAAGCAAGGAATTTGAATGAAAAATTGGTTGAAAAAAATAAAAGTATAGAAGCCGCAAAGGAAGAGCTTATAAGCTTGGCTAAATTTCCAAGCGAAAATCCAAATCCGATTCTCCGAATTAGTAAAAAATATAAACTCTTGTTTGCAAATGATGCCGCAAACATGAAATTTATTGTTGACTTTAAAATTAATTCCAGTGGAGTAAATGACCAAGAATTAAAAATAAACTTGTCCCATTGCCTGGATAATGAAATTGAAAATTTATCACTTTACTTAACACGTAATAAAAGAACCTATTTGGTTAACATAAAAAATGTCCTTAACGCAGAGTATTTTAATATCTACGCGAATGATATTTCTTTATTTTTATCGCAAGTTCAAGAAAAAGAAGAGGAGCTAAAGCAATTGAATATAAAAATTGATGAACAACGTTCCTTTTATGAATACATACTAAATAATCTCCCGACGGATATTGCCGTTTTTAGTCCAGAACACAAATACCTCTTCTTAAATATACAAGCAATTCAAGATGATGAATTAAGAAACTTTATGATCGGTAAAGATGACTTTGATTATTGTAATTTCAAAGGGATGTCTACTGATTTAGCAAAAGTAAGAAGGGGGGTTTTTAACCAAGTAATCGAAGGAGGGGTTGAATTGGAGTGGGAGGATGAAGCCAAGGATAAAGATGGAAACAGAAAGGTTGTTTTACGTAAAATGAGCCCTGTTTTGAATGCTAACAATCAAATAAGTCATGTCGTAGGATATGGAATTGACATAACGGCGATTAAATTATCGAAGGAGATTCTGCAGAAAAACATTCTCTTTCAATCAATCCTTATGGATATGGCCACCAAATACATCAACCTTTCAGTTGATATGGTGGAAACAACTATTAATGATTCATTGGCGCAGTTGGGGCGATTTGTTCATGTTGACCGTGTCTATATTTTTGCCTATGATCACAAGTCAAAAACAGCATCGAATACTTATGAATGGTGTGCTGAAGGCATTACCCCTCAAATAAATTCTTTGCAATATATTCCATTTTCAGATATTCCATATTGGATAGAAACTCATACCAAAGGAGAGGAAATCGTTGTCGAAGATGCTATTTCTTTGCCTGAAAGCACTTTTAAAACAATGCTGCTTAATCAGGAAATAAAGAGTTTAATAACCTTGCCACTTATGAAAGGCAAAAAATGTTTTGGGTTTGTTGGGTTTGATTCAGTACTTGATTTTAGGTTGTTTTATGAAGATGAAAAATACTTACTCCGTATGTTTGGTCAAATGCTAGTGAATGTAGAAAACCAGACCAATTATATCAAGCAAATTAATGAATCAACAAAGGAAATTCATAACATCAATACTGATTTGGAATTGATTGTAGCGGAAAAAACCAAAAGGAATATTGAATTGTCAAAATCAATAAGTGATCAAGAAAAATTGGTAACGATAGGTGAAATAGCATCTGGTATTGCACACGATTTAAATACGCCATTAGGTGCCATTAAAATTGGTGCTGAAAGCCTTCGCTATACTATTTCAGAATTGTTTAATAATGTGGTGCCGAAATGCACACCTGAACAAATACATTTTGCTTGTGAAAGAGCTTTCTTAAAACAAGGAGAGCTTTTTGTTGGTGGGCTTCAACAAAGAAAAGAATTACGAGAATTTGAAGCATATTTAGAGGATGCCTTTCCGGAATTAGAGCATGAATCAAATGAAATTGCCTCAATGATGGTAAAAAGTAGAATAGAACTTCACGAAGTAAGTGTCATAAGAGATATAATTGAGTCGAATAACCGCAAAGAACTCCTTTCGCTTATTTATAATGTTCAGTTAAATAGAAATTTCATCGAAACAATTCTCTCTTCAAGTGAAAGAGCGGCAAAAGTTGTCCAAGATATGCGTTCCTTTATTAAGAACCCCAAAAATCAAAACAAGTCACTTGTTAATCTAAAAGATAATATATCTACTGTTTTGAATATCTTTAATTATGAACTAAAAAGAAATGTGGATGTTCAATTGAATGTGCCGAAGGAATTATCTATTATTGGTGTTGATATAAAATTGTTTCAATTGTGGTCGAACCTAATAAAAAATGCCATTGAATCAATGGATGAACGAAAGGAACGTGGGGAACTAATTATTACTGCAAAAGAAAAAAACAATTCGATTCAGGTAGATGTTCAAAATAATGGTCCTGAAATACCTGTTGAAATCCAGAAAAATATTTTCGAAAAATTTTTTACCACTAAAGCAGAAAGGAACGGTTCCGGTTTGGGCTTAAGTATTGTGAAAAATGTTGTTGAGGAGCATAATGCGACAATCTCGGTGAGTTCTATACCAGGATCAACGATTTTCAAGATTACTTTTAAACAAAAAGAATAATTTAATTCTGAAGCGATAACTTTTTATATTTAATAATTACTTTTGTGCCATGGATGAAATTAAATATGCTGTAGTTTGTGTGGATGATGACCCATTTATCCTTCAAATGTTGGGGTTTCAATTATCTAAAATTGTAGATCAAAAATATACCCTCTTAGAATATTTTACGGATCCAACTGACGCATTGGATAACATTGACGAATTAGTGAATGAAAAAATTGACATCATTTTTATTATTGTCGATTATCAAATGCCCAAAATGAATGGCGCTGAATTAATTCGGGCTATTAAAATGAAATATCCAATGTTAAAATGTGTTATGCTTTCTGGACAAGCGAATCAAAATTCTATTGAAGCACTTAATAAAGATAAATTACTCGAATCTTTCATTGAAAAACCTTGGGATGAAGAGGTACTTTTTGATGCGATACGTCCTATAATACAAGGCACTCTGTAATATCTTTTAATGAAAACAATACTTCTTTTAGGTGCTGGCTTATCGTCTCCTTCTTTGATTCGATACCTATTGAATGAAGCACAGAAATTCAATTGGCAACTGAAAGTGGTTGATCAAAACAAAGCACTTGTTTTGGAGAAATTAGAGAATCATCCCCGAGGGGAAGTGCTTTCTTTTAATGCACTTGATGCTGTAGCAAGAAGAAGCGCGATACAAGATGCCGAATTGGTTATTTCAATGTTACCAGCAAGATTTCACCCTGAAGTTGCCGCAGATTGTATTGATTTAAAAACACATTTAATTACCCCTTCCTATATTTCATCTGAAATGAAAGCACTTTCAGAAAAAGCATTGGATGCGGGAGTCATAATTATGAATGAAATTGGTGTTGATCCAGGGATTGACCACATGAGCGCCATGCAGATTATACATAAAATACAAGAGTCAGGTGGTGAAATGGTTAGTTTTAAATCCTTTTGTGGCGGTCTAATTGCACCCGAAGCCGACTCGAATCCGTGGCATTATAAATTTACATGGAATCCTAGAAATGTCGTTTTGGCGGGACAAGGGGGTATCGCAGCATTCATTCAGAATAATGAGTATAAGTATATTCCTTATTCGCAGTTGTTTAAAAGAACGGAACGTTTTGTAATTGGAGAGTATGGTGAATTTGAAGGGTATGCCAACCGCGATTCTTTAGCTTACAAGGAGACTTATGGATTGAATAATGTCCAAACCATCTATCGTGGCACTTTAAGAAGACCTAATTTTTGTGATGGTTGGAATGTTTTTGTCGAATTGGGAATGACGGATGATAGCTATAAATTGCTGGCGTCAGAAAAAATAACGCCTCGGAAATTTGTAAATTCTTTCTTGCCCTATCATAAAACGCGTTCTATTGAACATAAGTTTAAGGATTTTTTAGGGGACCACCGATTATATCTTTACGATCAATTTGAGAGCTTAGGGTTGTTTGACGATTCTGATGAAATAGTCGCGGAGGGTGCTTCGCCCGCTCAGCTTCTAGAGATGTTTTTAATAAAAAAATTATCGTTAAGTCCAGGTGACAAAGATATGATTGTTATGCACCATGAGTTTGAATATCATTTAAACGGTAAGAATAAACGTATTATTTCTTCCATGATTAATATTGGTGATGACGAAAACCATACTGCTATGGCCAAAACAGTGGGATTGCCAGTTGCCATCATGGCGAAATTAATATTGAATGGAGATTATACTAAGCCGGGAATTCATCTGCCTGTTTATAAAGAAGTATATGAACCAATTTTAAATGAATTAAAATCGTTTGGTATTTCCTTTCAAGAAATCGAAAATGATTTGTAAATTCGTCCATATATTAAGATTATGCAAAACGAAGAAAATCAAATGAATATAGAATTGTCCGAGGAAACTGCCTTGGGTATTTATTCAAATTTAGCAATTATCACTCATTCTCCAGGAGAGTTTGTGTGTGACTTTGTCCAATTAATGCCTGGAATGCCTAAGGGTAAGGTTAGGTCAAGGGTGCTAATGACTCCCCAAAATGCAAAAAGATTTTTAATCGCTCTAACAGAAAACATTCAAAAGTTTGAACAAAATTTTGGCGCTATTGATGATCCACAACAAGGATTTCCGCCGATCAATTTTGGTACGCCTAATACGATGGCCTAGATTAAACAAAGCCGACTATGGTATTATCGGTTTGTATCCCTGTTTATAATTCGGAAGTAAAAGAATTGGTTGTTGCTATTGCTAAACAAATAGTAATTAATAATTACCCCGTTGAAATTATCGTTTTGGATGATGCTTCAAGAGCTGATCTTGAGGCAATTAATCGTAATTCTATTGACGAGATAAATAATACACGGTACATTTCACTTCCTGAAAATGTGGGCAGGTCGGCCATTAGAAATCGATTTTTAGAACTCGCTAACGGAGAGTTTATTCTGTTTATTGACGGCGATTCAAATGTCATAAAGGAAGATTTTGTCGGGAACTATTTACAATCAATACAAAGCACTTCAGGAGATTTGATATTCGGAGGCAGTATTTACCAAAATGAAAGACCGCCAAGAGACAAGTACCTGAGGTGGAAATATAGCATCAGCCGTGAATCTAAGTCTGCTCTTGATAGAACGAATTCCCATTATGGTTTTAAAACGAATAATTTTATCATAAAAAAAGCGATTTTAAGCGATTTTCCTTTCGATGAAAGAATTAATGGTTATGGACATGAAGACACCCTTTTTGGCTTTAACCTTCTAATAAAGGGAATAAAAATAGTTCATGTTGAAAATCCGGTTTTGAATACCTGCCTGGACAGTAACCCAACATTTCTTGCGAAAACATCAGAGAGCATCCATAACTTATGGTTTATTCACAAGGAAATTCAGCCCAGTGTAAATTTCATTAATCATGTTCGATTGCTAAAGACGTATTACCATTTCAAAAAACTTCGCGCTATTCCATTGCTTCGTTTCGTAAATTATTTCGTTGGAAAAATGAATGAGCGTCTACTAAAATCAGGATGGTTTACCCTGCGAATGTTTGATTTCTACAAGTTAGCCTTGCTTATTAATATTGCCGAGAAGAAGGGTAAATAGAATTAATGAGTTCTTCTAGCTTTGATTTTTCATTGTCCCAATGTTCAATTTTCGCTGCTTTTTCGCAATTGTTTTTGTAGATTTTAAGCAATGGAGCGTTGCTTTGTAGCTCTCTGATAGCATCGGCAATCAAGGTTGGAAGCACATCTTTTATTACAATGCCAATTTCATATCTCAAAACTATTGAACTGATTTCTTTCAAATCCATGCAAATTATTGGTGTCCCCGCTTGTATATAATCAAACACTTTGTTTGGCAATGCAAACTCATGGTTCTTATTAGTTGCTTTGTCAATCGCTAGGCCGCAATTTGCATAGGCTGTAAATTTCATTAATTCATTATAGGGTCGCTTGCCATAAAAATGAACCTTGTTTTCTAAATTTAAATTTTTTACCATTTGTTTTGCTGTAGGTATCACATCCCCCCCTCCTACAATTAATAGTTGCACGTTTTCCAATAACAAAATTGCCTCAATGGCTTCTTCCAGTCCACGGTCAATGTTTAGCCCAGATCCTTGAATGATGACGGTGAATGCATCTGTGGGAATATTCTCCAAATTAACATCTCCCATAACATTTACAGGAATCTGTTCTGGCACATTACGAATTGAGGTGAATTTTACTTGGTATTTTGCTTCAAAGATTTTGGCAATGGAGTCATTGACAGTAATACAGTAGCATAGATTAGGGACAATGTACTTTTCAATTTTTGTCCAAACAGCTTTTTTAAAAGGAGCGTTTTGTAACTCAGGCACCTCTGTAAATAGTTCGTGTGAATCATAAATAAGCGGGACTCTTTTTATTTTTGACACAAGGTAATTAGGCAATAATGTGTCCAAGTCATTTGAATATAATAGGTCTACTCGGTGAAATAACAAGTAAAAAAAAAGCCGTAAATTGTAAAATGAATAAAATAAAAATCCTTTTTTGAAAATCATTCTAAATCGTTTGCATCTATACGGCCTGTTTATTTCTCCGCTATGCTTTAGTTTGCGACCAACAAGAGCCACGTTAAAGCCAAATGATTTCAATACGCCGCATGACCGATTAACACGATTATCTGTTACAAGATCATTTGTTACACTTACAATTACTCTTTTCATCTTTCGTGGTAAAATTAAAAATAACTTTGCCTATAATTTTCTTTAAACATAATTTAAAAAAAAAGATTGATATTACTTTGCGATAAAAAAAACTTTTGTACATTTGCAGTCCCAAATTTATGGGAATAGTTTTTAAAAGTTCTTTAATTTAGTATTTATTACATTTGCCGATGTAGCTCAGTTGGCCAGAGCAGCTGATTTGTAATCAGCTGGTCGGGGGTTCGAATCCCTCCATCGGCTCGAGTATTGGGGAGATACTCAAGTGGCTAACGAGAACAGACTGTAAATCTGTTGGTGCATACCTTCGCAGGTTCGAATCCTGCTCTCCCCACAGTTAGTATTAAGCGGGAGTAGCTCAGTTGGTAGAGCTTCAGCCTTCCAAGCTGAACGTCGCGAGTTCGAGTCTCGTCTCCCGCTCAAAATTGCTTTCTGCGCCGGTGTAGCTCAGGGGTAGAGCGCTTCCTTGGTAAGGAAGAGGTCATGAGTTCAATTCTCATCATTGGCTCAAGTGAATAAAAGAATAAAAAAGAAATTGGATTGCAGGTGCAATCCCTTATATAGGTTGTATTTATTAACAAGTAACAAAAAGAAAAATGGCTAAGGAAAATTTTGATCGTTCCAAACCGCACGTGAACATTGGTACCATTGGGCACGTTGACCACGGCAAGACTACGTTGACTGCTGCAATTTCAAGTGTATTAGCATCTAAAGGATTGGCTCAAGTAAGAGACTTTTCTTCGATTGATAATGCTCCAGAAGAAAAAGAGCGCGGTATTACAATTAACACGTCTCACATTGAGTACGAAACTATGAATCGTCACTATGCTCACGTTGACTGTCCAGGTCACGCGGATTACGTGAAGAACATGGTAACGGGAGCAGCGCAAATGGATGGTGCAATTTTAGTAGTTGCAGCAACTGATGGACCGATGCCTCAAACACGTGAGCATATCCTTTTGGGAAGACAAGTAGGTGTTCCTAGAATGGTTGTATTCATGAATAAAGTGGATAGTGTTGATGATGAAGAGCTTTTAGAGTTAGTTGAAATGGAAGTAAGAGAATTACTTTCTTTCTATAAATACGATGGAGATAACGCTCCGGTAATTCAAGGTTCTGCTCTTGGCGCACTTAACGGTGAGGCTAAATGGGTAGCTAAAATTGATGAGCTTATGGAAGCTGTTGATACATATATTGAATTGCCTCCACGTGAAGTAGATAAGCCTTTCTTAATGCCAGTTGAAGATGTATTTACGATTACAGGTCGTGGAACTGTTGCAACAGGTCGTATCGAAACAGGTGTTATTAATTCAGGTGAAAGTGTGGACATCCTAGGAATGGGAGATCTAAAATTAACTTCTACTGTTACAGGTGTCGAGATGTTCCGTAAGATATTGGATAGAGGTGAAGCAGGTGATAACGTTGGTCTTTTATTAAGAGGTATTGAAAAAGCTCAAATTAAAAGAGGAATGGTTATTTGTAAGCCAGGGTCAACAAAACCTCATCATGAGTTTAAAGCTGAAATATATGTTTTAAAGAAAGAAGAAGGTGGACGTCATACTCCATTCCATAACAAATATCGTCCTCAGTTCTATTTTAGAACGACGGATGTTACAGGTGAGATTTCTTTGCTTGATGGACGTGAAATGGTTATGCCAGGTGATAACGTAACTATCAATGTTAAGTTGATCGTTCCTATCGCAATGGACAAAGGCTTACGTTTTGCTATCCGTGAAGGTGGTAGAACTGTTGGAGCTGGACAAGTTACAGAGATCGTAGCTTAAAAATTATATTAATTTAGTTTACAAAGGGGAGTAATATCCCCTTTTTAAACGGGTGTAGCTCAGCTGGTAGAGTGGTGGTTTCCAAAACCATTGGTCGTGGGTTCGAATCCTACCGCCCGTGCAACATTTAAAACTGATTCTGTGTCAAAAATTAGAGCATATTTTAGCGAAACTTACCATGAAATGGTTCATAATGTTACTTGGCCAACTTGGAAAGAACTTCAGAATAATACAATCATAGTTGTTATTGCTTCTATTCTTATAGCCTTGATGATATTTTTAATGGATTTCTTGTTCGGAATTTCTGCTGCAAAAGATCCTTTTTGGAAAGGGTTGCTTGGTTATTTTTATACTATTAAATTTTAATAATGACGGAGATTACTAAAAAGTGGTATGTTGTACGTGCAGTAAGTGGCAAGGAAAAGAAAGTGAAGGAATACCTAGAGCTTGAAATTGCCCGTCATAAATTGACCGATTTTGTTAGCCAAGTGCTAATTCCTACCGAAAAAGTTTTTCAAATTCGTAATGGAAAGAAAATAAATAAAGAAAAAGCTTATTTGCCAGGGTATGTTTTATTAGAAGCAGCTTTGGTGGGTGAGGTTCAACATATAATTAAAGGAATTCCTAATGTTATTGGTTTCTTGGGCGGTAAAAAGGGTGGTGAACCCATTCCAATGCGATTGTCCGAGGTAAATAGGATATTAGGTAAGTTTGATGAACTTTCAGAAACTGAAGAAGAATTAAGAATACCATTTACTATCGGTGAAGCTGTTAAGGTGATCGATGGTCCTTTTAATAATTTTAGTGGTGTCGTTGATGAGATTAATGAGGAGAAGAAGAAATTAAAAGTAATGGTAAAAATATTTGGTAGAAAAAACTTGCTAGAATTAAGTTACATGCAGGTTGAAAAAGATGTTTAAATAGTTTATTAACCCGTAGGAGTGAGGAAATCGATTAAAGCTTCCCGAAAATACTCACGTTTGACTACATAATTTTTATACATATGGCTAAAGAAGTAGCAGCGTTAATAAAGCTACAGATCAAAGGAGGAGCGGCGAACCCGTCACCACCAATTGGACCTGCATTAGGTGCGAAAGGTGTGAATATCATGGAATTTTGTAAGCAGTTTAATGCGCGAACCCAGGATAAACCAGGTAAGGTTGTACCCGTTGTAATCACTGTTTACGGTGATAAATCTTTTGATTTCGTGCTAAAAACTCCCCCAGCAGCAGTGCAAATCACGGAGTATTCCAAAATCAAAAAAGGTTCTTCTGAACCTAATCGTGTTAAAGTTGGTTCTGTTACGTGGGATCAAGTGAGACTAATTGCGGAGGACAAAATGCCGGATTTAAATTGTTTTACTGTCGATTCAGCCATGAAAATGGTGGCAGGAACAGCAAGGAGTATGGGAGTAACAGTAAAAGGTGGTGAAGCACCGAAAACCAAAAAATCATAAGACATGAAAAGAATTTCAAAAAAAAGAAAGGACGTTTTGTCAAAATTTGATTTGACAAAGTCATACACGTTAGTGGATGCTTGCGATTTGGTTAAGGCAATCACTACTTCTAAATTCGATGCATCTGTTGATATCTGTGTTCGTTTAGGTGTTGATCCACGTAAAGCTAACCAAATGGTTAGAGGTACTGTGGCGCTTCCTCACGGAACAGGTAAAGATATTCGTGTTCTCGTTTTATGTACCCCGGATAAAGAAGCCGAAGCAATTGCTGCAGGTGCTGATTTTGTGGGTCTAGACGATTACATTGAAAAAATTAAAGGCGGATGGACGGATATCGATGTAATTATTACTATGCCTTCAGTAATGGGTAAGGTAGGTGCATTAGGTCGTATTTTAGGACCTCGTGGATTAATGCCTAATCCAAAGACAGGTACAGTTACATTAGATGTTGCTAAGGCAGTGGTAGAAGTGAAAGCTGGAAAAATCGACTTTAAGGTTGATAAGTACGGTATTATTCACTCGTCGGTAGGTAAGGTAAGTTTTGAGAAAGAAAAGCTGCGTGAAAATGCAAGCGAATTGATTTTAACACTTATTAAACTTAAGCCTTCTGCAGCTAAAGGAACCTATATTAAAAGTATTTACATAAGCTCTACCATGAGTGCAGGGATACAAATTGACACTAAATCTGTAACAGCTTAAAACTTAAGTAAAATGACAAGAGAAGAAAAAGCAAAGTATATTGAAGATTTAGCAGCTGAATTATCGGGTTCCAATGTTTTATATTTAACGGATACCGCTGAATTAACAGTAGAAAAAGTAAACGCTTTAAGAAGAAGATGTTTTCAATCTAATATCTCCCTGAAAGTTGTTAAAAATGCCTTGCTTGAAAAAGCAATGGATAGAGTTGAAGGTAAAGATTATGGTAAATTGAGAGATATTTTGAAAGGCTCAACTTCTATCATGATTAGTACTGAGGCGAATTCACCGGCTAAATTAATCCAAGAATTTCGAAAGAAAAATCCAAAACCTATTCTTAAAGGTGCATACATTGATGAAGCAATATTTATTGGCGATGATCAATTGGTTGTACTTGAGTCTTTAAAAAGCAAAGAAGAATTGGTTGGTGATATCATTGGATTGTTACTAAGTCCTGCGAAAAATGTATTGTCAGGTTTGCAAGGAGCTGGCGGAAAAATTGCAGGAATATTGAAAACGCTCGAAAACAGAGCATAATTAAATTATTTATTAAACCCTTTATTAAAATTAAATAAAATGGCTGATTTAAAGCAAATTGCAGAAACACTAGTTAACCTAACAGTAAAAGAAGTTAGTGAGTTAGCAACAATTTTAAAAGATGAATACGGTATTGAGCCTGCAGCTGCAGCTCCAGTTATGATGGCTGGTGGCGGTGGTGCATCTGAATCTGTAGAAGAAGAGAAAACAGAATTTGATGTTATCTTGAAGTTCGGTGGACCTAACAAACTTGCTGTAGTTAAACTTGTTAAAGAACTTACAGGTAATGGTTTGAAAGAATCTAAAGATCTTGTTGATGCAGCTCCTTCTTCCATAAAAGAAGGTGTGTCTAAAGATGAAGCTGAGGGACTAAAAAAGGCTCTTGAAGAGGCTGGTGCCGAAGTTGAAGTTAAATAATATTATCGATTAAATACAGAACAGGCAACCGATTTATCGGCTGCCTTGTTCTGTTTGTTTTAAGTACTTTTCATTCTTCACTAAAAAAATTTAAGCCTTGGCAACAACGAATAATTCAACTAGAATTAATTTTGCTTCAAGCAAAAATCAATTTGATTACCCGGATTTCTTAGAAATCCAATTAAAATCTTTTAAAGAGTTTTTTCAGTTAGAAACTACTCCTGAAAACAGGGATAGTGAAGGCCTATTTAAGGTTTTCGCAGAAAATTTTCCAATAACCGATACGCGAAATCAATTCGTTTTAGAGTTTTTGGATTATTTTATCGATCCGCCTCGTTACACTATTGAAGAATGTATCGAGAGAGGCTTGACGTATAGCGTCCCGCTAAAAGCAAAATTGAAATTGTATTGTACCGATCCTGAACATGAGGATTTTGAAACTATCGTTCAAGATGTTTATTTAGGTACAATTCCTTATATGACACCAAAGGGTTCATTTGTAATTAATGGTGCAGAACGGGTAATCGTTTCGCAATTACATAGATCTCCAGGTGTGTTTTTTGGTCAAAGTCGACACGCTAATGGTACAAAATTGTATTCTGCAAGAGTAATTCCTTTTAAAGGTTCTTGGATAGAATTTGCAACGGATATCAATAGTATCATGTATGCTTATATTGATCGAAAAAAGAAATTGCCTGTTACTACACTCTTCCGTGCCATAGGTTATGAAACGGATAGAGATATATTGGAGATTTTTGGTTTAGCTGATGAAGTGAAAATCAATAAGGCTAATATGAAAAAATTGGTGGGTCGAAGACTCGCTGCAAGGGTGCTTAAAACATGGATTGAAGATTTCGTTGATGAAGATACTGGTGAAGTTGTTTCCATCGAAAGAAATGAGGTAATTCTTGACCGTGAACTTACGGTGGAAGAGGATCATTTAGATCAAATCCTTAATTCAGGGACGAAATCAGTTATTTTGCATAAAGAAAATGCCAATTCTACTGATTATACGATTATTTATAATACGCTTCAAAAGGATACTTCTAACTCTGGTAAGGAGGCAATTGAGCATATTTATCGTCAATTGAGAAATTCGGATGCCCCGGATTTTGAAACGGCAAGAGGTGTTTTTGAAAAATTATTTTTCTCCGATACACGTTATGATTTAGGTGAGGTAGGACGATATAGATTAAATAAAAAATTAAAAATAGATGCGAATGAGTCTTCTCGTGTTTTAACGAAAAATGACATTATTCAAATCGTTAAGTATCTAATCGAACTTATTAATTCTAAGGCTGATGTCGATGATATCGATCACTTGTCAAATAGAAGGGTTAGAACGGTTGGTGAGCAATTGTATTCGCAGTTTGGTGTTGGTTTAGCTCGTATGGCTAGAACAATTCGTGAACGTATGAATGTAAGAGATAATGAGGTGTTTACACCAATTGACCTTATCAATGCGAAAACACTATCGTCGGTTATAAATTCGTTCTTTGGGACCAATCAATTATCTCAATTCATGGATCAAACTAATCCGCTGTCTGAAGTTACGCACAAACGTAGGCTTTCTGCACTAGGACCAGGCGGTTTATCACGTGAAAGAGCTGGTTTTGAGGTGCGAGATGTCCATTATACACACTATGGTCGTTTGTGTACTATTGAAACGCCGGAAGGACCAAATATTGGTTTGATTTCATCTTTGTGTGTATTCGCTAAAGTAAATAAATTAGGATTTATTGAAACGCCTTACAGAAAGGTTGAAAAAGGAAAAGTGGTATTCAATGAAGAGCCTATCTATTTGGCTGCTGAAGAAGAGGATACTAAAATAATTGCGCAAGCTAATGCGGTAATTGATGACAAAGGAAATTTCCTTTCTAATCTTGTAAAAGCAAGGTTTGAAGGTGATTTTCCAGTTGTTCAACCGGATAAATTAACCTTAATGGATGTTGGAGCGAATCAAATTGCTTCGATAGCTGCATCTTCTATTCCTTTCTTGGAGCATGATGATGCGAACCGCGCCTTGATGGGATCTAATATGCAACGTCAAGCTGTTCCTTTATTACGACCTAATTCCCCAATTGTTGGAACTGGTATAGAAAGGTTGGTAGCGCGTGATTCTCGTGTACTTATCAATGCTGTTGGTAAAGGTATCGTAGAATATGTGGATGCTAATGAAATTGTTATTCGCTATGATTGGACGAAGGAAGATAAATTGGTGAGCTTCGATAGTGAAGTTGTTCATTATTCCTTGACAAAATTTAGAAAAACAAATCAAAGTACTTGTATTAATTTAAAACCAATCGTAGAAAAAGGCGATCGTGTTGAACAAGGACAAGTATTGTGCGAAGGGTATGCTACTCAAAATGGTGAATTAGCCTTAGGTCAAAATTTAAAAGTTGCTTTCATGCCTTGGAAAGGGTATAATTTTGAGGATGCTATCGTGATTTCTGAAAAAGTTGTTCGTGATGATATCTTTACTTCTATTCATATTGATGAGTATTCATTAGATGTTAGGGATACAAAACGTGGAATGGAAGAATTAACCTCCGATATTCCAAACGTGAGCGAGGAAGCCACCAAAGATTTAGATGAAAATGGCTTGATCCGAATTGGAGCTGATATTAAGGAAGGTGATATATTGATTGGTAAAATTACGCCGAAAGGTGAAACGGATCCTTCACCGGAAGAAAAATTATTACGCGCTATATTTGGTGATAAAGCAGGGGATGTAAAAGATGCTTCTTTAAAAGCTGGCCCATCTCTTCGTGGTACTGTAATTGAGAAAAAATTATTCTCGAGAGCGGTTAAAGAACGAAAAGCAAAAAATCAAGATAAATCAATTCTTGAAGCTATCGACTCAGAATATCAACGTGATTTCATTCAACTGAAAGAAAAGTTAGTGGAGAAGTTATTAATGATCTTGGGTGAGCAGAAATCAAACGGTGTATTCAATAACTTTAAGGAAGAATTGATTAAAAAAGGGACTAAGTTTACTGAAAAGTCGCTTCTTGCAATCGATTTCACAATAATTAATCCACTTAATTGGTCGGCTGATGCTACCATAAATCAATTGATTTCTAGAGTAATTCATAATTATAGTATTAAAGCAAATGATTTACTAGGTAATTATAAAAGACGTAAATTCCATATTTCTGTTGGGGATGAACTTCCTGCTGGAATCGTGAAATTAGCGAAGGTTTATGTTGCTAAAAAACGTAAATTAAAAGTGGGTGATAAAATGGCAGGTCGCCATGGTAATAAAGGTATTGTTGCGAATATTGTTCGTCAAGAAGACATGCCTTTCTTAGAAGATGGAACGCCTGTAGATATCGTTTTAAATCCATTAGGTGTACCTTCAAGGATGAACTTAGGTCAGATTTATGAGACTGTTTTAGGATGGGCTGGAGAAAAAATGGGCGTTAAGTTTGCTACACCAATTTTTGATGGTGCTACACCAGACGAAATCAATGAATTAACAGATAAAGCAGGTGTGCCAAGATCTGGTAAAACGTATCTTTATGATGGCGGTACCGGTGAAAGATTCCATCAGCCAGCAACTGTGGGTGTAATTTATATGTTGAAATTATCTCACATGGTTGATGACAAAATGCACTCTCGTTCTATCGGTCCATACTCATTAATTACGCAACAGCCGCTTGGTGGTAAAGCACAATTCGGAGGGCAGCGTTTTGGTGAAATGGAGGTATGGGCAATTGAAGCATTTGGTGCTGCTAATATCCTTCAGGAAATTCTAACCATTAAATCTGATGATGTTAATGGTCGATCTAAAGCATACGAGGCAATCGTGAAAGGAGACAATATTCCAGAACCTGGAATTCCTGAATCTTTCAACGTATTGTTGCATGAATTACGTGGATTGTGCTTGAATGTGAGCATGGATTAATTTGAATTTTTAACGAAATTATAACGGAATAAAATGACGTTCAAAAAAGAAACACCAAAAACACAAAGTAGTTTTAATAAAATTACGATATCACTTGCTTCACCTGAAATAATTCTTAAGAATTCTAGCGGGGAAGTATTAAAGCCAGAAACGATTAACTATAGAACGTATAAGCCGGAAAGAGATGGCTTGTTCTGTGAAAGAATTTTTGGCCCAGTTAAAGATTACGAATGTCACTGTGGTAAGTATAAGCGTATCCGATACAAAGGAATTGTTTGTGACCGATGTGGTGTTGAGGTAACTGAAAAAAAGGTGCGAAGAGAGCGTATGGGTCACATTTCATTGGTGGTTCCCGTAGCTCACATTTGGTATTTCCGATCTTTGCCTAACAAAATTGGATATCTATTAGGACTTCCAACTAAGAAGCTGGATCAAATAATTTATTATGAAAGATATGTAGTAATTCAAGCTGGTTCCGCTGCTAATATAGAGGGGGAAGAATTGAAATACATGGACTTTATTGAAGAGGAAAAATACCTTGATATTCTTGAACATGAGGCGATGAAGGATAATCATCATTTAGATGATTCTGATCCTAATAAATTTATCGCTAAAATGGGTGCGGAAGCATTGCATGATTTGTTGAAGGGATTAAAGTTGGAAGAAATGTCTTACGAACTTCGTAATAAGGCTGATACGGAAACTTCAGTTCAACGAAAGAATGAGGCATTGAAAAGATTACAGGTCGTGGAAGCTATGCGCGATTCACAAAAACGAATTGACAATAACCCTGAATGGATGATTGTTAAGGTTGTTCCTGTAATTCCACCTGAGTTAAGACCTTTAGTACCCCTAGATGGTGGTCGTTTCGCTACGTCAGATTTGAACGATTTATACCGTCGTGTTATTATTAGAAATAATCGTTTAAAACGTTTAATTGAAATAAAAGCACCTGAGGTTATCTTGAGAAATGAGAAAAGAATGTTGCAAGAATCGGTTGATTCATTATTCGATAATTCAAGAAAGTCGAGTGCTGTTAAAACGGAATCTAATAGAGCGTTAAAATCTCTTTCTGATTCATTGAAAGGTAAACAAGGACGTTTCAGACAAAATTTATTAGGGAAACGTGTTGATTATTCTGCACGTTCTGTAATTGTTGTTGGTCCTGATTTAAAATTGCACGAATGTGGTTTGCCAAAAGATATGGCAGCGGAACTTTATAAGCCGTTCATTATTCGTAAAATGATTGAAAGAGGTATCGTAAAAACGGTTAAATCTGCGAAGAAAATAGTTGATAAAAAGGAGCCTGTAGTTTGGGATATCCTTGAAAATATTTTGAAGGGACACCCTGTATTATTGAATAGAGCGCCTACTTTACACAGATTGGGAATTCAAGCATTTCAACCAAAACTTATTGAAGGTAAAGCAATTCGTCTTCATCCATTAGTAACTACCGCTTTTAATGCGGATTTTGATGGGGATCAGATGGCGGTGCATTTACCACTTGGTAATGCGGCAATCCTTGAAGCGCAAATGTTGATGCTTGCATCTCACAATATTTTAAATCCTGCTAATGGTGCGCCTATCGCGGTTCCATCTCAGGATATGGTACTAGGTCTTTATTATATTACCAAAGGAAAAACTTCAACAAAAGAAGATGTTGTGAAAGGCGAAGGAAGCATATTCTATTCTCCGAAAGAGGTTATAATTGCTTTTAATGAAAAGAAATTAGACCTACATGCGCACATTAAAGTGAAAACGTATGATTTAAATCAAGATGGGGTTCCTGAATTACGGATTTTGGAAACTACTTGTGGTCGCGTTTTATTTAATGAGAATGTGCCGAGAGAAGCAGGTTATATCAATGACGTTCTAACCAAAAAAGCGCTTCGTGATATTATCGGTGAAGTGTTGAAAATTTCTGGTACGTCTAGAACAGCAAAATTCTTAGATGATATTAAGGAATTAGGATACGAAATGGCATTCAGAGGTGGTCTTTCTTTCAATTTAGATGATATTATTATCCCTAAGCAAAAAGAAGAGTTAGTGTTGAAAGCGGAGAATGAAGTGAAGGATGTTATGATGAATTATAACATGGGTCTTATCACTAATAATGAACGATACAATCAAATTATTGATATTTGGACACATACTAATTCACGTTTAACGGCTACTTTAATGGATCAGTT
>CAJAII010000077.1 GCA_903939755.1 uncultured Flavobacteriales bacterium | reverse complement strand
GTTATTAAGGGTGTTCATATGTTTAAAAATAATTTCATTTTTAATATTATTATCAAATTATTCAAGTTAGCAACCAGTTATCATAGTTAATTAACTATACTTATCCTTTTAATTTACTTTGAAAAGAAACGAAATTAACAATTACTGAATAACACTAAATGTTGAAAAATAAAAACCATTGTTAATTATAATATAGTGTATTACTTGTGTTAAAAAACACCATAAAATTTACTAACTATTACCCTCTATATTAAAAACAATTTGGCTTCTCTTTTTATTCTTATTATCCTAAATAAACTTAATAGAAGTTATACAAACTAATTAACACTTTGTTATTATTATAGTTCATATTTCATAATTTTAACTAATTGATAATCAATATTTTGATAAAAAACAAAAAGATAAAATGTGAATAAAACTGCCAATATGTTAATTAAAATTATCTTTAGCCAAATTTTATTTAATGGCAACAACTACGATACCAATAGGAAGTGATCATGCAGGTTTTATATTAAAAGAGGCAATTATAAAGCATTTACAAAGTAAAGGTTTTGAATTAAAAGATTATGGATGTTATTCAGAAGAAAGTATCGATTATCCTGATTATGCACATCCTGTTTCTGAGTACATAACATCCAATGAAGGTTCTTTGGGTATTTTAATTTGTGGCTCTGGTAATGGTATTAACATGACAGCAAATAAACACCAAGGAGTTAGGAGTGCTTTATGTTGGAATCCTGAAATAGCACTTTTAGCACGTCAACATAATAATGCGAATATAATTGCTATTCCAGCACGATTTATCACAATAGAAGCAGCTTTATTAATAGTTGATGTCTTTTTAGCTACAAGTTTCGAAGGTGGAAGACATCAATTAAGGGTAAACAAGATTAATTGTTAATTTTTTTATTAAGTCTAAATAAAGAGCTAGCAATTCCATCCGCTTGCATTTTCCCTTTTGTACTTAATAGCCAAGCTGACTCCATTTCAATAATAAGTCCGTCTTTTATATAGTTAAAGATAAGCTTATTTTCTTCTTCTTTTAAACCACCAAATTCGTTAGTTTTCTCTTTTAACACTCCCCATTTCGTTCTAAGACCGGTCAAAAAAAGTTCATTCCACTTGTCTTCTGAACTCAAAACCTCCTCTTGGTACCAAGTTTCATTCAAACCCACATTTTTCCAGTAAGTATTATTATTACTTACATTCCACCTCCTACTTTTCTTATCATAAGAATGGGCAGATGGACCAACACCTAGATAATACTTTCCCTCCCAATAGGCCGTATTATGTTTCGCATAAACACCTCCTTTTGCAAAATTGGAGATTTCATATTGTTCATAGCCCTCTTTCGATAAAAAATAGAGCATATCCAAAAACTGTTCGTTTTGGTACTCTTCATTTAACGGAATAAATTTATCCTTCAACACCCAATTATGAATAATTGTTTTAGGTTCTATTGTCAGGCAATAAGCGGAAATGTGCGTTGGGTTCAATTCTATAGCATTGCTTAGGTTAAGCAACCATTCTTCCTTGCTTAAGTTTGGCAAACCATACATTAAATCTATTGATACATTTTGAAATCCTGCAATTCGTGCATTTTTAACTGCATCAAGCCCTTGTTTTGCATTATGAGAACGATTCATCCAATTTAAATCACCTTCTTTGAATGACTGTAAACCAATACTCAAACGATTTACGCCTAAGTCAATCCAATCCTTTAGTTTAGTTTCTGAGCAGTCATCTGGATTCACTTCAATTGTAATTTCCGCTTCAGGATTCACGGTAAAATTTGTAAAAATAGTATCAAGAAGCAGTGTAAATTCATTTTTATGTAATAGGCTAGGTGTGCCTCCGCCAAAATAAATGGAATCGATTTCTTCTAACACCTCTTTTTTTCTCAAGAATAACTCATTAGACATAGCAAAAATCAACTTGCCCCTATACTTTTCAAAATTAGTGGAGAAGTGAAAATCGCAATATGTACAACGTTGTTTACAAAAAGGAATGTGGAGATAAATACCAGCCACCTCCTAATTTAAAATGAGTTTTTTTATGGTTGATTTGCCGTTCTGTTCCATAAATCGAACTAAATAAGTTCCAGCAGACAAAGAAGTTAAATTCATTTTAAACTGTTGACCATTAAAACCATACGTTTCTATTAACTGACCAGTAAGTGTTAAAACTTGGAAAACCCCTGATGTTGGATGTTCTAAACTGATCATTACAACACCATTACTAGGGTTAGGATAAAGAACCAGATTATTATCATCAAGGTCATTTAAACCCGCACCGGTCAAACAAAAATTAAGCGTTATTTGATCTCCAAAATCAGCACCGCTAGTTGGCACTGAAGTGAGAGAATCACCCGCTTGACTAATAAATAGATTACCATCACCCGTTGCACATGAACCATTATTCGACAAACCATCCCCGTAACTATCCATAAGCACATAGGCGTAACATCCATAATTTAAACACCAAGATTCACTTACTAATCCCGGGGCATCATCCGCATAACCATTTCCAGCATAAATAGCCATCCCACTAGAATTTTGAAGCTCCCAAGAAGTCTCCGAACCATAACAATCTAAGGTTAAATCCATCACAACCGAAACACCGTTTAATACAATTGTAAAAGAATTATTGAGTGCATTATTTAAATTATTTTCATCCACTCCTGCATTTGTGTTTGTTACTGATGCACTGAATGTATGTGCCCCATTTGTAAGTGTTGCCGTCGGTAAATTCACAACGATAGATTGCCATTGTGGTAAATTACCTACCCAATTAAAAGTAAGATTATTTGCACCATCAAAGCCATAAGTAATTGTTGCAGCTGTTAAAGTGACCGCGCCATTATTTACCAATGAAAAAGAAGGTGTAACATCAGCAGCACAAAAAGTTCCTGAAACCCCTTGTAAATTACTAATCCCCGGATCAACTTGAATAGGCACACCTCCAGCAGGATCATAGCCATCAATGAATAAAGCTCCACTTAAAGAAGGGTCTAACCAATATTTGAGTTGATTGGTACTATCACTTCCAGCAGGATTCCAAGAATAACTAAATTTTCCATATTCATCAGATAATGCCGGAGCACCACAAGCAGAGGCACCTCCATGAAGTTGACCAACAATCCGATGGTTTTGATCAAATATAGGCGAACCGGAAGAACCAGGTTCTGTAACTCCATCATCCCAATTTGTTATTCCCCAATGACTATTTGCTGGACATCCTGGCCAAGAAGTAGAAATTAACGGGTCATTTTCAAACGAGATTTTTTTAATATCGCCACTTGGATGGTGAACACATACCGCCGATGCAGGTGTCACATTAGAATTATCCCAACCAGCAAAATAAGGAATGTAAGCAGCAGGTACTGTATTACCAATTAATCCTCCTGTTATTTCTACTAAACAAAAATCAGAAGCCGCTCCTCGGGCCCTTAATACCGCCCCACTTAAAGAGACAAAACTAGGAGAAGCCGCGGGGTTGGTACAATTAGTTGCTTGCCAATTGAATCGAAAAATCCATGATGCCGGATTACTGTAGCAATGATCAGCGGTTAATACATACGGTTTACCATTATTTAAAACATTATTAACCAGGGCACCGGAACAAAAACCATTACTACCTGATACTAACATCACAGCACTATTTCTTTCATTCACCCATTGTGCACCAAGTGGGCAATTTACATTGATATTACATGCACCAGAACTTCCAAAAGCTTTTTCTTGAAATTCATTTGAGGATCGATACCCGTGAGTAACGATACCCAACTCTAAATTGCCAAGATCATTATTAGAAGGAACATACCATTCTATTATTACATCTTCTCCAGGAACAAGCTCTGAACCTAGTTGCCCTTCATAAATATGATTTGCGGTGAATCGCCCTAAAACGAAAGATTTATCTGGTTTATAAACGAATAATTCATTTCCTTCTGGGATCATTAAATTTTCAAAAGTCAAATTTACCGTGAGCGCCTTATCGCAATGCACCAATAATCTCCATATAAGATCTTTATTAGGCAACGTGTCCCATGTTCCGCAATTAAATAATGTGGCTGAACTAGGGTTATTAAATCCAAATCGCCAAGGGGATAAGCCCGACTTATCTGTTATAGCATCCTCTGCTTTCAATTCCATCACATCAGGCTCTAAAAAAGAAATTTTATCTATGGTTTTAAGATCACCTTTTAACTTGTAACTTTTAGGTAAACCTCCGTCACCTTGTTGCGAAAAAGCAGTGTAACCGATAAAAAGAAAAATAATTATTTTATTCATTTTTACTGTGATTTTATTTAGTGCGTTTAATACTACAACCCTTTGGAGTAGTATTTTTGATTTTAATTCGATTTCCTTGGCTTTTCGCTAACATAGCATTCATTAAATAAGGAATGGTTTGAGTTCGATTCTTGTCCCAAATATTATCAATAGACCCCATATAAATCAACGCTAATTTTTCATTGAAAAAATAAACATGTGGCGTCGTTTTGGCCCCAAAAGCATTAGCTAAAACACTATTTTCATCCATCAAATAAGGCATGTTATACGCTTTTTTTATAGCGTGGTTTTTCATTTCAATAAAAGAATCATCTCCCGCTCGTTTCCCTTCATTCGAATTAACAACCACTAAACCAATTTGATACTTATTCGCTTGTTCATACAAATCATTGTATTGACCTTCCCAACCAGGGAAGTCTTCTGACCCAACAACAAAAGGACAAGTGTTACAACTAAAGATTACCACCAAGCCATTTTTCTTCATGGCCCTAATCAAGGATAAACTTTCTGTATTAGCAGACACCATCAGTTTATCGCTTAATGGAGCCCGATCTTTAAGGTTTATTTGACTCCAAAAGAAAGAATTAGATAATGAAAATGCTAAAAAGAATAAAAGGACTCTCATGATAATTGGTTTAGCGAATAATAATAATATTTCCAAAACTACAAATTAATCTTATAAAACAATTGCA
This sequence comes from uncultured Flavobacteriales bacterium, assembly GCA_903939755.1. GTDB lineage: Bacteria > Bacteroidota > Bacteroidia > Flavobacteriales_D > Crocinitomicaceae > UBA952. The sequence goes on along the minus strand of CAJAII010000077.1, from coordinate 285,523 downwards.
TTGAATAATTGAAAATCTTCATCTAATCATTATGTTTGTATCTTATGATGTTTAAAGCAATAGAAAAAACAATTATTATTGGAATAGGAGGGGGGAGTGGTTCAGGAAAAACAACCTTATTACGTAGGTTGGGGGAAGTTTTTGGCAATCAAGAACCGGCTATTTTTAGCATGGATAATTATTACAATCCCATTGATGCCCAACAAAAAGATAGTAAAGGCATAGTTAATTTCGATTTACCAAGCGCGCTCAATGAAGAACAACTTACAAAGGATTTAATTTCTTTATCAAAAGGGAATTCTATCGAAGTAAAAGAATATTATTTTAATTCAAATCCCAACAAAAATGTATTACTTACGATTCAACCGAGTCGTATAATTATAGTTGAAGGATTGTTTTTGTTTCATTATGCAGGGGTTAAACAACTTCTTGATTACACGATTTTCGTTGATGTAGAGCAGGAAACCCAGCTAGACAGAAGGATTTATCGAGACCAAGAAACCAGGGGATATAGCCGATCAGCGATTATTTACCAATGGGAAAATCATGCTTTACCGTGTTACGAAAACTATATTTATCCCTATAAGAATAAAGCAGATTTTATTTTTAGAAACGACCACCGAGCCGACGAAGATTTTCAAGAATTAATGAAATCCATTCAGTTGGCCTTAAGTAATATAGCGACTCCTTGAAACTAACCAAATCATATAGTTCATTTAAAAAAGCTATTTGGTTTTTGTTAGCGGGAATTTCTTTTTTTACAGCCATAGCGATCGATCGCTATGACAATAAGACTCAAATTACACCGGCTATACAGCAACAAATACAAGGATCATTTATTACCCATATTACCGACCTAGAAAATCAAGTTGACGCCGTAATTACTCAACAAACCCCCAAGGCAAGGGTAAAATCCAACCTAACTAAAAATAGTTTTTTCTTACATGTTTTCCAAAAAAACGAACTTGTTTATTGGAATACGAATCAACTGCCAATAGCCTCAACAATTAGTTCCTCAGAAATTAAGAATGGGATTTATAAATTGAGCAATGGCTATTACTATATATACTCTAGAAAAAAAGATGAAATTATCGTACAGGGGTCTTTATTACTTCAATCCTCTTACGAACTAGAAAATGAATACCTAGAAAATGTGTTCAACACATCTATATATAAAGGCGTTTGCCCCATTACCATTTGTCCAAAGAGCAACTATTTAATTCACAACAAAAAAGGAGCCCCCGCCTTTTATATAACGAATCCGAACCAAACCAACTCTTTCACATCCCATAGTAACACCACCTTTCTTTTCTTGATTCTCTCTTTTATTTCTTTATTATTAGGTTTTTATGTTATTACGAAAGGCCGCCCTTATTCCGCATTCATTACTTTTCTTGCATTACTACTTATAAGGTATTTAGCGATTTATTATATTCCTATAACTATTTTTTCTAACCAGGAATACCAATCTGCAAGCCTCTTTCCATTTAACACATTATTCCCAAATATACTTGGATTGATACTAAACATGGGTATACTTATTTACGGCTTTTTTATAATTGTAAATAGTATTAATGCTTTAAAAAAGAAAATTTGGAACTATGTGTTTTTAGCAGTGTTGTTTTTTCTGTGGTGGTTTATCCTTGACTTTATTGAAGTTTTAGTTGAAAATTCAGACGTGTCATTAACACTTGACTTACCATTCACCCTTACGCTATATTCTTATGTGCTAATTGTTATAGTCGCTGCCGTTTTTTATTCTTTTTATTATGGCTTTGTTAAAACAATTAAACAGCTAAGTGAATCATCTTCAATCAAATCACCCACTTGGATTTTTATTCTTACTGGCACCATCTTGTTCACCTTTTTAAGATATCAATCTCATGAAACCGCTACGATTTCTATGCTTTTGCCACTTTTTCTTTTGGTGCTCATTTCATTAGGTCAAATAAATACAACAGGAAATAAAAACATTGTTTTACAACTTTTTATTTTGGCCTTATTTTCAACATCATTTATTAAAGAATTAACCACACAAAATCAACTTAAAGAAAGGGAACTCCGCAAATTATATGCAACCCAACTCTTATTAGACAGGGACTACGAAGCAGAGATTAGTTATTCCTCCTTTCAAAACACCTTAATCAATGATCCACTTGTATTGGAACTTTTTAGTGAAAAAAATAACAAGCCAACACCATCACGTGTAGGTGATTTTTTCGGACGCTCTTATTTTTCAGGACTATGGGATGGATACGAGCTAGGAGTAACCCTACTTGACTCCAACTTAAATACGATATTATCAAAAGACGGATTTGACAAATTCCTCTTATCAGATTTGATAGAAAACCATAGTAAACAATCCGATATAAACCCATCGATATATTTCCTTAAAGACTCGTATTTGGGGTATAGTTATCTTATTAAACAATCACTTCCCAATAATAAAGGAACCCTTGTTTTTAGTTTAAAATCTAAGAAAATACCAGAAGAAATTGGCTTCCCACGATTGTTGTTATCCAAACAAGCGAATGTTTTAAATGGATTAGCTAACTATTCAATAGCAAAATATTTCAACGGAAAGTTGTCAAATCAACACGGAGATTTTCATTTTCCAACAAGTTTGTCGTTTCTCAAAACAATTAGTAGAAATAATGATTTCATTGATTACGCAAATTATAATCACTATGTATTATTTAAGGGAAATGGAACCGCGGTTGTACTATCAGAAAAATCAAAAACTAATTATGATCAATTAACATCGTTCTCTTATATTTTTTGTTTTTGGGGACTTTTACTAGTAATAATTAACATAACATATCTTTTATTTAGAAAAGGGCATTATAGATGGACGTTGGCCTTAAAAATTCAGTTGATGTCCGTTTCATTAGTAGTACTTTCTTTAGTCTTTTTTGGTGCGGTGAGCGGATTATTTGTAAGTCGTCAATACGAGTTGTTCAACAATAAATCAATTACAGATGAGGTAAAATCAATTTCAACAGAATTAAATAATAAGACAATAAATACCAGTCAACTATCAAAAATTGATAACGGAACCTTTTTTGAATTACTAACAGAAAAGCTTTCGATGATCTTTGAAACGGACATAAATATTTATGATTTAAAAGGAGCCTTGGTGGCCGGTTCCAAACCAGAAATTTTTTCGTTGGGGCTACAAAGTGAACAGATTAATCCTTTAGCATTTTATGAACTTAAGACAAAAAAAATCAGCCTTCATTCACAAAAAGAAAACATAGGAAAACTCTTCTTTTATTCTGTCTACATGCCCATTTATAATGGTAAAAATGAAGCATTAGGCTTTTTGAATATTCAACAATTTAATAAACAACGGGATTTTGAAAGACAAATACAGTCTTTTATTATTTCAATAATGAACATTTTTATTTTATTATTAACTGGTGCAATCATTATTTCCTTGTTAGTATCTAATCGCTTAGTCCAACCCCTTAAACAATTACAGTTAAAGGTTCAGGCGATTAATTTCGGTCAAAGAAATCAGCATATAGTTTACACTTCCCGAGATGAAATCAGCACAGTTGTTGATGCCTATAACAATAAGCTAGAGGAACTAGAAGAAGCAATCAAGCAATTGAAATCAAACGAGCGCGAGTCTGCATGGCGAGAAATGGCAAAGCAAGTTGCTCATGAAATTAAAAACCCACTAACCCCAATCAAGCTAAGTGTACAACAACTACTCCGTGTTTATGATGCTAATGACCCAGGATCTAAATTAAAAATCGAATTGGTTGTTCAAGCAATTATTGAACAAATAGACAATCTGGTTAAAATAGCCAATGATTTTTCACTTTTTGCCCAACTACCATCTCCGAACAAAAAAGAAACGGACTTAATTTTACTTATAAACAACATTTTACCAATGTTCCTTTCTTATAATGATATTAAAATAATAGTTGATACTTCCTTAGAAAATTGCTTGGTTAATATAGACAAGGCACAATGGATACAAGTTATTAATAACCTAATAAAAAATGCTACACAGGCATGTTCTGAGACAAAAAACCCAAGTGTTCGCATACAATTAAGAAAGGAAAAGCAGGGGGTAATAATTGAAATAAAAGACAATGGCTGTGGCATTACGGAAGACCAAAAAGAGAAAATATTTACACCCCACTTTACAACTAAATCAAATGGAAGTGGCATAGGCCTTTCTTTAACAAAGCAAATAATTGAAAATCATGGCGGCATAATATCTTTTAAATCAAGCGTAAATAAAGGAACTGTTTTCACAATCAGACTGGGCGAACCCTCCTCAAAATAACATAAGCAACAAAAAATTAAATCAGGTAAAAATTCTCATGAGAAAATTAAAACAAAGTATTGCCTAAATTTGTGAAAATAGATGCCATAAACATAAATAAACATGTATTGTATTGATATATTGAACCGGAAACGTCTGCCAACATTAGAGGTAACTATTGGTGCGCTAAAGTTAGGAGGAAAAAGTCCCATTCGTCTGCAGTCGATGACGACTACAGATACTATGGATACAGACTTATCGGTGGATCAATCTATTCGCATGATTCAGGCGGGTTGTGAGTTGGTTAGGTTAACAGCCCCGAGCAAGAAAGAATCCGAAAACTTAGGAATAATTAGACAAAAACTGATAGAAATGGGTTTTACCACCCCATTGGTAGCGGATATTCATTTTACCCCCAATGCGGCAGAAATAGCGGCTCTTTTAGTTGAAAAAGTCCGTGTTAACCCAGGAAATTATGCAGACAAAAAGAAATTTGAAGAAATAGCATATACTGATGAAAGTTACAACGCAGAATTAACTCGAATAGAAGAAAAATTCACCCCGCTGGTTTTATTGTGCAAAAAACATAAAACAGCAATGCGTATTGGGACGAATCACGGGTCACTTTCAGATCGCATTTTAAGTCGTTACGGCGACACCCCCGAAGGAATGGTAGCGTCAGCGTTCGAGTTTATTCAGATCTGCGAGAAAAACGACTTTAATAATCTAACAATTTCAATGAAAGCAAGTAATACACTGGTGATGGTTCAGGCATATCGTTTGCTAGTGGCAGAAATGCTGAAAAAAGGAACCTGTTACCCCTTGCACCTGGGTGTAACAGAGGCGGGTGATGGGGAAGATGGAAGGATTAAATCTGCTGTTGGAATTGGGGCCCTTTTGGAGGATGGCATTGGAGACACCATCCGAGTTTCTTTAACCGAAGAACCAGAGTTTGAAATTCCAGTAGCTCGAAAGTTGCTTGAAAAATTTAATACAGCGCACATTTATGTGTGTCCAGACGTAATAAAAGAAACACCCTATAATCCTTATGCATACCAAAGAAGGACCACCAAAGAAATACACAACATAGGCGGTAAACATGCTCCGGTAGTCATAGCAGATTACTCCATGAAACAAATTATTACACCAGCTAATTTTTATGGATTTGGATACAATTATTCTGTACAATTAGACAAATGGAATTTACAGGATTTAGCAGCGGATTATGTATATATCGGATCAAACACCCTTAATTTTGAAGTTCCAGGAACATTAGGTGTTATAATGGATTTTGCTACGTGGAAAAACACGTCCACTACAAAAAAGGAATATTATCCATTAATACAACTAGAAAATCTCCAAGAATTAGCTAAAAACCAACGGGCATTTTTAGTGTTAGAATGTTCCGACTCACTCCCTGATAATTTAGAGGAATATCCAGCATTAACTCTAGTTTTAGGTTCTACGTATAGGAACAAGACCCAACTTTTTAGAAAAGTATACATCGAACTATTAGATAGAAAACTGGATATACCAGTTATTTTAAAAGTAGACAATGATTCGTTGGATGCTGAAACTTTTCAATTGCATGTTTCAAGTGATTGCGGTTCTTTATTTATTGATGGGTTCGGCGATGGGTTGTGGTTGGTTGGCAATCAAGCACCAACGTTAATCAATTCCACTGCTTTCGGCATTCTTCAAGCCACCCGGTCACGCATTTCAAAAACGGAATACATATCCTGTCCTTCTTGTGGGAGAACGCTCTTCGATTTACAAGAAACTACGACCAAAATAAAGCAGCAAACCTCTCATTTAAAAGGCTTAAAAATAGGAATCATGGGTTGTATTGTTAATGGTCCTGGTGAAATGGCAGATGCAGATTATGGGTATGTGGGAACTGGCCCGGGTAAAATCACCTTATACAAAGAGAAAACAGTCGTTAAAAAAAATGTACCAGAACAGGATGCTGTCCAGGCATTGATAGATCTTATTAAAGAAAACAACGATTGGGTAGATCAATAATTCAAGCTTTCGTTCACACTGTCAACACCTCTTAAAACAATCCACAATTCATCGTTGATTACTAGTTAATAGTAACATGGAGCCATCCGATTTTTTTTAATACTTTTGAAATATGTCAAAGGCAATAGAAAAATACAATAAAAGAGGAATTAAGACTAGTTATGTTTCTACCATTATTGGAATATCACTGGTATTATTCATGATAGGAATAGTTCTAAGTGGAATGTTTGGATTAAGCAACATTCAAAACCAAGCAAAAGAAAGTCTCCAAGGCGATATTTTTTTTAATCCAAAATTAAATGATGCAGACATAAAACAAGTGGAGCTTCGCTTGAAATCTTGGGGCGAATTTAAAAAGGTCTGGTTTGTATCTTCGGAAAGAGCAATTCAAGAATTTGGGGGTAAAGATCAAGCGGAAATCATAGAACTATTAGAGGGAGAAAATCCGTTACCGCCCTCTTTGTGTTTTTCGCCTAACGTTAAATTTGCCAATAAGCAGGGCATGAAAAAAATAAAAGCAAAATTATTAAAACAATTCCCCAATCAGATTGATGAGGTGAATTACGACGAATCAAGTGTGGAAAAAGTGAATCTTGGCTTCCAACAATTCGTTTTGTTATTTTTATCGATTGCAGCCCTATTAATTATTATTGCCGTAGCCATGATAAACAACACGATCAGGATGTCTTTATATGCTAAACGCTTCACAATAAAAACAATGACTTTAGTGGGTGCCACCGGAAGTTATATCCGCCGCCCCTTTCTTTTAAAGTCTGTTCTGCAAGGATTAATTTCTGCAATAGTTGCCTTATGTTTATTAATGACAGTCTTCTTCGCCCTGAACAATGTTATAGAAACGATAGAGATATCTTTCTCTTGGCAAGTATTAATCTTACTCATAGCCTCTCTGATATTTATAGGTATTTTTATTACACTTGTATCAACTTGGTTTGCATTAAACAAGTATCTTCGCATGAAACTAGATGATTTATATTAATAGGCTATGAAAAATCCCATCAAACACTTCGGTTTCCAACCAGAAAACTATAAAATTCTATTAGTAGGTTTAGTAATTAATGTAATTGGATTTTTACTAATGATTGGCGGGGGGTCGGAAGACCCAACGAAATTCGATGGCGATGCACTGTTTAGTACAGTAAGAATTACGATAGCGCCTATTTTTATATTGGCAGGTTATGGTGTTATACTTTTTAGTATCATGAAAAAACAAAAGCACCAAGACACACCAGAAAACGAGTTGATACAAAAAGAAAAAGAAGCACCTGCTTCGGTAAAGGTTAAAAAATAACCTGCCAGCATGACTTTTTTACAAGCGATTGTATTAGCAATCATTGAAGGCTTAACAGAATTCCTTCCCGTATCTTCCACTGCACACATGATTTTTACTAGCTCTATTTTCGGAGTTGAGAAAGACGTGTTCGTTAAAATGTTTCAGGTTTCCATACAGTTTGGTGCTATTCTAGCGGTTGTTGTTTTGTATTGGAAAAAATTCTTTGATTTTACATCGTATAAATTTTATTTAAAAATAACACTGGCAGTAATTCCAGCCTTGGTACTCGGAAAACTTTTTGATGATAAAATTGAGGCCGTTCTTGAAAAACCAATTCCTATAGCAATCGTTTTAATTTTAGGCGGGGTAATACTATTGTTCATCCATAAAATATTTCAAGACACTCCAATAGACAATGAGTCGGAGATTAGCAATAAAAGCGCCATAACAATTGGTTTTTGGCAATGTTTGGCTATGATGCCAGGAACAAGTAGGGCGGCCGCTTCGATAATTGGGGGAATGCAACAAAAACTAAGTATGCGTATGGCCGCTGAATTTAGTTTTTTCTTAGCAGTACCGACAATGCTCGCGGTTACGTGTTACTCCATTTTTCTAAAAGACTGGTCTGTTCCGTTAAGTGGAGGAAGTTTTGTGGAAATGAAAGGATACGAAATGTTACTGCAAGCCAATCATATGGGGTTGTTTATCATTGGTAATGTTATTGCGTTTTTTGTAGCACTTTTAGCCATTAAGTTTTTCATAGGAATTCTTAAGAAATATGGATTCAAAATGTGGGGATGGTACAGAATAATCTTAGGATTATCTTTCATCTTATATTATTGCTTTATTGCTTAGTTTTTCAATATGTTAGATTATCAAACCGGCGAAACATTATTGATAGACAAACCTTTGGGTTGGACATCTTTTGATGTTGTCAACAAGATACGCTGGAACATCAAACAAAAATTGAATGTTAAAAAGATTAAGGTGGGTCACGCAGGAACACTTGACCCTTTAGCAACCGGACTTTTAGTTATTTGTACTGGCAAAAACACCAAGCTTATTGAGGGTATGATAGGCCAAGACAAAGAATATTCAGGAACAATTTTGTTGGGAAAAACAACGCCATCTTATGATTTAGAAACAACATTTGACACGGAAGTTGTTGTCCCTCCCTTATCTTTGGAGGCCTTAGAGTCCGTTCGACTTTCTTTTATAGGCGAACAAGAACAAGTACCCCCGGTGTATTCTGCCAAACAAGTGAATGGCAAACGCGCGTATGATTATGCACGCGAGGGAAAAGAATTAATTCTAAAACCCAATTGGATTAAAATAAACTCATTCGAGATCGACGCCTCAAGTTACCCCGAAATCACATTTGTAATTAAATGCTCAAAGGGCACCTATATTAGGTCAATAGCACATGATTTTGGAAAAAAGATGGGAATTGGTGGAACCTTAATTTCTTTGCGGAGAACAAACTCCGGCCCCTTTTCCATCGATAAAGCACAAACCATTGAGAATTGGATTGAGCTAATTAGGAGTTAACGTTCAATAATTTACGTATCTTTAACTAAAAAAAAAACGATATGAAAACAACTATACTCGCCATTTTATCCTTTATTTTTATTCAAACTATTGGTCATTCCCAATGTCAATTTGTATATGTAAGTCCTAGCGGCACGCCTTTGGGCTTGGGAACACAAGCTTCCCCGTTGGATATTCAAACCGCAATACTTACCGCGGGAAATGGTACTTATATACGTTTAGCGACAGGGCAGTATTCTATTGATAATAGCCTTTCACTTAATGGCAATAACATAACGATTGAAGGGGGCTTTATTGATACCCTGGCATGGACAAAGACAAGCTTGGCAGGGGCAAGTACCATTTACAGAACCAATCTTAATCCTCAGGGGCCGAACACCTCTTTACGAATCAGCGCTTTTGAAATTTCAAACAAGAACTTTTTTCGTTTTCAAGACCTAACAATACAAGTAGCAAATGCGCCAGCTTCTACATTAGCAGCACCATATGGAACATCCCTTTATGGTGTTTATTTGGATAGCTGTTCCGATTATAAATTTGTTCGTTGTCAATTAATTATTGGGAATGCATCAAATGGTTTTGATGGTGCCGCAGGTGCAAATGGCGTTAGTGGAGGAAATGGTACAATGGGTTCTTCAGGCTCTTGTAATGGAGGATCCTGTACTTTTAGTAGCGGTCAAGCAGGCGGTGCTGGCGGAGCAGGCGGCCAAGGAGGCGGAGGCACACCGGGAGGTTCAGGAGGCGCAGCAAATACTGGCCAACAAAATAATGGAGTAGCAGGATCTGTCGGTTCAGGCCGAAATGGTGGAGGTGGATCTGGTGGCGGTGCCGGCGGAGACGAATGTTCCGGTAACAATGCCGGACTAAGCGCCACAGGTGGCTCATCTGCTTGTTTGCCTGGAGGAACGGGTGGTGCACGAGGATTAGATGGTGATCCAGGAGGAGACGCAACAGATGGACTTAATGGGGCAGCAGGCACGAATGGAGTAGCGGGTGGTTTAGGGCCAAATGGCCTTGTGGTTAATGGTTTTTGGACACCTGGAGCGCAAGCGCCATCGGGAACATTTGCGTGTGGTGGTTCTGGAGGCGGTTCTGGAGGTGGTGGAGGCAGACAAACATGCACCTTATGTGATAATGGACCCGGAAACGGAGGTTCTGGTGGTGGTGGAGGTGGACAAGGTGGTGATGGAGGTACAGGCGGTTATGGTGGCGGAAGCTCTTTCGGGATTTATTTAAATGACAACGGCCTTTCAGGTCAGTTCATGGATTGTTTTGTTTTAACAGGAAATGGAGGAAACGGAGGAAACGGAGGAATTGGCGGCGCAGGAGCTGCGGGCGGAATTGGTGCAGCGCGCCAAACAACTTGTTCGGCTGAAATTGGCGAAGGTGGTAAGGGAGGAAACGGTGGAGCAGGAGGAAATGGTGGAGCAGGAGGCGCAGGTGCCGCAGGTATTTCTGCTTCTATTTATTTAGCATCAGGAGATTCTTTAGCAATTGATTCTATTTCTTTCAACTTAGCAGCTCAGCCAGAAATACAAGTTTCTTATGCAACATGTACAAATCAATCCATGACAGTAACAGATATGTTGGCCGTACCGGGCCCAAGCGCTTGGACCTTTACTTATCCATCTTCTGTTGGGGTTTCTAACGTCAACCCAACAACGATGGCTTCACCACTTGTTGGTTATTCAAGTATACAATTACTCACCTCAAATTACTTAGATTTTATAAATACAACCTGTCAAAGTGATATGATTACGCTTGATGTTTCTATTTGTCAAGGAGATAGTTATTTGTTCAATGGCACGTCTTATACACAATCAGGAACCTACACATCCAACCAAACAAACCTGCAAGGTTGTGACAGCATAGTGACATTAAATCTTTCCTTGGAGCAGATTAACAATACAATTTCCGCAAATGGTTTGGTGATAAATTCGAGCCTTTCTGGCCTTCAATACCAATGGATAAATTGCCAAACAATTGGCAATATACCAGGCGAAACAGACTCAAGTTATACGGTAACCCAAAACGGCACCTATGCCGTTGTGACAACCAATTTTAATGGCTGTACAGACACATCGAATTGCATAGCGATTAATTATGTTTCTATTAACGAGGGCAGTTTATCAGGCATTAAGATTTTTCCAAATCCAGTGCAAAATCAATGGAGCATAACATTCAATGAGGCATTTACGGGAGCTATCAATTTATTTGACGCAAACAATAGATTAATAGATGTTTTCTATATTGATGGTGCAGAGACATTTACTGCAAAAATGGATTATGCACCAGGAATTTATTTTGTTGAAGTGCGCTCAAGTGATGAACAACGAATCATGCGGATAATTAAAAATTAAGTGCCGTTTCTTTATGTAATGAATCATGAATAAATTTGTTTTATTTGTTGCAATTGTTTTTCGGGTGGCCTTTTCTTTTGGTCAAACAGATACGCTTTTTTGGTTTGTTGCGCCAGAGGTTGCTCAAAGCCATGGAGACAGGCCTATTGTTTTAAGGTTTGCGACCTTAAATACGGCCGCAACAATTACCATCTCTCAGCCCGCAAATCCGGCTTTTCCGATACAAATAATTAACATTGGAATAAATGCAGCACAAACACTCGACTTAACACCCTGGATTGATATTACAGAAAATAAACCACCAAACACGATTTTGCCTTTCGGGTTTAAAATTGTTTCCACCACCCCTATCATGGCTTATTATGAAGTGACACCAACCTGCAATTGTAACCCGGATATATTTACGCTTAAAGGAAAGAATTCCATAGGAACTCAATTTATTGTGCCATTCCAAAACTTTCTTAATAATGCCGCATATGCCCGATCTGGTTTTGATATTGTAGCCACTCAAAATAATACAACAGTCACTATAAATCCAAAAAACGATATTGTTGGGCATCCTGCCAACGTTCCTTTTGTAATAATTCTTCAAAAAGGAGAAACTTACAGTGCCCAAGCGGTAAGCACTGCTGCGGGATTGCATTTATCGGGATCTACGGTTACGGCTGATAAACCTATCGCAATTACTATTGTTGATGATTCTATGTCAGGCGCACCATACGGCGGTTGCGCCGATATAATGGGGGATCAAATCATACCGATTTCGGTAACAGGCAAAGAACACATTACCATCAAAGGATATTTAAATGGTCCAGACAAAGTATATATTGTTGCCACCCAAAATAATACGCAAGTAACAATAGACGGTGTTAACGTCTCCTTATTAAACACAACAGACATGTACGTTCATACTCAATCGAATGCTACGGCATATATACAATCAGATAAACCGGTTTATGTTTTACACACCTCTGGGTTCGGTTGTGAGGTTGGCGGTGCAATTGTTCCGCCGGTTGTTTGTACTGGCTCAAACACAGTTGCTTTCGTGCGGTCTACCAACGAGTTTTTTGCGATTAATATTTTAGTGCCGACAGGGGGAGAAAACACATTTACGCTAAATGGCTCCCCAGCTAATATAGGCCCTGGTATATTCCAGCCGGTACCCGGAACATCAGGCACATGGAAATATGCACAAATTGATGGGTCTTCATTTATCGGTGTACAGCAAGCAAGTAGAATAGAAAATCCAAACTCTAAATTTCACCTCGGAGTAATACATGGTGGCGCAAACTCGGGTTGTAGATATGGTTATTTTAGTGATTTTGCTGCATATAAATACGAAATAGAGGCGGAGGCATCCATTCTTTGTAGTGGCGACACCTTGGCATTAACAACGGATTCATTGCCAGGGGCAACGTATAATTGGTCTGGACCTTTGGGGCTTAATTCCAATGGTATTAACCTACAGTTACTTAATGTTGTTCCTGCGCAATCAGGAAATTATGTTATAAGTGGATTTACTGCGGGATCATGTGAATTAATACCCGATACAGTAGCTATAATTATCATTGCTACTCCTCCTCTACCAGGAATAATAACGAATTCACCTTTGTGTTTTGGAGACACCCTTTTTGTTTCAACAAATGCAGCTAATTTTTTCTCCTATGATTGGGTTTTTAACGATACGTTAAATTTACAAGGGACCAACTTTAATTTAAGCGCATTATCTCCAGGTAATTATACGGTTTCATTAGTTTCCTCTTTGGGAAATTGTGTGTCTCCATTGAATCAAGACACCATAGTGGTGTTAGGCCCTAATACAATTCAATATGCCGGCCCTATAGATACCTGCGGCAATGCAACAGGATTTCTAAGTACGTATCAAACTGATCCATCAGATCCAATGGCGAGTATTACATGGTACGAATCGGCTAATAGTTTAGGTTCCGGACAAACCTTGAACAACGTAATAGCAACTAATGGGGCTTATTCCATTCAAACTTATTGGGTTGAATTAACGACTCAAAATAATTGCACTGCGGCAGACACTTTTTCAATAACGTATAATCCTTATCCGGCGATTAACCTCAACTTAAGCCCCTTATGTGATGGAGAAACGGCAACCTACAGTACTACATTGGCTTGGTCTACAATCGCCCCGCCGAACACAAATTGTACTTATTTCATAAACTATGGTGATGGTCAAACAGGAACGAACGCCAATGGAACACATGTTTACGATTCCGTCGGAAATTATACCGCCATACTAATTGCAACTAGCTCGCAGGGCTGTCCTGTGAGTGATACCGCGGATGTAATCATTACATCAATACCGCAACTTATTCCACAGGTTACCCCGCAATGTGGACAGGTTGCCACCTTTAGTACTGAGTTACTCCTTGGAAATTATGTTATTGACCAACTTTATTGGACCATAACAGGAATTGGAGATTTTAACTCCGCTAGCTTCGTAAATTCCTTCGTAAATTCTGGCGACTACACCGCAACATTATTTATAGAAGGAGAAAATGGTTGTGATTTTAATACGCAACTTCTTTTTACTATTATTCCATCTGTGACCATTGATAATCTAGAGATTCCGAATGTATTAACCACCAATAATGATGGAATAAATGATGTTTTAACTATTAATTCTTTGTTTGTCGATTGTACGGAATTTAACCTGTACATTTTAAATAGATGGGGAAATCTCGTCTATGAAATGAACAACCAATCTTTAGAATTTAAAGGAGAAGATCTGAAAGGAAACAAATTACAGCCGGGAGTTTATTTTTATAAATTAACAACCAGTGATGGTCGTGAGGCCTCCGGACACATTACAATTTTATAGAATAGAACGAATACCAGTCATTACCGCCTTAGGGTTTTCCCAAGGAGACATATGACCGGCCCCATCGATTAGGCAAAGTTGTTCTGGAAAGGCTTCGGTTTTTCTACTGTATTCTTCCACTTCAACAAGTCTGTCTAATACACCATGAATAAAAAGATAATCACGTGGGTTTTTCTGAATATGAGCACTAAAATCCGTTCTATTTCTCATGGCTAACGAGGAAAATGCAATAGCACCAGCGTCCATTTTTTTTGCTTCTTTGACCAAGTTTAAAATAGTTGTTTCGTGTTTTTGTATATCATTAAACAAGTGCGGAATAGCTTCTTGAATAAAGAGGTTTTTGGCTTTCAAAACGAGTGAAGCAACGCGCACCCTGTCTTTTTTCTTCTGTTCTCCGTCGGTCCAAAAATTAGAATTAAGCAAAACGACTTTTCTACAATCAGGCATTTGTCTTTTGATTTCCATCGCCACATACCCCCCCATCGAATGTCCAACAATAGAAAATGAAGAGACATCCAACCCTTCTAGTGTAGCAATAACTTGATTGGCCATCCAACATATAGACGGTTCTTCAGGTATGTTTTCTAAAGCGGATTTTCCATGACCAGGTAGATCAATAAATATACACTTATGATTAAGGTCATTGAGAGGTAAAACATCCCACATGGTGGAAGATTCTAAAAAACCATGAATAAATACTAGGACAGGTCCCGAGCCAAAACCAGTTGAGTAAAGCATGTTAAGCGTTCATCAAATCCTCAATCGCCTCAACTTCAAGTGGGATATTTTTCATCAAATTAAAAGGTTCTCCTTTTTCTTGGACGACCAAATCGTCCTCTAAACGAATTCCTAAATTTTCTTCAGGTATGTAAATCCCCGGCTCACAAGTAAAAACCATTCCTGCTTGAATGGGTTGGTGCCAAAGCCCCACATCATGCGTATCAAGTCCGATAAAATGAGAAGTGCCGTGCATAAAATATTTTTTATAAGCGGGCCATTCTGGCTTTTGGTTTTTAATATCGTCGAGGGAAATCAAGCCTAACAGAACCAATTGTTCTTCCATTAATAAACCAACTTGTTTGTGGTAATCAGGCAATAAAGTTCCAGGCACCAACAATTTTTCCGCTTCTTTTTTTACATGAAGTACGGCATTGTATACCGCTTTTTGTCTCTCAGAAAAACGGCCATTAACCGGAAGACAACGCGTTAAATCAGAAGAATAATTGGCGTATTCCGCCGCTACATCTAATAATATTACCTCACCATCTTGACACAAATTATTGTTCTCTATATAATGTAAGACACACGCACTCTTCCCCGAGGCAATAATTGGTGTATAGGCAAAACCTTTCGACCGGCGTTTTATGAATTCGTGCACTAATTCCGCTTCAATTTCATATTCCCAAACACCAGGTTTTACAAACCCCAAAAGTCTTCTAAAACCTGCTTCAGTTATATTACAGGCCGTTTGCATTAAATCAATTTCCACTTGGCTTTTAATAGCGCGAATTTTGTGTAATATTGGTGCAGATTTCAACGTTTGATGCGCGGGATAATCAATCCGCACTTTTTTTATAAATCGATCTTCTCTTGTTTCTACTTCTGTTGAAGCTCTTAAATGCTCGTTGGTATTTAGATAAATAGCATCGCATTCCGCCATTAATTGCTTGAAGATGACAGGGAATTGTTGCAACCAATAGACCGTTTTTATACCAGAGACTTGCAGCGCGGTTTCTTTCGTAAGTTTCTCTCCTTCCCAGATGGCGATTAATTCACTTGTTTCTTTTAAAAACAACACTTCTTTATGAGCTGGATTACTGGCATTCGGAGATAGGACAAGAATAGATTCTTCTTGATCAACTCCGCTGAGGTAAAAAATATCTCGGTGTTGTTGAAATGGCATCGAACTATCGGCGCTTATTGGAAAGATATCATTGGAATTAAAGACAGCCAAGGCGCCCTTTTCCATTTGATTAACAAAAGCAGCACGATTTTGAATAAAAAGCGCAGCGTTTATAGGAGAATATTTCATTGCTGTGGAGGAGGTATTATTGTTTAATTAGCCTAAAGTCATGCTTCCCTAAACCATCCTCATAGGAGTACCAAAGTTCCGCTTTTGTTAAACGTTCTATCGTATAACTACGTGGAGCTGTTGCAGTTGAAGACCCTGCCGTCAATAGAAAGTCCCCAGCGCCCAAGATGGTTAAGAGGCTACGTTCGCCTTCAAAATCCCACCCTCCAGAAGTGTTTAAAACCTGGTTAAATGTATCAATAAGTTGCCTAGAATATGTGCCTTCCTCATTGAAAGTTTCTTTGTAACTATTGATTAATAAATCACCCGTAAAGTCAATATTATTAAGGAGATAGGTTTCCAGTTTCCACGTTCCTCTAATGTGACTCGCCGCCATGTTTTTTAACCCACCCTCCGAATATTTCTTACACGAAAATAACCCGATTGAAAGAAATATCATCGAGAGAAAAATAAAGCGTTTCATAAATTTATATTTTAACAAATTAACTAAAAAAAAATCAAAAGGCCATCTATTTAAACCAACCGGAGTAAAAAACATAATTATCAGCAATTCGCATTACCTCCCCCTCAAAAAGTTCAGGAGACAACGTCTTAATTTTTTTTGCGGGGACGCCCCCGTAAATACTCCAAGACTCTACACGCGTCCCTTCTAACACGACAGCCCCTGCAGCAACAATACAATTTGATTCTATGTGGCAATTATCCATAACAATTGCCCCCATTCCAATCAACACATTGTCTTCAATCGTACACCCATGGACGAGCGCATTATGTCCGATGGAAACGTTATTTCCAATAGAAACGCTTGTTTTTTGATAGGTACAATGTAATACGGCACCATCTTGAATATTGACTTTGTTCCCTATTCGAATAGAATTAACATCTCCTCTAATAACCGCATTGAACCAAACGGAGCATTGTTGTCCCATTATCACGTCGCCTATTATGGTAGCGTTCTCTGCTAAGTAACAATCTTCTCCGAATTGAGGAGAAAGGTCTTTACAAGATTTAATTAATGCCATTGCTTAAAAGAATATATTTTGTTATTTCCAACTTGCGCCATTTTTTTCATCCTTAACATGAATCCCGGCATTCAAGAGTCCATCTCTAATTTTATCCGATGTCGCCCAATCTTTATTCTCTCGCGCTCTTGATCGCAAGTCCAACATTAGGTCCATCACACCAACTAAACGATTATCTGCTGATTTCTCTAAAATAGGTTTCAGTCCCAAGACCTCGAAAACAAAGCCACACATTTCATCTTTTAGAAGAGCTAAATCTTCTTTTTTTAGCGATTCTTTGCCCTCAAGTATCGCATTGATTTGTTTAACAGCTTCAAATAAATTAGCCACCAAGGCAGGTGCATTGAAATCATCATCCATTGCATCATAAAAACTATCAACAAGTGAAGAGACGTCTATGGTGGATTGGTCAGACGGAACAATTAACGCTAGATTTTCTAATGACAACAGGAGTTTCTTAAAACCTTTTTCTGCAGCGCTTAAAGCCTCACTTGTAAAATCTAAGGTGCTTCGATAGTGTGCCTGCATCATAAAAAAGCGAACAACCATGGGGTCAAAACCCTTATTTAGCAAGTTGTTTTCTCCAGAAAACAGCTCGTTCGGCAATAACGAATTCCCCGCTGACTTACTCATTTTTTTTCCGTTAAGCGTGAGCATGTTGGCATGCATCCAATAATGAACAGGTTTTTTACCAGTGGCGGCACAACCCTGCGCAATTTCACATTCGTGATGCGGAAATTTAAGATCCATTCCACCTCCGTGAATATCAAAGGTTTCTCCTAAATATTTACCACTCATGGCGGAGCATTCTAGGTGCCATCCTGGAAATCCAATTCCCCATGGAGATGGCCACTTCATAATGTGTTCTGCTGAAGCATTTTTCCAAAGGGCAAAATCAAGGGGGGCTCGTTTTTCATTTTGTCCGTCAAGTGGCCTTGAGTTAGCGATTAAATCTTCTATTTTTCTTCCAGACAATTCTCCATATGGAAAAGCCTTGTTGTATTTTTCTACATCAAAATAAACAGAGCCATTTGACTCATAGGCAAAACCATTTTTTAGGATGGATTGAATGAATTCAATTTGTTCGATAAGGTGTCCGGTTGCTGTGGGTTCAATGTTTGGTGGTAGTGCATTGAATGCATTCATTACTTGATGAAAATCGATAGTGTATTGCTGCACGATTTCCATTGGTTCCAATTTTTCGAGCCGTGCTTTAATGGATATTTTATCTTCCCCTTCATCAGCGTCGCTTTCTAAATGACCAACATCCGTGATGTTTCTTACATACCGAACTTGGTATCCAAGATGCAGTAAATAGCGGTACGCTAAGTCGAAAGAAATGAATGTGCGACAATTTCCTAAGTGAACATAATTGTATACGGTTGGTCCACAAACATACATTCCCACAAAATCTTTGTTTATTGAACAAAACAATTCCTTGTTACCACTTAGGGTATTATAAATAGTTAGCCTGCCTTTTCGCATTGTCATGGGACATGATTTTATACAAAGGTAGAAAAACAAGGGTAAACTCGTAAAAATTGTAGATATCAGACTTATACTTATTTTTGAGCATGATAAAACGATCTGTTATTATTACCGCTGGAGGAATAGGAAGACGAACAGGAAATGTTATTCCCAAGCAATTTCTGCTCATTGGAAACCTCCCCATTTTAGCACATACAATTAATGCCTTCCATTTATTTGACCAGCACTTAGAGATCATTGTTACCTTACCAAACGATTGGGTAGATTATTGGAAATCGCAAATTAATTCGATAGGCTTTAATGTTCCACACACCCTTGTTGTTGGGGGAACGGAGCGTTTTCATTCGATAAAAAATGCGCTTAAAATGGCACATGGCGAGCATATAGCTGTACATGATGGTGTCAGGCCGTTCGTATCAGCGGCAACTATTGAACGTTGTTTTTCCTCGCTAGAGACGTTTGAAGCGGTTGTTCCAGTCGTTGATTTAAAGGATACGATAAGACAGGTAAATGCAAAGGGTAATTTTGCAGTAGACCGGAAAAACTTTCAGATAATTCATACCCCACAATGCTTTCACGCGGAAACAATTAAGAAGGCATATTGTCAGGAATTCACCGAAAACATAACAGACGACGCTTCCTTAGTAGAACAAATGGGAGGAAAGATTCATTTTGTTAGCAGCAATGCGGAAAACATTAAAATCACGGATGAATTCGATCTCAAAATCGCCCAATTATTAATAGCTAAGCCATGATTCACCCACCCAGATTAAACCCAGGAGACCTAGTTTATATTTCGGCGCCAGCAAAACTAATGGATCCGAAGGCGATTTCTTTTGCAAAAAATCTCCTCGAGGAAAAAGGATTTAAGGTGTTGCTAAGCAAGAATTGCTTCGGTAATCACTATTATTTTTCAGGAACAGACGAAGAAAGAATGTTGGATCTCCAATTTGGGATAGACCACCCCGATGTCCGAGCGATACTTTGTGCAAGAGGCGGATATGGAAGTATCCGTTTAGTAGACCGAATAAATTGGGCGAACATGTTACGTGAGCCTAAATGGTTGATTGGATTCAGTGATATTACCGTCTTTCATCATCGCCTGAATAAATTGGGTGTTCAAAGCATTCATGGATCCATGCCAATTAACTTTGAGAAAAACACCACTGCTTCAATCTCTACTTTAGTCAATTGTCTTATCGGGCAGTGGCCCCACATTTCAGTGGCCCCAAATCAATCCAACAAACCCGGCGTAGCAATTGGAAATTTAATTGGCGGCAACCTCAGCATTGTTTACAGCATGTTGGGTACGGATGATCAATATGACTTTGAGGATAGTATTTTGTTTTTGGAGGATGTAGGAGAACATTATTATCAAGTTGAAAGAATGTTTTTTGCCTTAAAAAAAGCAGGTGTATTACACAAAATAAAAGGCTTAATTATTGGTGGGATAACGGATTTAGAAGACACAGACCCACCATTGGGAAGAACAATCGAAGAGATTGTATTAGAACAGCTACGATTCTCAACCACACCTGTTATGTTTAACTTTCCCGCCGGACACATTGAAGATAATAGAGCCATAGTTTTTGGAAAAAAAGTACAGCTAACGGTTACTGAGGCCGAGGCAAAAATCAACTATTTAAATTAATTCTAAATAAGCATTAATTGCCCCTTTTAATTTTTCAAAGGACTAAATTTGCAGTGATTATTTTAGTATTTAAATTATGACCAATCCAACCATTTTAAAGTCATCAATTGCCAAGAAAGTTGCTATGGCACTTTCCGGTTTGTTTTTGATTACTTTTTTGTCGATCCATTTCTTTGTTAATTTGATGTCTGTTTTTAGCGAAGAGCTATTTAATATGATGGCCCATTTTATGGGCAATAACCCTTTAATTCAATTTGTAATGCAGCCCGTACTAATTATTGGGGTATTATTTCATTTTATTATGGGTTTTGTTTTAGATTTTAAAAATAGGTCCTCTCGGCCAATAGCTTATGCTAAATACAACGGCGCGTCTAATGCCTCTTGGTCTTCAAGAAACATGATTATCTCAGGAATAGTGGTTTTATCTTTTTTAGGCCTTCACTTTTATGATTTCTGGGTTCCAGAAATGGCATATAAATATGTAGAGGTAAACCCCTTGGATACTCATCGTTATTTTCATGAACTAGGAGAAAAGTTTGAAAGCCCTATGAGAACTGCGATTTATTCTTTTTCATTTTTCTTTTTATTCCTGCATTTATGGCATGGTTTCAATTCGTCTTTTCAATCCATAGGCGTTAATAATAAATATTCAAAAGCGATCCACAAGTTTGGATATGCTTTTGCTGTTATTGTCCCTTTTGGGTTCATTTTTATAGCACTTTTTCACCACTTTAATCATTAATTAAGAATGGCTTTAGACTCAAAAATTCCAACAGGCCCTATAGCTGAAAAATGGACACATTACAAAGACCACATCAATTTGGTTAATCCCGCAAATAAGCGGAATCTTGATATTATTATTGTGGGAACAGGATTAGCCGGAGGCTCTGCCGCAGCCACCCTTGCCGAATTAGGCTATAACGTAAAAGCGTTTTGTTTTCAAGATTCACCGCGTCGTGCGCACTCGATTGCTGCACAAGGAGGAATTAATGCTGCAAAAAATTATCAAGGAGATGGAGATTCTACCTTTCGTTTATTTTACGATACCGTTAAAGGGGGAGATTACCGTGCTCGAGAATCAAATGTGCATCGTTTAGCTGAGGTTTCTACGAATATTATCGACCAATGCGTTGCGCAAGGTGTTCCTTTCGCTAGAGAATACGGTGGGCTTTTAGATAACAGATCATTTGGTGGAACCCTTGTATCTCGAACTTTTTATGCAAAAGGACAAACGGGGCAACAATTGTTATTGGGTGCTTATTCCGCCATGAACAGACAAATAGGCCGAGGAAAAATTAAAATGTACAATCGCCATGAAATGCTCGATTTGGTAATTGTTGACGGTAAAGCAAGGGGTATTATTGCTAGAGACATGGTTTCAGGTAAAATTGAGCGCCATTCAGCTCACGCGGTGGTTATTGCTTCTGGTGGATATGGAAATGTTTTCTTTCTTTCAACCAATGCCATGGGAAGTAACGTAACGGCAGCTTGGAAAATACATAAAAGAGGTGCTTTTTTCGCCAATCCTTGTTATACGCAGATCCATCCAACTTGTATCCCTGTTTCTGGTGATCATCAAGCGAAATTAACATTGATGTCTGAATCACTTCGAAATGATGGTCGCATATGGGTACCATTAAAATTAGAAGACGCGAAACTAATAAGAGAAGGAAAAATTAAGCCCACACAAATAGCCGAAGAAGATCGCGATTATTATTTGGAACGTCGCTACCCCGCTTTTGGTAACTTGGTGCCTAGGGATATTGCTTCGCGAGCAGCAAAAGAAAGATGCGATGCAGGTTTTGGTGTTAATAAAACAGGTGAAGCAGTTTATTTAGATTTCGCTGCAGCCATTGAACGATACGGAATCGACCAGGCGCGTCTTAAGCACCTTGATGAAAATGATAAATCATTGGTGATTAAATTAGGAACGGAGGTCGTGGCCAATAAATACGGAAATCTTTTTCAGATGTATGAGAAAATAGTGGATGAAGACCCCTATTCAACACCGATGATGATTTACCCTGCCGTTCATTATACGATGGGAGGAACGTGGGTTGATTATAACCTCCAAACAACAATTCCTGGTTGTTTTTCAATTGGGGAATCTAATTTTTCTGACCATGGCGCCAATCGATTAGGGGCATCTGCTTTGATGCAAGGTTTGGCCGATGGTTATTTTGTATTACCCTATACAATTGGAGATTATTTGGCACCAGATATTAAAATGGGCAAAATACCGACAGATTCACCAGAATTTGATACCGCAGAGAAAAACGTGGTGGATCAGATTAATCGTTTGATGAACAACGGAGGCAGTAAGCCAGCGGATTATTTTCACAAGAAATTAGGAAAAATAATGTGGGATAAAGTGGGGATGTCAAGAAACGAAAAGGGCTTAAAAGAAGCGCAGCAGGAAATAGCTCAAATCAGAGAAGACTTTTATAAGGAAGTAAAAATACCCGGCACATCCGATAGCTTTAACCCAGAATTAGCAAAAGCAATGCGCGTTGCTGATTTTCTAGAATTAGGGGAGCTTTTCGCTAAAGATGCGTTGCATAGAAATGAATCTTGTGGTGGTCATTTCCGAGAGGAGTATCAAACACCGGACGGGGAAGCCCAAAGGGACGATGAAAACTTCGCTTATGTCGCTGCGTGGGAATACAAAGGAAATCCGAGCGATGCAGTTCTTCATAAAGAGCCTTTGTCGTTTGAAAATGTAAAATTAGTTCAAAGAAGTTATAAATAATAGTGACGCTTACTAAGCAATAATATCATGAAATTAGCACTCAAAATTTGGCGCCAAAATGACGCTAGCACAAAAGGAAAGATGGTGGATTACACCGTTGATAATATAGAACCTGACATGTCTTTTCTTGAAATGTTGGATATATTAAACGATGAGTTAATTATTAAAGGAGAAGACACTGTTGCCTTTGACCATGATTGTCGAGAAGGTATTTGTGGTATGTGTTCTTTGTTTATTAATGGCGAAGCACACGGGCCTGATAGACTTGTTACAACATGTCAATTGCATATGCGCAAGTTTAAAGACGGCGACACCATTTACATTGAACCATTTCGGGCAAAAGGTTTTCCAGTAATAAAAGACCTTGTTGTAGATAGAAGTGCTTTCGATAGAATTCAACAATCTGGCGGATTTATTTCCGTGAACACTTCTGGAAACACGATCGATGCCAATACCATTCCTATTCCAAAACACGATGCAGACAAAGCTTTTGATGCAGCAACTTGTATCGGTTGTGGTGCTTGTGTTGCCACATGTAAAAACTCTTCTGCCATGTTGTTTGTGTCTGCTAAAGTTTCCCAATTCTCTTTGCTACCGCAGGGAAAAGTAGAAGCCAGAGACCGTGTTATAAACATGGTTAATCAAATGGATGCCGAAGGATTTGGGAATTGCACCAATACTGGCGCATGTGAAGTAGAATGCCCCAAAGGGATTTCGTTAGAAAATATTGCAAGAATGAACAGGGAATACTTAAAGGCCTCGTTAACTTAAAAAGGTATTACAAGAAATAAAAGGGGGAATTATTTAATTTGCTTTCCGTCTCCATCTTTATACCATCCAGTGTTTTCACTAGATTCGACAGGTACATTAGCCTTCGCATTATACTTACGTTGTATGTTCATCCAATAAGCGAACCCAAAAAAGCCTAAGCACAATAAAACGTTGTTGAAATGGTTTTGAACAAATTCAAAAAAGCCAAAGGCCCACTTAAATAAATCTCCAATAGAATAAATAATGTCTGTCCAGCTCATACTATATTTTTTTTACACGACAAAGTAAAGAAAAAAAAAGCAATAATGAGTAAATTAATCAATTTCTCCCATTAAATTAAACGTTTCTTTGGAGGCATTTTGTTCCGCTTCTTTTTTATTTCCCCCAACACCAGTCCCATAAACTGCTTTATTTATTCTTACTTCAATAGAATAATTATTAGCCCCTTGGTGTTTATTCTCAGAAACAACAACAAATTCCAAGGGCAACCTTTTTTTTTGACACCAAATAATTAATCGGGATTTAAAATCAATTTCCTCTTCCAATAATTTATTAACGTCAACAAATTTTCTCAAAACATGGTTGCGGAGACTATGTTTTACTTGTTTATATCCCCCATCAAGATAGAGCGCCCCCATGAGTGCTTCAAAAGCATTTCCCTCTATAGAAGGCAGGTTGATTGTTCTTGCAGTGCTATAATTGAGATGGTTCCGAATCCCCATTTTTTCGCCAATTTCAGAAAGCGTTTTTCGGTTGACGATCTTTGACTTCAACTTTGTAAGATAGCCTTCGTCGTCTCCAGGGTATTTTTCGTATAGGTATTCCGCTATAACAGCATCAAGTATCGCATCTCCTAAAAACTCAAGGCGTTCATTTGATTCTTCGACCTCATTTTTTGCCGCAATTGATTTATGAGAAAGTGCTTTTTGAAAAAAACTAAGATTCGTGGGCCGGTAGCCAAAAGATTGAATGATAAAACGAATTAACTTTATCTCTTCTTGAGATTTTTTCTTTGAAAAGAAGGAGTTTAAAACACCCAAGGATCAATGGTATTTCTTAACGATCACACTTGTATTGTGCCCCCCAAATCCAAAGGTGTTAGACATGGCTACATTAACCACTCTTTTTTGGAATTTATTGAATGTAAAATTAAGTTTTGGATTTAATGCAGGATCGTCTGTAAAGTGATTAATGGTAGGTGGAACCAAGTCATGTTTTACACTCAACACACAAGCGATAGCTTCGATAGCCCCAGCAGCGCCGAGTAAGTGGCCCGTCATGGATTTCGTTGAGCTGATGTTTAGTTTTAACGCATGCTCGCCAAACACCGACTCTATTGCTTTTACTTCTGCGATATCACCAAGTGGTGTTGATGTTCCATGCACATTAACATAATCAACGTCCGATGGATTTAATTCAGCATCTTCCAGTGCAGCAACCATGGTGTTTCTAGCACCAATTCCTTCTGGATGTGGAGCCGTCATATGATAGGCATCACCAGACATTCCGCCACCAGCAACTTCAGCATAAATTTTTGCCCCACGCTTAAGTGCATGTTCAAGTTCTTCCAGGATTAATGCACCAGCACCTTCTCCTAAAACAAAACCATCTCGATCTAAATCAAATGGTCGTGATGCCGTTTCTGGCGAATCATTTCTTGTGGACAACGCTTTTAATGCGTTAAATCCCCCCATTCCCATTTGATTAACAGCGGCCTCTGATCCTCCCGTAACAATGGCATCTGCCTTGCCTAGTCGGATTAAATTAAAGGCATCTATAATTGCATTGGTTGCTGAAGCACACGCAGAAACAGTAACGTAATTAGGACCTCTAAGTCCATATTTAATTGAAATATGCCCAGAGGCAATATCAGCAATCATTTTGGGAATAAAAAAGGGATTGAAACGGGGCGTTCCATCGCCTTCAAAAAAGTTTTGTGCTTCGTCTTGAAAGGTTTTTAATCCACCAACTCCAGAGCCCCAAACGACACCAATTCGATCGCAATTTGGATTGCTTTCCATCAGTTTGGCGTCTTCTATTGCTTGTGTGGCAGAAACCAGCGCATATTGCGAGAACTGATCTAACTTTCGGGCTTCTTTTCTATCTAAATGGTCTTCGATGTTGAAATCCTTTAACTCACAGGCAAAATGGGTTTTAAATAAATCAGCATCAAATTGCTTAATTTCTGCGGCACCGCTTTTTCCAGCAATTAGTGCGTCCCAATAAGACTCCACATCATTACCGATAGGCGTTAGTGCGCCCAAACCTGTTATTACGACTCGTTTGAGTTGCATAGTTAAGAAATAAAGACGGTTGTCTTATTTATGGTTACTTTCGATATAAGCAATCGCATCACCAACAGTTTGGATACCTTCTGCTTTATCATCTGGAATAGAAATATTGAAAGACTTTTCAAATTCCATAATCAATTCTACAGTGTCTAAAGAATCAGCACCTAAATCGTTTGTGAAACTTGCTTCGTTGGTAACTTCTGCTTCTTCAACATTAAGTTTATCAACAATAATTGCAATAACTTGATCTTTTATTTCAGACATTTTTTTAATTTTTAGTTTAGTTTAAGGATGCAAAGGAAAAAACAAACAATCAAATATCAAAATTATTCCACCTTTATTATTTTATAAATAGTTTTTTGTATCTGATTTTTAAGTCATTGTAATGGCTAATTTTGCGCTGTGAATTCAAAAAAGAACATCGCTATCTTTATTTCGGGCAAAGGCTCCAACGCTAAAAACATCATTGATTATTTTCATGATTCAACTAAAGTAAGCGTGAAATTTGTTTTTACAACGGGAGAAAACTTTGATCTCCCGGAGTATTGTCAAGAAAGGGGCGTATTATTCTTTGCCTCGAAAGATACAGAATCATTTACGCAACAACAAATAATACTTTGTTCTACGCATCAAATAGAATGGATTGTTTTAGCGGGCTATTTAAAGAAAATCCCGGTAGAATTAATCAGCAGATTAAAACATAAAATAATTAACGTACACCCTTCCCTTCTGCCTAAATTTGGGGGAAAGGGGATGTATGGCAAAAATGTTCATGCGGCTGTTTTAGCAGAAAAAGAAAAAAAATCAGGAATAACAATACATCTAGTAAACGAAGTTTTCGATCAAGGAAAAATCATGAATCAATACGAATGCGATATTGATCTTGGAGAGACAATAGCTTCTTTGGAAGAAAAAATACACGCCTTAGAACAGCGGCACTTTCCGAATGCAATTTTGAATATAATAGAACAATTACCCCTTATTGAATAGCCGCTTCTAAGAATTTACCGAACCAATAACAATCTTCAAAACTATTGTAGAGTGGTGCTGGCGCAACACGAATAACATTCGGCTCCCTCCAATCAGCAACCACGCCCTTTTCGCACAAGGCATCAAACAAGGCCTTGCCTTTTCCATGAACTAATATTGACAATTGCGCCCCTCTTTTAGTGGGGTCAGAGGGGGTGATTATTTCAAAAGAGCAGGTTTCTTTATTTCTTTCCGAGACGCCCAAAATCATATATTCTAGGTAAGCAGTTAACAAATTCCTTTTTTCAGAAATACGGCTCATGCCGGCTTTTTTAAATATTTCCAAAGACGCAAGTTGTATAGCCATACCCATCACAGGAGCGTTACTCAATTGCCATCCTTCCGCCCCAGGAATTGGTGAAAATCCAGGTTTCATTTCAAATCGTGTTTCTTTATTATGGCCCCACCAACCGGCAAAACGAGGTAGCGTAGAATTATGGGCGTGTTTTTCATGAACAAACATTCCCGCGACACCGCCGGGGGAAGAATTCAAGTATTTATAACCACACCACGCAGCAAAATCTACGCCCCAAGCGTTTAGAGAAAGTTCGACATTCCCGGCAGCATGAGCCAAATCAAAGCCCACTTTTGCACCCACCGAATGACCAGCGGTCGTGATGGATTTCATGTCAAATAATTGCCCTGTATAATAATTAACGCCCCCAATCATTACTAAGGCTAATTCGTCTCCTATTTCGTTTATTTTTGCGATTATATCTTCTTCTCGGATCAACAATTCTCCTTCCCTAGGAGCGATCTCAATTAAATTATCTAAACCCAATCCGTGAAAATTTAACTGAGACTCAATGGCATATTGATCACTTGGAAATGCTTTTGCCTCACAGATTATTTTAGTTCTTTTTCCTTCAGGTTGAAAAAAGGAAACCATTAACAGGTGAAGATTGGTGGTTAAGGAATGCGTAACAACCACTTCAATTGGCTTAGCCCCAACAATGTCTGCAACCATTTCTGTAAGATTTTCATGGTATGAATACCAAGGTCTACGCGACAAAAAATGTCCCTCAACACCATATTTTTGCCAGTCGTCTAGCTCTTCCAACATATATTTTTTTGCATTTTTTGGTTGCAGACCGAGTGAATTCCCCGTAAAATAAAGAAGATTCTTTTCGTGAAAGTCTGGAAATAAAAATTCTTGACGAAAGGAGTTCAGTGGATCTTGTTGATCAAGTGATTTAGCAAATTTGAGCGTTGATTCAAAAAACATAAGCCGTTGAAATTTGTTATTTTTGTAAAAGACAAAGATAAACAAGAAAATGAGCGAATTGAACAGAAGCAAATCGGAAGAACTTTTTAAAGTGGCCAAAACATATTTTCCGGGTGGGGTAAATTCACCTGTCCGCGCATTTAAATCGGTTGGAGGAACACCTCTTTTTATTAAAAAAGGTGATGGACCTTATCTTTGGGACGAAGATGATAATCAATTTATCGACTTTTGTTGTAGTTGGGGACCTTTAATTTTAGGTCACAATCACCCAGACATTTTTAAAGGAACGGTTGAAGCCCTTTCCAACGGTGCAAGTTTCGGCGCCCCCACAAAAAAAGAAAATGACTTGGCGGGATTAATTTTAGCGAACATCCCATTTATTGATAAAATCAGATTTGTGTCTTCTGGAACGGAAGCGGTTATGTCGGCGATACGTTTGGCTAGAGGAGCTTCGGGCAAGAATAAAATAGTAAAATTTGATGGGTGTTATCACGGTCATGTCGACTCCTTGATGGTAAAAGCAGGAAGTGGACTAATAACATTAGGAACCTCATCAAGCGCAGGTGTTCCAGAATCATTAGCTAACGAAACCATTGTATTACCACTAAATGACCTGGATTTATTGGCCGAGTGTTTACAGAATCATCATCAAGAGATAGCTGCAGTTATTATAGAGCCGATACCAGCAAATAATGGATTACTTCTACAAGATAAAACCTTTCTTTTGTCCTTACGCGAATTATGTACAAAACACCACCTACTTTTAATTTTCGATGAGGTGATTTCAGGATTCCGTGTAGCTTTCGGCGGCGCGGCAGAATATTATGGTATTGTGCCCGATATTGTAACCTACGGAAAAATTATGGGGGGGGGCTTACCTGTTGGTGCTTATGGAGCAAGTGAAGCTTTAATGTCGAACGTTTCTCCGGAAGGACCTGTTTATCAAGCAGGAACATTGTCAGGAAATCCAGTTGCCATGGCAGCGGGATTTGCCCAACTAAGCAATTGTCTCAAACCAAACTTCTATGGCTTATTAGCCGAAAAAACGACAAGGTTCGTTGAGGTGATTAACAATTACTCGAAAGAAAGGGACTATCCCCTTGAAATATTTTCTATTGGCTCCGTGTTTTGGTTGTCATTTGATGGGAAGAAACGGATTTCTTCCGCCACTCAAATAAACCCTGACATGACTAAATTTAATTTGCTTCATAAGGCATTGTTGGAACATGGAATTTATATCGGACCGAGTGGTTATGAGGTGGGATTCATATCGGAGGCACATGGTGAGGACGTTTTGAACGAAGCGGCGATTCGATTTTGTACTTCTTTAGCGGTTATTTTTTCAAAAAAATGATATTAGTAACGGGAGGAACCGGTTTGGTTGGGGGTCATTTATTGTGTGAACTCACACAAAAGAGTGAAAACATTCGCGCGAGCTTCCGTTCCGAAAATAAATTGGGAGAGACGAAGAAACTATTTAGGTATTATTTCAAGGAGAAGGCGGATTATTATTTTGAAAAGATACAGTGGATAAAAGCGGATATTCTTTCATTATCAGATTTAGAAAATCTTTTCGAAGGCGTGACCTATGTTTATCATTGTGCCGCTTTAGTTTCTTTTCATAAAATAGATTTTCATACCTGCCTAAAAGTAAATAGACAAGGAACGGCAAACATTGTCAATATGTGCCTTGCGTATAAAGTGAAAAAGCTATGTTATGTTAGTTCGACAGCAGCCTTAGGAAGCGCGTTGGTTGGTTCAACGGATGAGTCGACAAAGTGGAAGCCAGGAAGAGAGATTTCAGGGTATTCTGTTTCTAAATTTAGCGCTGAAAAAGAGGTGTGGAGAGGAATAGAAGAGGGCTTGTCAGCCGTGATGATTAATCCATGTGTCATTTTGGGACCTGGAAATTGGAACGAGGGTTCTCTCTCGATTTTTAAAACATCCTCAAAAGGCATCTCCTTTTATCCCACAGGATCAAACGCCATTGTCGATGTGCGAGATGTCGTTTCTTGTTTACTCTTCTTTATGAATTCTCCGATCGAAAACCAACGATTTCTTTGTACAGGTCAAAATGTTAGTTTTAAAAATCTGCAAACAGAATTAGCAATTTGCTTTGATAAAAAGCCCCCAAACATAAAATCACCGCGTACAATAGCGCTCCTATTTGCGGCTTTTTCCGAGGTTATTAATTTATTATTGCGAAAAAGAAGAGGTTTAACGATTGAATCCGTTTATTCAGCGTATAAAAATATTGTGTATGATAACCGTCGAATTATCGCTGCAACAGGAATACAATTTAAGCCGCTACGCGACACTTTATTAAATGCAATTAATGGACGAATTGAAACAACGATTCATGAAAAATAAAATTCTTACTAAAGAAAGTCTTGTAATTATATTTTATGGCATAATATATTGTGTGGGATTTTTTGGCAGTTTTTCTCCTGCTTGGAGAAACGTGGTATTACCCCTTTCTCCCTTTACTTTACTGCTTTCTTTTCTTGGAATTGTTTATACCACCCCTTCTCCAAAGCGGCCGATTTACTTATTCATTCTCTTTTCTGCCACCATTGGATTTGTAGTTGAAATAATAGGGGTTCATACCGGATATTTATTTGGAAACTATCATTATCTCCAAAATTTAGGAGTTAAAATAGCCGAAGTTCCGATTGTCATTTCAATTAATTGGGCACTAATAACCTTGGGTGCCGCACAGATAGCCGCTTTAATAAGTAAAAAGAAATACGCTCGGATATTTATTGCTGCCAGCGTGATGCTGCTCTTTGACATCATCATGGAGCCCGTTGCGATTAAAAGTCAATTTTGGACGTGGGCCGAAGGAATTATTCCGACCTACAACTATGTGTGTTGGTTTCTCGTCGGACTATTTTTACAATATATTTATTTTCAAAATATCGTTCATCGTTGGAACAAAACACTCATTTTTTTGTTTATTTGCATGACGATTTTTTTTATAGGATTAAATTTTTACTAATGGTTTGGTGGGGTCCAATTTTATTGATAATTACGTTTTTTTTAATGGAGTTCATGGCTTGGTGCACTCATAAGTTTTTGATGCATGGAAGAATGTGGTTTTTTCATAGGGATCATCACCAAATTGAGCCAGGTTTTATGGAGAAAAACGACATTTTTTTTCTTATTTATGCCATTCCTTCTTGGCTCTGCATCATGTTAGGCATGATGTTCAACTATTTATTTCCTGTATGGATAGGCTATGGAATAGCTGCCTATGGTTTGGCTTATTTTTTAATTCACGACGTATATATTCATCAGCGTTTACGATGGTTAAGAAACATTGACCACCCTTATTTTTATGCTATTCGAAAAGCGCACAAAATTCATCATAAAAATACAGGAAAGGAGGAAGGGCAGTGTTTTGGAATGTTATTGGTTCCCCCCAAATTTTATAAAGAGGCTAGAAAAGCGTATCGCAGAAATCAGCAACCCAAATGAGTTGGTATGCCTATGTAATTTTATTCTCATTCTTAGGACCCTTCACCTTAAGTTTCGATAAGAAGATTGCTTTTTACAAAGAATTTCGGTTTTTATTTTTCGGTTTAATTATCACCGCTTTAGCTTTTATTCTTTGGGACGAGTATTTTACCGTTAATAAAGTTTGGGGCTTCAACCCAAGCTATTTACTAAAAATTTATATCGGTCATTTACCCCTGGAGGAGATATTATTTTTCCTCGTCGTGCCATATAATTGTGTTTTTATTCACCAAGTTTTAAAGGGTTATTTCCCACAAGTTAAAATGATGGTATTAGGCAAATGGTTCTTTATTCTTTTTGCTGCAAGTGGTATTTTTTTCGCCGTGTATTATTTTAAAAATTGGTATACGATGTCTGCTTGTCTAATTTCCTTTCTTTTCGCCGTTTGGACGCTACTAAACAAACCGAGTTGGATGGGTAACTTTACCTTTACATATTTAGTTTGCTTATTCCCCTTTCTTATTGTTAATGGGATATTGACTGGCGCAATTACTCCGTCGCCGATAGTTTGGTATTCCGAGAACCACATTATCGGGTGGAGAATTATCACGATTCCTTTCGAGGATTTGTATTATAACTTTAGTTTATTATTTCCAATCATTGCTCTTTTTGAAAGCAGCAAGGCGAAATCACTTCGCTAAAATTAGTGTTGTTGAGTGCCCTGTAACGAGATCAATGGTTTCAACTTTCCCGCCATTTTTTAAGACGATATCGGACCCTACAATGTATTTTTTTGATTCTTTATTATTTTCTTTCGCATCGTAATCTGCTCCTTTAACAAGTACATCTGGTAAGATCGCTTCGATCGTTGATAAAGGGGTTGCATCATGAAAAAGAAGAACGGCGTCTACAAAACCCAATCCGGCAACCACGAATTGTCTGGCGTCTTCATTGTGTATAGGTCTATTGGGTGCCTTGTTTAGCGCGCGGACGGATTCATCTGTATTTAGTGCAACGATTAATCGAGTTCCTAATGAAGCGGCTTTCGCTAGATAGGTTACGTGTCCCAGATGCAATACATCAAAGCAACCATTTGTAAAAACAATCTTATCTCCAGCAAGTCTCCAGGCATTTGTTCGGGCCAATACATCTTCCAATGACATTAATTTTGACCTTGTTAGCGCCCAATGATCTTGCATACTTAGCTATCTAATAAATTAGTAGTTTCATTCGGAAAAACGAGTGCGGGCTTAAATGACTTTGCTTCTTCAAAATCCATAATGCCATAACCAAGGATGATAATTACATCATTAATGGCCACCCTCCTAGCAGCTGGACCATTTAAACATATATTTCCACTATTAGGCGCCCCTTTAATAACATATGTTTCAAACCGCTCTCCGTTATTTATATTAACTATTTGAACGCGTTCTCCTTCAATTAAATTTGCCGCCAACATCAATGTTTCATCGATTGTTATGCTGCCGATATAGTCCAACTCTGCCTGTGTAACACGGACCCGATGAATTTTAGATTTTAATATTTGAATTTGCATTAGTTGTATTTGTCCCACAAAATTAAGTCAAAACAATTAATTGAGCACTAAATTATCGATCAATCGGATTTTCCCACAGTAGGCAGCGATACAACACACGCTTTTTTGCTGCCAATCATCAATAGGTTTAAGTCCTGCTGCTGAGACGATTTCAAGGTATTCTAAACGTAAAGATCCCTTGTTAAAGAAAGACTTTGCAACGCTTTGTAATTTTTGGGGTGTATAAGCAGAAACATTTTCTTGACTATATTTTAGTGTTTTGAAAATAATAGCTGCATCCATCTTTTCTGTAGGACTTAGCAACAAATTCCGACTACTCATTGCCAATCCATTTGGGTCTCGTTGAGTGGAACATTCAACCACCTCTATCTTTAATCCAAGAACTTCCACCAACTTTTTAATAACGATTACCTGCTGATAATCCTTACTGCCAAAATAGGCTTTGTGAGGTTTAACCAGGTCGAACAAGGCATAAACAACTTTCCCCACACCAAGAAAGTGACCAGGTCTATGTGCCCCTTCTAATACCGTCTCTACGTCACCCAAATCCACTTTGTAGTGTTCATCATCTAATGGAAAAACGTCTAAAAATGTTGGGGTAAATACAAGTAAATCAGGATACAAGGAGAGCAATTTAAAATCATCCTCTAATCTATTGGGATAATTTTTTAAATCTTCTGGATTATTAAATTGTAAGGGATTAACATAAATACTCACAACAACAACATCACACTCTTTTACTGCGCGATCAACTAAGGATAGGTGTCCTTGATGTAAAGCCCCCATGGTAGGAACAAAACCAACAGACTTTCCTTCATTTTTTAAAGTGTTTAACTTCGCTATTAAGTCAGATCTCGTTTGAAAATGTATCATGGAAGGCATTATCTTCATCTAGTTTGAGTGGCAAAGCTATTGGTTTTTATGAAAATCACATATTTTATTGTAATTTTGCATCTAACTAATAAGTAAGCAAGTCCTAAATGGAAAAAAAGAAAGTGTTATTTATTTCTCAGGAAATATACCCCTTTTTACCAAAATCAGAGGTTTCTGCACACGCCAGAAGGTTGCCTCAAATTACTCAAGAAGAAGGAAAAGAAATTCGAGTTTTTACACCAAGATACGGTGTTATCAATGAACGAAGACACCAACTTCATGAAGTAATTCGCTTATCTGGACTTAATTTATCAATAGACGACCAAGATCATCCCTTAATAATAAAAGTAGCCTCGGTATCGGCGGCTAAAATGCAAGTTTATTTTATTGACAACGACGATTATTTCAAAAGAAAATCAACGTTGAAAGATGAAAATGATGTTTTTTATCCCGACAACGATGAGCGTGCCATGTTTTTCTGCAGAGGGGTTTTAGAAACGGTTAAAAAACTAGGTTGGCAACCAGATGTGATTCATTGCAATGGTTGGTTCACGGGTATTATGGCTTTATATATCAAGCATATATATAGCAAAGACCCCCACTTCAAATCGACAAAAATCATTTATAATATTTACAATGATGCCTTTGATAAAGAATGGGACCCAAGATTCTCTGACAAACTAAAAATGGACGGCTTCCCTTCAAAGGTAACCGATAGTTTAAAAGATACTAGCTTTAAAAACATAACGCAAGTAATTGTGGATCACTGTGATGGAATAAGCATTGCAGCAGAGGAATTAACACCAGCACTTCAAGCGATATTTGATAATTCTCCAGCTCATAAAATTGGACTAATTGCCGAAGACTTGTTGTCAAAGGAATTGTCTGCTTTTATTGATAAAGTGGTGAACGAGCCTGTGTTGGCATAACTAAAAGGCCATTATCTAATGAAGACAACCAGCTTTTCTATCCTATTTGCTTTATTCGTCCTTCTTTGTGCTACATCATGCAAGAAAAAAGACAATGCATTGGGGAAAGATATCTTAGATAATGATGCCTATTTATATGGCACCACCACAGATACATTTGACATTCTTTCTTATACGATTGAAGAGGATTCTATAATTACGGATAATGCCGCAAATGTCGTTTTAGGAAGTTATAATGATCCAGTATTTGGTAAATTTGATGCCTCTTTTTATACTCAAATACGCCTAGCAGGAATTAACCCTAATTTTGGTGACCCTTCTACGATTAGTATTGACTCTTTTGTTTTAGCATTGAAGTATGTCGGTTATTACGGTGACCTGCAGCCTCAAACGTTCGAAGTTTATGAATTAAACGAGGACCTTAACATTGATTCTACCTATTATGCTTTCACAACAAAAACGACAAAGCCAACTAATTTGGTTCCATTAGGTCTCGGAACAATCACCCCCGACCCGATCAATAAAACAATCGTAGGTGGAGACAGCCTTAATCCACAGTTAAGAATTCCATTGGACACTAATTTAGCTAGATCACTCATTTTAGAAGCAACGAGCGGTAGCGCGACCTTTAGCAGCAACGAAGCTTTTTTGAGTTATTTTAAAGGGATAAAAATCAAGACCAACAATGGCTCACAGTCTCCTGGAAATGGTGGGGCTTTTTATTTCAATTTGAGTGACCCCGCATCTAAAATGACCATTTATTTTCATCAAGGCGGCATTCAAAAAACCTTCGATTTGCTCATTAACAGTTCTTGTGCAGACTTTACCCATATCGATAAAGATTATACGGGTACACCAATTGAACAAATCCTGCAAGATAGTACCCTTGGCAACAATGCCTTTTATGCACAAGCCTTTAATTTACGAGCTGTAGTTAAAATACCAGGACTAAGCGCCCTCAAAAACGACAAGATAATTCATCGAGCAGAACTGCATTTACCCATTCAGTTTCAGAACTTTTATCGTTACAAACCGGGTGTAAATGTTTCGGTGGCCACTCGCATAAAAGAAACAGAGAGCACCTATACCAGCTTGGGAGTGTTGGGAGTGTTAGACGATTTCAATAAAGAATTTAAAATAGACATTAAGCAATATGTACAAGCCATTTTAAATCAAGATATTGAAAACACGGGGCTTATTTTATCACCAAGGTTCTTCATTAATTCATCAGAAAGGATTGTTTTTAATGGAAAAAACACCAATAATAAATTTGCGCCCCGCTTAGTAGTCACCTATACAACTTATTAGATTATGTGTGGAATTGTTGCTTACATTGGAAAAAATGACGCGTTTCCAATAATAATTAAAGGACTAAAACGCCTTGAATATCGTGGATATGATAGTGCCGGGGTTGCCCTAATTGACAAAGGGGAATTGAACATCTATAAATGCGCGGGCAAGGTAGCCAACCTCGAGGCATTTATTTCGGAAAAAAACGAAGAAGGAACGATAGGAATAGGTCACACCAGGTGGGCAACACATGGTCCTCCAACGGATGTAAATGCTCACCCCCACGTATCCATGGATGGGTCTTTAGCACTTATTCACAACGGAATAATTGAGAACTACGATGCACTTAAGCAAGAATTAATAAAACAAGGGTATGTTTTCAAGAGCGAAACCGACACCGAAGTACTTGTTCACCTAGTTGATAATATTAGCAAAAAAGAAAAAGTGTGGTTTGGTGAAGCCCTTCGCATGGCTCTCTCTCATGTCGTTGGTGCCTATGCAATCGTTGCAATTTCAAAAGACTTCCCCAATCAAATGGTAGCAGCCCGAAAGAGCAGCCCGCTTGTTGTAGGAATAGGAGAGGATGGAGATTTTTACTTAGCCTCTGATGCAACGCCGATAATTGAATACACCAAACAAGTTGTATACTTGGAAGACGAAGAGATTGCTGTAATAAAATATGGTGAAGAACTTAAATTATTCAGCATTAGTGACGAAGAAAAAACACCTTATATCCAGCAATTAGAAATGGAGTTGGAGGCCTTGGAAAAAGGTGGTTACGAACACTTTATGTTAAAAGAAATACACGAACAGCCAAGGTCTATTCAGGATTGTTTGCGTGGCCGTTTAAATGCACAAGAAGGAAGAGTTACCTTGGGTGGAATAAAGGATTATGAACAAAAAATGATCCAAGCGAATCGCTTAATTCTGGTTGCTTGCGGCACCTCATGGCACGCAGCGCTAGTGGGAGAATATTTAATAGAAGACCTGGCAAGAATAAATGTAGAGGTGGAGTATGCCAGCGAATTTAGATATCGCAATCCCATATTAAGTGAAAATGATGTGGTAATTGCGATTTCACAATCAGGAGAAACCGCCGATACGATGGCAGCATTGGAATTAGCAAAATCCAAAGGAGCAACCATTTTAGGGATTTGTAATGTGGTGGGGTCTTCCATTTCTCGCATAACTGACGCAGGATCCTATACACACGCAGGGCCTGAGATAGGTGTTGCATCAACAAAAGCATTTACGGCACAAGTAACCGTTCTGACACTTATGGCCTTGTCGTTGGCGCATAAAAAAGGATCTATATCAGAAACCGCTTTCAGAATCTTATTAACTGAATTAGAAGCGATACCAGAAAAAGTTAAAAAAGTACTGGAAACAAACGCAAAGATCGAGCAAATCGCCTTGGAATACAAAGATGCCACCAATGCCTTATATTTAGGGAGAGGGAGCTCTTTTCCAGTAGCATTAGAGGGCGCGTTAAAACTCAAAGAAATATCTTATATACATGCCGAAGGATATCCTGCAGCCGAAATGAAACACGGTCCAATTGCCCTTATCGATGCAAACATGCCTGTCTTTGTAATTGCAACCAAAGGGAATTCCTACGAAAAAGTAGTTTCTAATATTCAAGAAGTAAAGGCCCGAAAGGGAAAAATAATAGCCATTGTAACAGAGGGCGATACTCAGGTTAGGGAAATGGCAGACCACGTCATAGAAATCCCAGAAACGAATGAAATATTAGTTCCTTTACTGGCGACCATTCCCTTCCAATTACTTTCTTATCACATTGCTGTAATGCGAAACTGTAACGTCGACCAGCCTCGTAATTTAGCTAAGTCGGTAACGGTAGAGTAGGGTCACCCTAAGACGGATAAAACCAATTACAAGAAAAGGTTATTGCGAAGGCTAATAACCACCCAGCGTATACCTCTATTGGCTCGTGTTTTTTTAAATATAACCGAGCTGATATCGTGAGACCTGAAACAAGAATAGCTAGAGCGATCAATAAAACAGGAACTTGCGCTTGTGTCATAAAAAAAGCAACTAGGTAGCCACACAAAATTCCTCCCCCACCGGCATGCATGGAAATTTTAATCCAGCGATTAATAAAGATAAAAAAAATAGTCACAATGGCTCCAGCAAGGGGAAGCGCATAAAAATACTTGGGTAAAAGTCCGTTGGGCGCTTTATAAAGAAAGAGGCCAAACATCAAGGCACAATAGGCAAACATAATTAACAAGGGAATATTTCTTTCCCCTGCATTTTCCATATCGATGGTGCTAATGATTTTACGTTGGTGTAACATGACAAAAGAAATTCCTGGTGCGGCACAGCTGAAGATGAAAAACACCCAAAACAATTGAGTTTTAACATCGTTGGGGAGGTTAAACATTGACATGGCCGAATACACCAATTCTTCGGAAGGATAGTACAAGCTTATTAGCAAACCGTATGCAGGCATGAATAATGGTAAAAAAACCCAAGAAAATACATGTGATAGCGTCCTCATACTTATAGTTTTTTACGCATTCTCGCAACGGGAAGGTTTAATTGTTCTCGGTACTTGGCAACGGTGCGTCGTGCAATATTGTATCCTTTTTCATTCAAAATCGCCATCAACTTTTCATCGGGTAGCGGGTTGTGTTTATCCTCATTTTCTATGGCGGTTAATAAAATCTGCTTCACCTCCCTTGTGGACACCTCTTCGCCCGAATCGGTAGAAAGGGATTCTGAAAAGAAATATTTCAGCGGAAAAACGCCAAAATTCGTTTGGATATATTTACTATTTGCAACCCTAGAAACAGTTGAAATATCAAGGCTAACAATTTCAGCAATATCCTTTAAAATCATCGGCCTTAATTTCGTTTCATCACCAGAGAGAAAAAATCGCTCCTGGTAGCGCATGATGGCATTCATGGTAAGTAAAAGGGTTTGTTGCCGCTGTTTAATGGCATCTATGAACCACAGCGCACTGTCCAATTTGTGCTTCACAAATGTAACTGCTTGTTTGTCGGTTTTGGATGTTTTAGCGCCCTCCGCATATGCGCGTAACATCATTTCGTATTCTTTACTTATTTTTAATTCAGGTGCATTTCTACTATTGAGTGTAAGCTCTAAAGCGCCCTCATTTTCAATCAAAAGAAAGTCGGGAATGATTTGTTGGTAATTTTTAGCGGATTCTTTCATGGATCCCCCCGGCTTAGGATTTAACTTTAAGATTTCGTTAATTGCCTGTTTTAACTCTTCGTCATCTACATTTAATTTCTTGGCAATTTTGTCGTAATGCTTCTTAGTGAATTCTTCAAAACATTGTTCAAGAATTCGTTTCGCCCGAGACCGGTTGAGGGATTTGTCTTGTCGGCGATTAATTTGAATTAATAAGCATTCCCGTAAATTTCTCGCTCCAATTCCAGCAGGATCTAAAGATTGTATTAAAAAAAGCACGGCCTCAATTTCACTTATGTCGGCATCAATATTTAACGAAAAGGCCAGGTCATCTACAATAGCGGTAATATCTCGGCTTAAATAACCAGACTCATCCAAGTTCCCAATAAGAATGTCAGCAATCATAAATTGCTTATCGTTAAGCGTTAGTAGATGAAGTTGTTCGCTAAGCCTTTCCTGATAACTTTGCTCCCCAGATAGAGGAACAACGCGCTCTTCATCATCTTTAGAGGTATTATTTGCTTGAGTTTTGTAATCGGCAACATCTTCATCAAAATAATCAGATATGTCAAAATCCTCCTCCTCCTCATTATCATCTTCAAACTCATTCTCCTCTTGAAAATCTTCCTCATCATCTGAACCTTCTTCTAATGCAGGATTTTCTTCCAATTCTTGCTTAATACGTTGGTCTAATTCCAATGTTGGCACCTGTAATAATTTCATTAACTGAATTTGTTGAGGAGAAAGCCGCTGTTCCGTTTTTAGCGCAAGATATTGCTTTAGTGCCATATATTAGTTATTAGAATGAGGCATTTAATGGTGTTCGTGGAAAGGGGATAACATCTCTAATGTTGGTCATTCCTGTTACGAACATGATCATTCTTTCAAATCCCAGGCCAAAACCGGCATGAGGAACCGTTCCCAACTTTCTAGTCTGCAAATACCACCAAAGATCGTCTTCTGGGATATTGAAAGCTTTACACTTTTCTAATAAAATATCGTATCGTTCTTCCCGTTGTGAGCCTCCAACAATTTCTCCTATTCCAGGAAACAAAACATCCATGGCAGCAACGGTTTTATTGTCGTCATTTTGGCGCATATAAAAAGCTTTAATTTCTGCCGGATAATCGCTTAAAATTACGGGGCATTTAAACTCTTTTTCAACTAAATAACGCTCATGTTCGCTTTGTAAATCAATTCCCCATTGAATTGGGAATTTAAATTTTTTCTTTTTGTGGTGATTAGAATTTAATAAGATAGCAATTGCTTCGGTATACGTCAATCGTTTAAATGGATTTTCTATGACAAAATTTAGCCGTTCGATTAATCCAATTTCATTGCGTTCACTTTCTGGTTTTTGACTTTGCTCTTGCTTTTCACGCTGATCTAAAAACTGTAAATCTTCTTGACAATTTTCAATAACATAGGAACAGATATACTTTAAAAAATCTTCTGTTAAATCCATATTGTCCTTTAAGTCATTAAAAGCAACTTCGGGCTCAATCATCCAAAATTCTGCAAGGTGCCTTGAAGTATTAGAGTTTTCTGCACGAAACGTAGGACCAAAGGTATACACTTGCCCAAGCGCCAAGGCGGCTAATTCTGCTTCCAATTGTCCTGAAACGGTTAGGTTTACAGGCTTTCCAAAAAAATCTTGTTTGTAATCCACATTTCCATCGGAATCTAGCGGTGGCGACAAGGGGTCTAGGGTAGACACATGAAACATTTCTCCAGCGCCTTCAGCGTCAGATCCTGTTATTATAGGTGTGTGTAAATAATAAAACCCTTTTTCATGGAAATAATGATGAATGGCATAGGCGACGTTGTGTCGAATTCTAAATACCGCACTAAATGTATTGGTTCTGAAGCGCAAGTGGGCCTGTTCTCTTAATAATTCCAGGCTATGTTTTTTTGGTTGCAGTACGGTCTTTTGAACTTCGTCTGGATGCGCAGCGCCTATAATTTCTATGGCATCTGCTTGTAATTCTACGGATTGTCCCGTCCCAATCGAAGCGACCAATATTCCCGAAACGGAAACGGCAGCTGCTGTTGTGATCTGGTTAATTATTCCTTCATCATACTTTTCAAAGTCAATGACAGCTTGAATGTTTGATAAACACGAACCATCGTTAATTTGAATAAAACGATTACTTCTAAATGCTCTTACCCACCCTTTGACAGTAATTCGTTGTCCAATGAGCAATTGCCCTTCATTACTTAAAATGTGTTTTATTTTTATGCGACTCATAGATGCAAAAATAATGTATTTCAAAGAAAAAGCCCCATTGAATTATCTCAAAAAGCAGATAATTAAAATGGATTTATTACATTAGTGCAATAAAATGAAACAAACGAATGAAATTCCATCAAGCCAATAGAAGTATTCTGTTAAGCATAATTTCCGTTTTTATAGGCATAACTACTTTTGGGCAATTAGCGGGGTTCAGTGCTCCTTTATTTTCAGATGACCAAACAAAAAAGTTAGCGGCACTAGATACCGGCATGTGGAATGAAACCATTAACATGCGTTCCATTTTCTCCACTTCTTTTACCAATACGAATGGCGATACGAAGAGCATTTTTAGTAAAAAACCGATAAATTACATTGGAAAGGATGGAAAGTTAATTCCTATTAGTCCAAGTTTAATAAAGGATAATGAGTCAGGGAATTGGATTGCTGCCCAGCAACCTTATCCCACTAAATTATTTCCCAATGGGTCGTATGCTATTTCTTCAAGCGATGGTCAAGAAATTCATTTCGCAGATCATGTATGGATAAACGGTGTTTTGGCTTCGGGAAATCTAACCGTTTTAGGTAATAAGGCACAGTTAATTTATAATGATCAACTAAGAAAAGAAGTAAGTTTTTTTGAGAATGCCATTAAGAGCAATTTTATTCTCCAAAGTCCACCTCAGGGCACAGGGGAGTATTTAATTATCGAAGAAAACATTCAATTACCGGAAGGGTATATGCTATCGATGCAAGAAGAATCGGTCGCTTTATCGGATGGTTATTTTCAAGGGGACATTATTATTAATAATCAAAACGGTGCAGCAACAGGTAAAATTTTCATTCCATTTTATTATGATGCCAATAAATCAAGCTTGTTGGGCTCACACAAAATAATACAAAAAGCAGACGGCAGCACCGCAATTCAGCTGGCCATACCGACAAGTTGGTTAAACGATCCAACGAGAAATTATCCTGTTGTAATTGACCCTTTAGTCGCTGGTCCAATGGCCAATTGGGGTGGAGGATATATGCCTTCTTGCTTCATGCCATCTTATAATATGGATAGCGTTCTTGTTACAATACCTGCGGGCATCTCTGTTTCTGGTTTGTATGTTTCCGCTAGCTTTTATGCCGATCCATTTACGCCTGCCACCATGAGTAATGGCGCTATGTATTTTAGTACCGTTTGTGGCAGCTCACAAACATTTACCGTTACGGGAGCGACGGCTAATTTTGCTGGAACGGCTTATTTAGACAGTTTTAATATGATGGCACCCTTGACTTGTTGCTATCCAGAATCTTGTTCCCCGACAACTATTTATGTGCGCATGCACCTTGGTAGAAACGCGTGGGGAGCAGGGTGTAATCAAAATTACATTCGATACGACCCATTTTCTACCCTTTGGCCTTTTCAAGTTATTGTGTATGGAAAAACACCGGAATCATACGGAAATCAATGGTTTACGCCACAAACACCTTTCTGCACAAACAAGTGTACGGTAAATGCAACAGCCTATGCGCGCTACGGAGTTGCGCCCTATACCTTTTCGCATCCTTGGACTACTCAAGTAGTTACTTTGGGAACAAACAACGGCTGTAGCTCTGGGGCAACAAGTCATCAATTTGTACTTACCATACCCAATTGCCCTGATTATTGCGATTCCAATAATACGGTGTTAACAATTCCACCTCCTGTTATTGTGGATGCTTGTGGAACGATTGTCTCGGGAATACCACCTGAAACAGTTCCTCTAATTCCAGCGACGAATGTAGACTTGGTATATGATTCCATAATTTGTTCAGGCACTCCTTATACCGTTTCCTTGACTTCTTGTCTGCCAGGGGGAACTGTTTATTATTGGGGGAATAACCAATCAGGTCAGGGGTCCTTTTCTGACCTACAAACGACAACGACCACTCCTCTTATGTTCTCTTATTCGGCCTATGCCACCTTGGATAATTGTACGTCTGACACGACGAATTTCAATGTATATATTCAACCGAATCCAATCGCCAACTATTCCATAGATCCGACATCAATAATTGTAGAAATTCCAGTCATGTTCTTGGACGAATCAACCGCCCCCGCTTCTAATATTGTCTCGTGGAATTGGTATTTAAATGACACCTTGGCCAGTTTTTTACAAGATTGGGGACAAACATTTAATACACCAGGAAGTCACCCACTATGCCTTATTATTCAAGATAATTTTGGATGCGTTGATTCCCTTTGTACCATTATTCAAGCCATA
The DNA here is from genome assembly GCA_903939755.1 of uncultured Flavobacteriales bacterium. Taxonomy (GTDB): domain Bacteria; phylum Bacteroidota; class Bacteroidia; order Flavobacteriales_D; family Crocinitomicaceae; genus UBA952. The sequence goes on along the minus strand of CAJAII010000077.1, from coordinate 241,149 downwards.
CCAGCCGAAGTACACGTACCCAATGTTATCACACCAAACAATGATGGATTAAATGAATTTCTATCGTTTGAATTTTTAGAATTTTATCCTGACAATCAATTACTGTTATTTAATCGTTGGGGGAATTTAATATACGAGAAAACGGGCTATCAAAATGATTGGACGGGCGATGGATTTACGGATGGCACGTATTTTTTCATGCTGCGTATCGAAGAAAAGGACTTGAATTATACCGGTTTCTTCGAGATTATCCGTTAGTCAAACGAACTATTTACCATTCCAAGTAGTCATTGTTAATTGAAGCCCTGCGGTGCAGAAGCTCAAAACGAACGAATTCGCGGTGCTAAGTCGCTCCGGTAATGCAAGTTCCTCGTCCTTTTCCCATTTGCCCAACACATAATCCGATTGCCGTCCTTTCGGAAAATTACTCCCAACGCCAAAGCGCAAGCGCGAATAGGCATTGGTTCCAAGTGTTGCTTGAATATCTTTTAAGCCATTGTGCCCCCCGTCGCTCCCGCTTCCTTTCATTCTCAATTTACCAAAGGGCAGCGCTAAATCGTCCGTGATTACCAAAACGTTTTCAATGGAAACCCCTTCTTTTTGCATCCAGTAATTGACTGCTTTTCCAGATAAATTCATAAAAGTGATCGGCTTGATTAAAACCAAAGTTCGCCCTTTATATTTAGCGTATGAAACGAAAGCCGCTCGGTCAAGCTCAAAAGTAGCGGCTAATTCGCCAGCAACTTTATCAAGGACACGAAAACCAACATTATGGCGTGTGTTTTCGTATTCAATCCCAGGATTTCCTAAACCAACGATGAGGTATTTCATAGTGCAAAATTACAATTACTTATAGAATTGACTTCAGCAAGTTCAAAAAACCAGCAATTTCCAATTTCAGGATCCGAATGAGTTTTAAAACAATTCCGACAATAGCCCTTTCTTAAAGGTAAAAAAGCATTAACTTAGCGCTCTTAAAAATAAGAGGAGAGGTGGCAGAGTGGCTGAACGCGCACGCTTGGAAAGCGTGTTTACGGTAACGTAACGGGGGTTCGAATCCCCCTCTCTCCGCCAAAATCATTAAAGCCGTGCATTTTTTGCATGGCTTTTTTTGTAAATGAACCTAAAGCTTGCTTTAAGGTGAAGTGGAACAAAAAAAGCCAGCTACCGCAACGCGGCATGGCTTTAATTATTATGAAGCGACCCCCTTCCGGGATCACGCGTTTTTGGGCGCGTAATCCCCCTCTCTCCGCAATGAAATGAAGGAAGATGGCATGAGAACCCTGGGTTCGTGCCGAAGACCATCGAATACTTCCGAACGGAAGTTGAGATAATCCCCCTCTCTCCGCAATTTAATTCGATGAATTAAGCGAGCTTATTCTTTATTATTTAAAGCGAAGAAATTCTGAAGGATGAAGAAGTTCTTTACTTTTTTTTAGCTCAAAAAAAAGCAACAAAAAAAGGAGCTGACTTAGCAATGCGCTTTACTTCGAAGCCTCGTGATTTTTTCTCAACCATGAATAGGTTCGAAGTATTTTTAATCCCCACCAAATTTGGATGCTAGCGATTGATCTTTCAGATAATCTTAGCATACACCAAATTCAATGGGTATGAAAAACCACCTGTTGCAAGGTCTAAACGAGAAGCTTATTATTTACAAAAAATAGATTTTCCCCTCAAGATGGGAGGATTGGAGAACTTTTTTTAAGCTCAAAAAAACATCATTCCTTGACGAACTTCTCCTTTAAAATAGTGCCTGTATGGTATTTGACTTGAACAAAATATAATCCTGCATCTAAATTTTCTACTGAAATATTTTCTGAAGAAGTTAAACTCATTAAAACTTTGCCGTTGATGTCAAGTATTTCAATTAATTCGACGTTCAACCCAATGTTTTGAATATGTAATTCATTTTTTGTTGGGTTTGGATATATTACAATTGAGGAATTATCGTTAGCCAATTCAGAAGTTCCTAACCAAGCAGGTTCAATTCCGGTAGTGAAAACATGTAGTAATTGTCTATTCACCACCCATAAATTCCCGAGTGTATCTAATTCTATTCCTACTTCGTTGGAAAAAACAATCGGTGTATTCAATGCATCATAGAGCGTCCAGGCATTGAGGTTTCGATTAAGAAACCCGATTTTTTTAGCAGGATTCAAAACGCCAAATTCACCAAAAACCGCCCAAATATTATTGTTTGGGTCAATTTCAAATTCTTTAATAATGAGGTTTGTGGGCATGTTGATAGAATTATTTGGTGTTATCGTATCAACGAATGAATTACCCACTGCCAATGAAATGCCTAAGTCCCCTGATTTATAAAGGGTGTCTGAATATTTAGAAAATTTCATGTGATACGTCTGATTTTCAAGCATGAATGGAATGGTGTCTGCATTGTACATGGTTGGCATTCCATTTTGAAAATGAAATAATGCACCTTGGTCAACTCCTGAAGTTGCCCAATGATTTCCGTTTTTGGATTCGATCCTTCTCAGATAACTAACATTGCCTAATTGAGAACCTTGCGGATGATTTACCAAGTAATTTTCATTTATTCGAGCACACCAAATGGTATCAACATCTGAAGATAAATGAACGCCATCTACACCATTTGGAATGGTACTCCAGTTGGAGCCATCGTAATTGACTAAGCCAAAATAACGATCAATTAGCACCGTTCTTGTTGGCGTAAACGTGATGTCTTCAAACGCATAATAACCTTGTAAAGCAGGTTCGTTTCCGTCATTAAAAACGGTAAATTGACCGTTGTTTGCTAAGCGAAAAATATTTGTTTCTTGCGCAAACCAGAAGGAGTTGTCATATGGATTGATCTTGAACTGTTTATACGGATATCCAAAAGATGACCAATAGTAATAGGGGTGAAAAATATTAGCATTGTACGTATGCCAACTTTGTGCTTGCCCGAAATTAGAAATAAGTAATGCGAAGAATATAATAACATTTTTCATAGTTTCATCCATTTTTTTGTTATACTTTTTGCATTCTGCCCTGAAAATTTAACCAGGTAAACCCCTGTCGATAAATTTGTCGCGTTGATTGAATTAATTTTATTTCCGGGTTGTAATTTTTTTAAATACAATAATTGTCCAGAAAGATCAAAAATTTCGAGTAGTCCCTCATTCTGTAATTTATCAAATATAATATTTAATTCTCCATTTGACGGATTTGGATAAATTTTAAAATCATGTGTAAATATTTGATTTGTGGTCAGCAGTGTGTCAAAAGGAGGGTTTTCTGCGTAACACGGAAAATCATATCGATCAATCGTTGTATCCTTTATATAAAGACTAAAAGCCATATTTAATGTGTCTATATTTGGATTAATTGGGTACCAAAAATCCAAATTTATTGGTTCAAACACATTATCTTCAATTTGCCCCGTATGTTTTTTAATGAAATGATAATAATAACCACTTAATAAAATAGTAGAGTTGTTAATTATTGTGTCAATAAAGCAATACGGCTCAATTCTGAAAGTGTCCGGACGTGACACCCAATGGTATTGACCGGTTAGGCCTATTAGTTCTAAACTTCCGACTGTATCCGAAATAAAGCCTAACGAATTTGTTTCACTGTGTCTTATCCATGTATCCAATAATTCTGTACTTGGTAGGATATAAGGGCTAATATCATATTCTAAAACATATTTTCTTCGTTCAACTTTATAGTCTTTCTGTAATTCCAATGGAAATTGAGAACCCAACGGCCCCCCATATGTCTGATTTAAAGGGCGCTTTAAATGAAAAGAAATAGTATCTATTTCTGCTAGATGAATAGATGTACTAGGTTCATTTGGATGCACAATTTGTAAAGTGGGAAAATCAATCATTTTTAAGGCTTCAAGTGCGTCAAGCCTTCCAAATCCAGTTGAGTCGTCATATTCTTCAGAAACATAAGGATTAACATCAGTTGCTGATTTTTGTAATATATATTCAACATCAGCGGGATCCAAATTAATATTTGAATAACACGGCTTATTGTAATGACTCAGTAATAAAGCAACCACGCCAGTTGCATGGGGAGCGGAAGCAGAGGTGCCATTAAAAACTCTATAGTAACCATAAATATTTGTGTTTGGTAAGTTGGAACTTCGAGTTGATACAACATTTGATCTAGAACCAGGTGCGATAATATCTAAATTTAGCCCGATGGGTGATTTATAATTCTCCCCAACATCTGTGTTATTGGGGGCTACAAGTCTTTTTCCATCAGTACCGGATGCGCCAACAGTAATTATCCATGAATCATCAAATTTCTGAGGGTATCTATTATTTGGAAACGATTGATCTAATGTTGGATTCATATCCAAATTATTTCCTCGGGAAACTACATTGACAACACCATTTTGTAATGAAAACAAAAAAGATTCCCGACATAAATTACAAAAGGGTGTTTCTAAAATTGGCTCCCAATTGAGTGTGTCTCCTGGTAAATTTTCCCATATTGGATTAAACCTCTGTGTAGTATAAACCTTATAACTATAGCTGTGGTTGCCAATATGGATACCATATCCAGATGTATGATTCCAATATGGATCAATGGTATTAGGAACTAAGCCTGGATTCGGACTAAAATTCCAGTTGTAATATGTTCCTACAGAACGAGCGGCATCGATAATTGCTTGAGAAAAATTCTCTGGCGTTCCTCCATCAGTTATTCCTAAGCTAAAATCAAGAAGACTTACTCCAGAAGTATCAATTCCATTTCCTCCTGCTATCCCAGCAATGCCAATTTGATTATTTCTTTTAGCACCTATTATTCCAGCAACCAGAGTCCCATGTCCTCTCAAATCTTGACCAAAAGAGTAATATCCATTTCCTAAAGAATCTATTACCCAATCATCGTAATATGCATGCCCAGTAAGCACCTGTATATCTTCATGACTAGCGTCAATGCCAGAATCAAAGACTCCAACTTTGATAAATCGTTTGCCGGTTTCAATGTTCCATGCGTTACTATCTAAGTTTATACCAATATTTGGATTAGAAAAATCATATAAAGATTGCTGATAATGGAATAATGAATCGTTAGGAATGTCTTCATAAAATAACTCCATTGGTGGGTCAACATAAATTACAAAAGGATATTTAGTTTTTAAATAACTAAAAACCTCCCAATAATTTATGGTTTTAGGCACTTCAATTTTAAAAGTCGCCCAAAATGGAGGTATATAAACTTGGTTGCCTAATCTGGATATCGAAATTGAGTCCTTCGTTTTGAGATTGGGAAATAATTTTATCAGCTTTAGAGATCCCAAGTTTATAATTGTATCTTTTGATTTTTCAATTTCGAGTTTACCCTGTTCGTTTAAATAACTCATAAAGTTTTGGTTATCAAAATTTGGATTGTCTATTTTACCAAAATCCAGCAATTTATGATTTAATCGAACTACTATATAATCTCCGGAAAAATCATTTTGTGCTACTGATTTTGAAATAGTGAAAATAGAAAATAATATAAAAAACAGACTAGTAGTTTCATAGGATTTTTTCATGGTTAAAAATTTGATTAGTGAAAGTTGTTATAAGCTACTTTTTTTAAACAAGTTTAGATTAAGTGCAGTCACGTTTTTTATAAAGTCAGTGATTTTCTATCGTTGAATGCATTGATGTAATGCAAACCAAACAATTTCCCACTAATTCTACAAGCCACGTCAATCAGATTAAGTACACATTCTAACAAAACTAGAACTCGTTCTAATTTTTTATATATTCAACAAAAATTAGTTAAGATTAACACCTTTTCGGCGTATTCGTTTTTTAAATTCGCCGGACTAACTTTAAATTTTATATTATGTCTTTTAATGGAAATGAAGGTGATTTTATCACTCTAAGAGAAGGGTCAGAAATGACAAAACGCTACAGAAATACAATTCAACCTGGCGAGGTTATAGGGGGTTTTATGGGGAAAGAAAAAATCAAAAAGATTTTAGCCCAAAATGAATGTGTTGGTATTCGTTTTTACTTTGCCAAAGATGAAAATAATGAAAACACTATTGTTATTGTTGGTGCAGATGGTAACGAAAACGATTTGGTTAACGGTTTGATAGCTGATAAAATAATAAAATGTCCGCCAAATTGTTCTAATTCAAACTCATTGAATAGTTAATGAATTTTTACCTTTTCTATTATTCGGTTTTATTATCAAGTTTGATTCCGGTGATTTTTATCGGAGTCCAACAACGAATAACTTCAAAGCAAACTCGATTAAGGTCAGTTTTTTTTCTTTTCATATTGGCAAGATTCTTAACAGATCTCGGAAATATAATTTCGGAAAAGGTAATTAGTAATTCATTGCCAGTTTTCCACTTTTCAATTCTCATTCAGTTTGTTCTGATCTTAGAGCTATTTTATACGTTACATCGCTATAAATTTCGAAAAGAAATTTTTCTAATTCTAGCTTTAGTTTTTTTTATATTGGATTTGACTGTAACGTCAAGTATCTTGCAAAACAACCATCTTTCCACAATGTATACTTATATTGTAATTTCGGGATTTGGTATACGATATCTGTTCAATATTACTGGAGATTATTTCCAAAAGATCATATTTTGTTCGATATCCATTTACACAATTGCATTTACATTTTTACTATTCTTTGAGGAGAATATTTTGAAATCGAAGGAATTAAATAACTACTTACTGGATTTCATGGTAATGCTCTCTTTAATATTGAATCTTCTTTTCTCATATGCAATATGCTTGAAGCCCAAGAATTAGGTCTGTTTATAATATTAGTGATGTCCTTTTCTATTTTCATGGGAGGTGGAATAATATTGCTAACGAATAAAAACCGCAAAATAAAAGAAATCTCCGAAAAATTAATAAAAGAAACCGAGGATAAAAAAGAACTCGAAAAACTCGAAGTGGCAATAACCACCCAGGAAAAGGAACGAAGTGAAATCGCGCGCCTGCTGCATGATGATGTGGGTGCACGATTATCTTTAGTCTTGAAGAATCTTTCGAATGTCGAGGATAGAGCTGAACTGGGGCAGTTAGTTTTGAGCGAGGTGTCATTAACGAAGAGTTATGTTCAAGATAGCGTTGATCAAATACGTCAGATTACGAAAGGCTTGGTCCCGCATTATTTGTTGAAGTTTGGCTTGGTAAAAGCATTGGAAAAAATGGCCAAGCAGAAAACAGAATCTTTAATTGATTCGTTTATTTTTCTTTCAGAAATTCCAAATGATATAGTAATACCGGATGTAATCAGTATGCATTATTTCTACATTGTCAGTGAGTTAATAACCAACTTGTTGAAACATAGCTATCCGAATGCTATTGAAATGAGTCTGAAGTACGAGAAGTGGCAACTGAAAGTGAATATCAAGCACAATGGAATTGCATTAACTCAACGCGATTTTAATGTACTTACTGCGGAATCAGACAGTTTTGGATTAGAAAACATTAAATATCGACTGAAAATGATTAATGGTAATTTGACTTTTAATCGAAATGAGAGTTACGGCACAGTTGAGTTGAACACTAAAATTCAGGTAGAACATGGATAACACCTTTCAAAAAATTAAGCTAGCCCTTGTTGAAGATCATGAACTAGTTAGAAACGCAATCGGAAAAACATTAGCTGAAATTCCAGGTTTTGAATATGTTTTTGGCGCTGCAAACGGACAAGACTTTCTGGATCAACTTGCCACCAAACCAATTGATGTCGTTTTGCTCGATCTAGAAATGCCCGTACTCAATGGCATACAAACCCTTGAAAAACTCAAAAAGCTAGAGCCCAAAGTTAAAGTCATTATTTTAACCATGCATGACGCCCTCGATATCGCATTCGAGTTACTTTCGAGAGGCGCAGATGCATACCTTCTTAAAGAATGTTCAACGCGTGAAATGATTGAAGCAATTACAAAGATTCATCATGACGGTAAATACACCAACTATTTCATGAACGAGGCAATTATGAATTCCATTGCTACAGAGCGAAAAATACAAAGTCGAATGAAACATTTGGATTTGGATGAACGAGACATAAAAATAATCAGAATGATTTGCGATGGTAAAAAGGGCCAAGAAATAGCTGACGCCGTTTTTACTTCAAAGAAAAACCTTGATCTCCTCCGAACGATTCTTATGAAAAAGTTTGCGGTGAAATCCGCCAATGAACTCATACGCTTGAGCATTATTAACGGATTTTATACCCCAAGGTCTAATGAGGAGATTGAATTAGAAAATGAAGATATTATTGCTGCTAAGAAATTGAGACAGCAAGGTGGTTTGTTGGATAGTTTGAAGTATTTTTAAAGCAAAAGTAATTATTAGGTTAATTTGTTATCTCAAGGATAATTTCTTTGTTCAAATGCCTAAGTTTCTAATAAAAAAAGCAGAATTTATATTCTGCTTTTTTTATTTCAATATTAATTATCCTAGCGAATACTAAATTGCCTTTTTAAATTGAGATTTAAACATACGCGGGTAAGCTTACCCTAGGGCTAGAATGCCTTAAGAATTTGGATGACTTATGTTTATTCTGATTTGTTTCTTGCAACAGAAAAAATAAATATACCCACTCCTGAAAGTAAAATGAAGGATATGTTAACTATTATATGTTGACTGTATGACAATTCATTAAAAATTCCACCACAAGAACATCCTTTATAAAATGAGTAATTATTTAATGCAACTAAATACAAAGTGAACAACAACATTAAGAAAAACGAAATAAAAAATCCAATTCGATAATTTATCCTTAGTAGAGAGAAAATCGCGATTAATTCAATAGAAGGGATAATTAAGAGTAAGTATTTTACTTGATACTCTTCAATTAAAGTTGATTTTAATAATGTCGCTTCGAATTTATTCAAATCAGTTAATTTATGGTAAGTTGTGTAACAAAACATTAATAAAAGAATAATTCGAATGAATTGTGAAAAATAAAATCTTATCATTTGTTTTTGATTAAATAAATATTTAGTGATGATTTGAACAAAATATAAATTCGATTACCGGCAACAATAATTTCTCGTGGTTCAGAATTTGCAAAGTCAACAACTTTAATACTTTCTTTATATTTTTTGTTTTTTAAATCATATATATCAATATAGCATTTATTTGATTTATCCCATTTTGTTGATTCGTTTAAAAGGCAATAAAAAATATTGGTCGAATCTAGATATGCATGTTTATTAGGGTTTAAATTATTTGGATCTGGATATATATTTCCGTCTTCACCATTTCTAATTTTAAAAGTGATAGGATTGTAAATTAAATCCATCTTATTTGTATAGTTGAAATTTTCATTAAATATGTATATTCGATTTACTGAATAAGGCATGTTAACCGTAAAATAATCATTACTAAAATATGCACCGTCTAAGGCAATTCCGTTAGATTTATATTTTTTTAGATAATCATCTTCGAAAACGATTTTAGAGATTTTCTTCAAAGAAAAGTTGAATTTTTCATGAAAAAGATTGAAATTTTTATCCCATCCTGATATTAAAAATAAATCATCCCGGTTATCAACCCGAAAGAATTTTTTTGGGTATGTAAATTTTTCTATAATATTACCGTCGCTGCTTATTTTCAGCAAAGTCCCATTGATACTATTTACTATAAACAATCCATGTTTTGAATAAAAATAATTGTCTACAACAATTTTTTCAATTGGGATATTCAACTCAATTTTCTTTCTAATTTTCTTTCTAATTGTGTCGAAATAAAAAATGGAGTTGCCATCAACATTGTCGAAACATGCGAAAGTAATATCATTTTTAGTTTTCTTCATCATGCCTAGTATGTTCTCAAATTTGATTGATTTAATTAGAACAAGTTGTTTATTGATGTTTCTTTTCTGAACTAGCTCGATTTTATTTTTTTTATTGCTTGATTTTACTAACAGAGCAATAATTGAAAATGCTGAAACGATTCCAATTAAAAGATAGATTATTGTTTTTTTCAAGGTTGAAAGATTTTAATTCATGCATTTTTTTAAAGAATAGAAAAGCCCATCAAATTTTGATGGGCTTATTTCTGTGGCTTTTAATTATGGATTGTTACATGTGTTTAACTGCCGTGCTAACACAACAGACATTTGAACTACCATAACATCCATCACGTAATTGTTTTTCAATTACACGTGGAGAACAAACTTCTTCTTCGGTTGTGTTGTTAAAACTGAAGAATGAAAATATTAAAGCGATAAAACCGCCCAATAAAAAAACTTTTTTCATGAGAAAAAATTTAAGTGTTAAGTCTTACTTTCAGAATTTATTGTCGCTGTTTCAGAATTTCCGACAGTCAAAAAAACATTTTTTTTATTACTTTTGGTAAGCGTCCTCTGAACATTAAAAATTGTAGATAGAGTTCTAGTGTTAATTGAGGCAAAGAATAAAACGCTATAAATTAACATTTTCATTTTTAATAAATTTTTATCACCCTACTTTATGTTTAGAAATGTTTAAGTCAAATTTTTTCTTTAAGTATTTCAATCCAAGACAAAATTATCACTCAATTTATTACCGTTCAATGGGATTAATTTCGTTGGTCAAATATATTCCAAAATCACAATAGTTTTGTAGGGATCCAAACTTCACGAATTAATCAATTCTTTTTTAAACAGCCCTAATTTTAAGTGTTTACAAGGGTTTTGTGTTGATCGTGCATTATTATGCACGATGGAATTTTAAGTACATGTACTAACATTTTTAGAATCTATCCTTGTATAGCTTAATAGCACTTTTTCATTCCTAAACCAACGATTAGCCCAAAAACCCTTCCTAAAGCTTGCTTTAAGGTGAAGTGGAACAAAAAAAGACAGCTGCCGCAACGCGGCATGGCTTTAATTATTATGAAGCGACCCCCTTCCGGGATCACGCGTTTTTAACGCGTAATCTACGCGTACTTTTGTGAGAGAAGTGTCAAAAACAAAACAAGTATCTTTGTAATAATCTTAAAAAATGTTAAATGGGTTATTTAATTTGACATAATTTGTATAAAAAAGTTACAGCGTGGAATTTCTTATTTTATTTATTTTTTTAGCCTTGCTTTCTGAAATTCTAGGAACGGTTGGTGGTTTCGGCTCCTCACTTTTTTTTGTTCCTTTAGCCGGCCTGTTTTTTGATTTTCATTCCGTTTTAGGAATAACAGCATTGTTCCATATTTTTAGTAATATTTCAAAATTGGCTGTTTTTAGGAAGGGGATTAATAAAAGACTCATTCTCAACATTGGAATCCCTTCGGTAATTTTCGCTGTTATCGGCGCCTTCTTAAGTAAGTATATAGACAATAAAATGCTAGAAATTACATATGCTGTTTTTTTAATTATCATTAGTTTGAGTTTAATTTTATATAAAAGTTTAACCATTAAGCCCACTTTTTTAAACTCAATAATTGGTGGTGCCTTATCAGGTATTACGACAGGAATTTTAGGGTCTGGTGGCGCTATAAGGGGATTGACTTTGGCGGCATTTGATCTTGAAAAACAAATTTTTATTACTACTTCTTCAATTATTGACTTGGGCCTGGATTGTAGCCGAAGTGTTGTGTATTTTTTTAATGGTTACTTTCACCAACATGATCTCTATTTAATACCTATTCTTATGGTAGTGAGTGTTTTGGGATCTTATTTAGGAAAAAAAATTCTAAGTAAGTTCTCTCAGTTTCAATTTAAATATTTCGTTCTTTTTTTAATATTAATAATAGGAATAGTAATGTTAGGCAAGAATATTTGGCATTATGTATCCTGATTAAAAACCTGCTATACACTCATTTCTCCAACAATGTTTTGTTGAAGTAGGGCGATACTATCCGAGTGCTTTTCATTTCTACCCAACACATACATCAACTTTGCAAGAGCCGCCTCGGTAGTCATGTCCTTTCCGCTAACCACCCCAATTTTTTCAAAAAACGAGCTGGTTTGATATTGGCCTTGTTGCACCGAACCGGAGGAACATTGAGTAACATTTAGCACAATTCCCCCTGCTGCGATATAGTTGGTAATCAAATCAATCATGTCTTGATTATTCGGTGCATTTCCAGCGCCAAATGTTTCCAATACAATACCTTTAAAATGTTCGGCATTAAAAAGAAAGGCATAGTTTTCAAAAGGAATGCTAGGATATATTTTTAGCAAACCTATACGCGGTTCTAAATTTTTATAAACTTGAAGTACGGGTCTTTTTTTAATAGAGTCTTGACCAAGTTGATATTGAATCGTCACACCAGCAACTGCTAACGGCGGATAATTTGGCGAGGTAAATGCCTCAAATTGATTGGCGGAGATTTTAGTGCAACGATTTCCTCGATAAAGGGAGTACTCAAAGTAGATCGCCACTTCTTGCACGGTAGAAGATCCGTCAGCGTTTTTTGCCGCAGCGATTTCAACCGCGGTTATTAAATTCTCTTTTCCGTCTGTTCGTATGGTTCCAATTGGCAATTGCGATCCCGTAAGGATAATTGGTTTTGTTAGGCCTTGCAGCATGAAGCTTAATGCGGATGCGCTATACGCCATGGTATCTGAACCATGAAGTACCACAAATCCATCATACGTTTCATAATTATCACTGAGAATATCTACCAATTGTTTCCAATGTGCATAAGTCATGTCTGAGGAATCAATCGCTTTATCAAAACTAATACTACTTAATTCGACATGGAGTCTTTCCAATTCAGGTATGTGATCAAACACATAATTAAAATCGAGACTTTTAAGCTCCCCGGTTCGAAGGTCTTTGATCATTCCGATCGTTCCCCCGGTGTAGATGAGTAATATCTTTGCTTTCATATTAGAATCGTTTTAATTGAAAAAGTTCCTCTGCATTTAGCGAGCTTATTCTAGCTACTTCTTCAAGTGGGACCTGATACAAATCAACCAATTTATAAGCCACCTCTAGCATATAAGCGGATTCATTTCGTTTCCCTCTGTAGGGAACAGGAGGCAAATACGGGGCGTCCGTTTCTAGTACCAGGTCTTCTAATGAAACAGCTTGCTTGAGGGTGTCTCCAAGTTCTGAATTTTTGTACGTTAATACGCCACCAATTCCTAATAAAAAGCCCCCATAATTTTTTATATGTTTTGCTTGTGTTGTATTCCCTGTAAAGCAATGAAATACTCCTTTTAGTTTGTCATCATTTTCTTTATCTAATATTTCGAAGATTTCATTAAAGGCATCACGAGCGTGTATAGCAATGGGTAAGTCAAGTTTTTTTGCCCATTGAATTTGTTGAATAAAGGCTATTTTTTGTTCTTCAAGAAACGATTTGTCCCAATAGAGATCCATCCCGATTTCTCCTATGGCACAAAATCTAAGCGGATCAGCAAATAAATAACCCTCAATTTTCTCTAATTGCTCTTCCCAGTCTGCCTTAACATAAGCGGGATGAAGTCCCATCATAGGAATACAAGTTGGATATTTTTCTTGAATGGCAAACATAGGTTCAATGCTCTCCACATCAATATTGGGCATTAATATTTTTGTAATACCGGCCTCTTTTGCACTAGAAATCGTGGCGTCTATATCACCCAGAAAAGCTTCATCATAGGTGTGAGCATGTGTGTCTATAAATTGCATTTAGCGATTTTTCTTTTGATTTGAGAGCTCCCAATTCCAGGCGTCTTTTATGGCATCTTTGTAGGAAAATTGTACCTCCCAGTTTAACATGGATTTAGCAAGGTCGACGTTAGCGTATATTTCAATGACATCTCCAGGTCTCCTCGGAGCAAATTCCCAGGGAAGTTTTGTACCGCTAACTTCTTCAAAAGCTTGAATCATTTGAAGCACACTGGTTCCTTTTCCGGTACCGACATTAATATATTCACAGGACCCAATTGAATTATTGCCAAAAGCTTCGACGGCTTTTATATGTGCGTCCGCTAAATCCATCACGTGTATGTAATCTCTTATGCAAGTTCCATCTATCGTAGGGTAATCATTCCCAAAAACCAATAATTTGCTGTGTTTTCCAATAGCGGTTTGCGTAATAAAGGGCAATAAATTATTTGGTTTCCCTATGGGTAATTCGCCGATTAATCCGCCGGGATGGGCACCAATAGGATTGAAATATCGTAAACAGATAACTTTAAAACTACTATGTGCTTTCGCATAATCGGCAATAATCTGTTCGGCCATCCACTTCGTATAGCCATAGGGCGAGGAAGGGAGTTGTTTGGGTGTTTTTTCGTTCACTTCTTTAATGGAATCTGGTTCACCATAAACGGTACAAGAGGAAGAAAAAACGAACTCATTCACACCAAATACTTCCATGCATTCTAAAATATTCAGCAGCCCGATGAGGTTGTTTTGATAATATTTTAACGGCTCTAGAACAGATTCACCTACCGCTTTAAATGCGGCAAAATGGATAACAGCATTTATTTCATGTTTCGTGAAAACTTCTTTCAAGGCCTTTTTATCACAGATGTCAATCTTGAAAAACACGGGTTCGAAACCTATCAATTTACTTAAACCCTGTATAACACTAGGATTACTATTCCGAAAATCATCTACAATAATAGGTGTGTAGCCACTTCTTACTAATGCATCAACGGTATGTGCGCCAATATATCCGGCTCCACCAGTTATTAAAACCTTCTTAGACATAGCTCAAAGGTAGTAGAAAATCAATTAATTGATAAGGGCCCCTCATTCGTATTGTAAACAGAGGATTAAAAAAGTGAAGGTCTTAGGTGTTTTTTTTGTGCTTTCTCAGATAAGTTTAGAATATATAACTATTCTAAAGAAAGCACTCAATCCAGTTTTAAACAAAGGGGTATTAATATCTATTTACCCCTTAATGTTTTCTTAAAACTCAGGAAACATCAAAGGTCCATCTTTGTTGGAAATTAAGAGTATGAGACGAGAAGTAGACTTGGTTGTGATTTCCGATGTACATTTAGGAACCTATGGTTCCCGCGCAGAAGAGTTAGTTAAATACTTGAGGAGCATTAAGCCAAAGACCTTGGTATTGAATGGCGACATTATTGATATTTGGCAATTTTCAAAGCGCTATTTTCCCGTGGCGCACATGCAAGTAATTAGAGAAATAACCTCTTTCCTAAGTCAGGGCACGATGGTTTATTATGTCACGGGAAATCACGATGAAATGTTGCGGAGATTTACGGGGTTTAAAATTGCAAATTTCGAAATAGTAAATAAAATTGTGCTAAACCTACCAACCGGGCGCGCTTGGATCTTTCACGGCGATGTATTTGACACCACCATGCGACATTCTAAATGGCTAGCAAAGCTTGGGGGAAAAGGGTACGACATACTAATAATGATAAACACCTTCATGAATTGGATCAGCGAAAAACTGGGCAGAGGAAGAATCTCATTATCAAAAAAAATAAAAAATAGCGTGAAGGGGGTTGTAAGTTACGTGAGTAATTTTGAGCTAACCGCTGCTGAGCTTGCGATTGCGAATGGCTATGATTATGTGGTTTGTGGCCACATTCACCAACCAGAAATCAAACAAATACAAACGAAGAATGGTGAAAAGGTGATGTACCTTAATTCAGGGGATTGGGTTGAAAATTCAACAGCACTAGAATACCATGATGGTGCTTGGAAACTTTATTTTGAGGACCAAGGGCCACTAAAAAACATAAAAAGTGAATTGATAAAATCTCGGAAAGAGGAACTTTCAATAGAGGTTTTACTCGCGGAAATTACCCAAAACATCGTAAAAGCGTAAGTTATGAAAGTTTTATATGCGATACAAGGAACCGGAAACGGTCATTTAAGTCGGGCAGAGGATATTGTCCCGCACTTACAAAAAAGAGCAGAAGTAGACATTTTGGTGAGTGGAACGCAATCCCAGTTGACACCTTCTTTTTCAATTGACTATCAACTGAGAGGGATGAGCTTTATGTCCTCAAAAAAAGGAAAGGTTGACATCATAAAAACGGCCGTTAACACGAACATCTTTACGTTTTTTAAAGAAATTCGCCAGTTTCCTGCTAAAAAATACGACTTAATTATTAGTGATTTTGAACCAATTTCTGCATGGTCTGCAAAGTATCATGGCGTAAAGTCGGTAGAATTAAGCCATCAGGCGGCGGTTTCTCATCCAAATTCACCCAAACCGCTAGACAAACACAGAATTGGAAATTTTATTTTGGGAAATTATTGCCCAAGCCCCCACAAATATGGTTTTCATTTCGAATCTTACGCTTCATCAATTTTTACCCCGGTCATCAGAGAAAATATAAGGCAATTGGAATCGGAAAACCGTGGACATTACACCGTTTATTTGCCTGCTTATCACGACGATTTCATCGTTCAAACCTTAATGCATTTTAAAGTGGAGTGGCATGTTTTTTCGAAATATGCGACGTGTCGCTACCGCGTAAACAATGTGTGGGTAAATCCGATAGATTCAAAAACTTTCACTGAAAGCTTAAGGACATCAGAAGGGGTGTTGTGCGGCGCAGGGTTTGAATTACCAGCCGAAGCATTGTTTCTTAATAAAAAACTATTAGTAATACCAATGATGGGCCAATACGAACAACTTTGTAATGCGCAGAGCCTTAAAAATTTAGGGGTAATTATTTTAGATAAGCTTTGTTTATTACACCGTAGAACAATTAGCTCTTGGCTTATGAGTTCAAATCAAATAGCGGTAAATTATCCGAACAGAACAGAACAGATCATTGACACGATTTTCAAGGATTTATGGCCATTTGAAAACGAATCTACATCACCTCAATTAATTGATTTAGTGGGGATTTGACTCAACGCTAAATAGTGCTTGTATGTTTCTACTTGCGCGTGAAAAGGGGCAAGGTTTGTTGCGCGATAAATATTTTTAAAATCACCGGTAATTAAGCGAGATTTAACGCTGCCCTTCCATTGAAAGTCAAAAATAAGCGCGAGTTCTTTTTGTATTGATTCATCATAAATTGGAATTCCAACCTCAATCCGTTTGTCGATATTTCGTTCCATTAAATCAGCACTTAAAATATAGTAAAGTGGCGTCCCGGCATTTTCAAAAACAAGCATGCGTGAATGTTCTAAATAACGATCTACTATACTAATAACGGTTATGTTTTTTGGAATGCCTTTCCCTACCGTTTTTATGCAACAAATCCCACGGATTATCATTTCTATTTTAACCCCCGCGGCACTTGCTTCGTATAATTTTTCTATGAGCGGAACGTCGGTTAAGTTGTTCAGCTTGATCTTTATTCCTGCCGGTAATCCCTTCTTTACATTGTCAATCTCACCATCTATTAACTTGTAAATTTTACGTCTTGTGTTTATAGGAGAAACAATTAAATGCCTAAACAAGGCTCGATCTAAGTTGTTTTCTAATAAACGAAACACCTTTTTAATTTCATTTGACAAAGAAGCATTAGATGTTAATAAAGCAAAATCGGTGTATGTCTTTGCTGATTTTTCATTGAAATTTCCAGTTCCTATGTAGCTGATAAAATGTTCTTTCTTATCAATGACACGAGTAATCTGCATCATTTTTGAATGCACCTTAAGGTTTTGTGTCCCATGAATAACCCTCGCGCCATTTTCACGAAGCCGATTTGACCAATAAAGATTATTTGCCTCATCAAAGCGAGCTTGTAATTCCATGATTACCGTTACCGTTTTCCCATTGAAGACCGCCGCTAAAAGAGCGTTCATTATCTGTGATTTTTTGGCGACACGGTAAATGTTTATTTTTATTTCCTTTACGTAGGGATCTATCGCAGCTTCACGTAAAATATCGACTACGTAGTCAAACTTTTGGTAGGGAAAATGCAAAAAGACATCTTGTTTTCCAATTACATCAAGCAAACTATGCACATTCTCTAATAATAGATGTGCGCAGGGGGCTTGCACAGGATACTGTAATTCAGGCAGGTCAAATGTGGGAAAACCGATAAAATCTTTAAAGTTATGGTACTTTCCTCCCGGAATTGTGTTTACGCCACGTTTTAAATTCAACGACGCCAAAAGGTAATCCAATAAATCTTTTGGCATGTTTTCATCATATACAAATCGCACAGGATCACCCTTTTTCCTTTCCTTAACCCCTTTTTCAATCTTATCAAAAAAGGTAAGGGCAATATCGTCATCCAGGTCTAATTCAGCATCTCGCGTAAACTTAAACGTATATGCTTCAATCGTTGTGAAATTATAAATAGCAAAAATTTCCTGTAAATGAAGGCGAATAATATCATCTTGTATTATAACATGATGCTTGCCTTTTTCATTAATGGAATAGAAGCGTGATAATTCTTGTGGGACTTGAATTAATGAATAATGGGCAGGTTTCCCTTTTAGTGAAATTTTTACCGCTAAGTATATTGCATAATCCCTTAATCGTGGAAAGGCATTTTTTTTACTCAGCATTATTGGAAAAATAGCGTGTTTTAGCTCTTTGTGGAAGTAGGAAGAAAGAATTTTTTTCTGGGATACAGATACCGTCTTGTCATCCAAATGATCTATCCCCACTTTTTCTAAACCGACCAAAATTTGTTGATAAGCACTTTCAAATTTTTCCTGTTGTTTTAAGACAACACGACGAATTTCTTTGTAAAGCTCTTCCGCATTGCCATTAAAACCAATCATTTTTTTCTGACGAAAAAAGCTCATTCGTCTGACATTTGCTACCCTGACACGATAAAACTCATCCAGGTTATTAGAGTAAATCCCGAGAAAACGCATCCGTTCAATAAGGGGGACTTTCTCATCTAACGCTTCTTGTAATACCCTGTCATTAAAGCATAGCCAACTTAATTCTCTATTTACTATTTTCATTTGTTGAACAAAATTGTGTGGTAAGTTAGGGGTTTAATGTTACTGGAATGTTAATGCCTAGTAGGTCATTCAAATTCGATTAATACACTTCCTTTTTCTACAATCGCACCTTCTGAAACCAAGATGTGTTTAACGATTCCCGTTCCGTCGGCTTTAAGTGCATTTTCCATTTTCATCGCCTCCAAAGATAAGAGTGAATCTCCCCCTATAACCTCTTGTCCTTCTTTAACGCTAATAGATATAACTCGTCCGGGCATGGGAGATTTAAATTCTTTTATTTTTTTTATTTTAGGCTTATCAAGTCCCAACGCGGAAATTAAATCATCTAACTCATGCTTTTTACGAACATGAAAAACACGGTGGTTTATTTTTATTACGAGCTTTCGCTCTTCTGATTTTTCTTCTTGAATTTCTCCATGGAAAACCTTTCCTTGAAAAACCAAATCAAAAAACTTGTGATTGTGCCATTTCACGAAGGCGCCATCTGTCTTTTGTATAGGTTCATTGTCAAAATACCAATTGTTATTTTTCATAAATCCTTTTTTATTTTGAAATTAACGTTAGATAAATTTCTGTATCCCCCTCATTTTCAACATCAATTTTAGTAGAATTAGAAAACATTTTTACGGACGTTAATGCATCTGCAAGCACCTCCGCACAAATATAAACCTTGTTCTTTTCCAGCGCCGCTTCGATGAATTCACTGGAGGAATATTGAACACTAATTCTATCGGTTACATCAAAGTCCTTCTCTTTTCTTAATGATTGGATTCGATTTACGAATTCTCTTGCAACCCCCTCTTCGTGAAGTTCTTCTGTAATGGTAATGTCCAATGCAACGGTTAATTCCCCATCGCTAGCAACCAAAAGTCCCGGAATGTCTTTCGCGGTTATTTCAAAGTCCTCTAATTCTAAGGTAACAAGCACACCGTCAATTTCTTTTTTCCACAATTTATCTTGCTCAACTTGCCGAATTTGATCTTGATTAAAAGCAGCAATTTCTGCCGAAATACCCTTCATCTGTGCGCCAAACTTCTTCCCAATGGATTTAAAATTAGGGCGGATGTTTTTAACTAACATTGTTCCGTCATCCTTTATTAAGGACAGGGATTTTACATTTACTTCTGACAGAATCAAATCTTGGATTTCCGTAACACTTTGTGAAAATTCATCGCTTAATGCGGGCACCAAAATCCGAGCTAAGGGCTGTCTTACTCTTATTTTTTCTTTTTTTCGTAGTCCGAGTACCAAGGACGAGAGTCGCTGAGCAATTAACATCCTGCCTTCAAGTGCCGAATCAATTTCCTTTTTATTAATTATTGGGAAATCACAGAGATGGACTGAACTAACATCCTTTTTATGAGTGATGTTAGTTAAATCCATAAATAAGCGATCCATAAAAAATGGCGCAATTGGGGATGCAAGGATGGCTATTTGCTCTAGGCAAGTGTAGAGCGTTTGATAAGCGGAAAGCTTGTCAATTGCATCATCACTTTTCCAAAAGCGTCTCCTGCATAGCCTTACATACCAATTAGACAGTTGGTCAGACACAAAGTCTTGTATTAATCGCCCTGCCTTTGTAGGCTCATAAGAATCGAAAGCGGCATCCACCTCTAAAATTAAACTATTGAGTTTAGAGATAATCCACCGATCTATTTCTGGACGTTTCTCCAGTTCAATTTCTTTTTCTTCGTATCGGAAGCCATCAATATTAGCGTATAAGGCAAAAAAGGAATAGGTATTATAAAGTGTTCCGAAAAACTTACGTTGAACTTCAACAATCCCATCCACATCAAATTTAAGATTATCCCAAGGCTGTGCATTGGTAATCATATACCACCTCGTTGCGTCGGGACCATATTTTTCTAGCGTAGCAAATGGATCAATGCCGTTACCAAGTCGCTTAGACATTTTAAGTCCATTTTTATCTAAAACAAGTCCATTAGACAAAACATTTTTGTAGGCCACGCTTCCAAATACAAGCGTTGATATGGCATGTAAGGTATAAAACCACCCACGGGTTTGGTCTACACCCTCCGCGATAAAATCAGCGGGAAAAGCCTTGTTATCATCAATGAATGATTTATTTTCAAAAGGGTAATGCCATTGTGCATAAGGCATGGCACCCGAATCGAACCAAACATCAATAAGGTCTAACTCGCGTTTCATGATTGCACCATCCTTCGAAACTAAAATTATTTTATCGACGTGGTGCTTGTGTATATCTATTTGCGAATAATTTTCCTTAGACATATCATTTTCCCGGAAAGATTCCAGGGGATTACTTTCCATTACACCAGCCTCTACGGCATCTTGACAAGCCTTTTTTAATTCAGCAAGAGAAGAGATGCAGCGCCTTTCTTTACCGTCCTCCGTAGCCCATATTGGGATAGGAATCCCCCAGTATCGCGAACGAGACAGGTTCCAATCATTTGCATTTTCCAACCATTTTCCGAAGCGACCTTGTCCCGTACTTGTTGGGTTCCAGTTGATGGTATTATTTAAAGCAACCATTTTCTCTTTTTGTCCACTAACTCGAATAAACCATGAGTCTAATGGATAATATAGAATTGGCTTGTCTGTCCGCCAACAATGCGGATAACTATGTTCATACTTTTCAACTTTAAAGGCCTTGTTTTCTTCTTTTAACTTAATCGCAATTTGAACGTCAACAGAGCGTTCCGGCATTTCTGCTTCTTCGTAAAACTCATTTTTCACATACATTCCAGCAAAATCAGTGACTTCTGGACGAAATTTCCCACGTAAATCTACTAATGGAACCAGGTTTTGGTGTTCATCACGTACGAGCATCGCGGGTATTTTAGCGGCTGCTGCGACTCGAGCATCGTCGGCTCCAAAGGTGGGTGCTAAATGCACAACGCCTGTACCATCTTCTGTAGTAACAAAATCACCCGCGATTACCTGAAAAGCATTTCCTGGATTTTCAGCAGGCAAACAATAAGGCAAAAGTTGTTCGTATTGAATACCAACCAATTCCTTCCCCAAACAATTTCCTAGAATTAAATAAGGGATTGATTTGTCTCCAGGTGTATAGGTAGCAAATTCGTTATGGTCTTCAACAGGGTGAAACCCCTTCCCGAACTGATAAGGAACCAAATTTTTAGCAAGTACAACTAAAATGGGTTTAAATGTATACTGATTGAAAGATGAAACAAGGCAATACGCGATGTTCTCACCAACAGCAAGTGCCGTATTAGAGGGTAATGTCCAAGGTGTAGTTGTCCAGGCTAACATAAACAACTCTTCATTCGCCTTTACATATGAGTCAAACACATTTTTCTGATCTCTCCTTACCCTGAACATAGCTACAACAGAGGTGTCTTTAACATCTTTGTAACAACCCGGCTGATTTAATTCGTGCGAAGAAAGTCCCGTTCCTGCTTTGGGGGAATACGGCTGTATTGTATAGCCTTTGTACATTAAATCTTTCCTGTATAGTTCGCCGATGAGCCACCAAACCGATTCCATGTATTTTGTCTCGTAGGTAACATATGGGTTTTCTTTGTCCACCCAATAGCCCATTTTAGTGGTTAGGTCATTCCAAATATCGGTATAACGCATCACGGCATTTTTACAAGCTTGGTTATAATCATCCACGCTAATTGTCTTGCCAATATCTTCTTTTGTTATTCCAAGTTCTTTTTCAACACCAAGTTCAACCGGAAGGCCGTGTGTATCCCAACCCGCTTTTCTTTTTACTTGGAATCCTTTAAGGGTTTTGTATCTGCAAAAAATATCTTTTATTGCCCTTCCCATAACATGATGGATGCCAGGCAAACCATTCGCTGAGGGAGGCCCCTCATAAAAAACAAAAGGAGGACATTCTTCTCGCCTAGAAACGGATAATTCAAAGATTAACTTATCATCCCAATCTTTTAAGATTTCAGTAGTAATTATTGGCAAATTTAATCCAGTATATTCTTTATACTTCTCAGGCATTTCTACGGAATTAGGAGCCCAAAAATAACAAGAATAACACAATATTCTTGTCTTAGTCAAGAATATGTTATGGTCAATGATATATTATTCCTCGATCTTCAGTAATTTTAGCCGAAACACCTCCTTATGAAAACAACTCTATTTTGTTTGATTTTACTTTTGATGATAAACACAAGTTTTTCTCAATCATTTTCCCTGCCAAATTTACCTTATGCTTATGGAGATTACGCTCCTCAAATAGATGTTTTAACGATGGAGATTCACCACAAAAAACACCATCAAGCCTATGTGAATAATCTTAACACGGCGGTTAAAGGAACGAAGATGGAGGGCCAGTCTCTTCTCGATTTAATGTTTTACGTTAGTTTTCGTTCTGACGCAGTAAGAAACAATGCAGGTGGACATTATAATCACACCATGTTTTGGGAAATCATGGCGCCTCCCGCATCTCAGGGGTTAATCTCAGATGAATTATCCGCTGCGATTAACAGGGACTTCGGTTCGATGGACAGCCTAAAAAAAGCAATCTCCGCTGCGGCTATAGCAAGATTTGGTTCTGGGTGGGCTTGGTTAATTGTTTCGCCAGAAAAAAAACTAATGGTGACAAGTACTCCAAATCAAGACAATCCAATTATGGATGTTACAAAAGACAGGGGAATTCCTATTATTGCGATTGATGTTTGGGAACACGCTTATTATTTAAATTATCAAAATAAACGAATGGATTATCTCTCTGCGGCTTGGTCGTTAATTGACTGGGGGGTGGTTTCAAAAAAATATGCTTCAGCCATCAATGATTCTTTGTTACTAGAAATAGAGAAAGACAATTGGCCTGCCATGAAGGATTTTCATCGGACAATGGCACAAACATTTCACCCATCAGAAAGCGGAGATTTAATCCCTCTCAGAAATAGAAGCGGCGAATTATTGGCCAAGGCAATTTTACTAAAAGAATCTCGTCCACCGAAGTCGCTTGACTCGAAATTAATTCTTGAGGGACTTCAAAATTTAGAAAACAAATGTGAGGAAGTCAATGAGTTGGTGGAAAAAGAGGCGAAGGATGCTGTTTTAATAAAAAAGATAAAAGAGGCACATGATCTATTTCATATTGTGCAAGGGCTTTGTCATGATTAATCTTTAAAACTCGCCCGCCTTTCATTTCAAAAACACTTTCCATACCTTTGCAAAAATATCAAGGATAGATGCGCTTTGAACTAACAAAAGACTTTCTGGGAATTGTTCGCAATAAGATCGAAACAAAAGATGAGTCTTGGTTAACGAGTAATGTCCTGGAATTACACTATGCCGATGTTGCCGAAATTATAGATAAACTATCGAATGATGAGGCTAAATACATTTATTTTTTAGTTGACGAAGATACGCAGGCGGATATTTTAATGGAGCTTGACGAAGAGGTCAGAGACCGTTTTATCGCATCATTATCAACCAAAGAAATAGCCGGTCAATTAGAAAAGCTTGATTCAGATGACGCCGCTGACATCCTTGGGGAATTGTCAAAAGCCCAAATTCAAGAGGTTATCTCTCAGATGGAGGATGAGGCCGCGGAAGACATCGTTGATTTGTTGAATTATGACGAAAACACGGCGGGTGGTTTAATGCAGAAAGAGTTTTTTCAAGCACAGGTTGATTGGCCGGTTAAAAGAGCACTCATTGAACTAAGAAAACAAGCGGAGGATGTTGAAAAAGTATATAACATCTTTGTAGTTAATGCCACGGATCAATTGGTTGGCGTGCTGTCTTTAAAAAGAATATTGTTTGCCGGCCCAACTGCTACCATTGAAGACCTCTATCAATTTAAAAATATAATTTTCGTAAAAACGAGTGATACGGTTGAAGAAGTAGCAGATGTCATGGAAAAGTATGACTTGGTTTCTGTCCCCGTTGTCGATTATCAAAAAAAACTCGTGGGAAGGATTACGCTAGATGATGTGGTAGATTATATAAAAGAGGGGGCGGATAGCGATTTCCAATTTGCAACAGGTATCTCCGAGCCGCTGGAAAAAGACGCAAGTATTTGGAAGGTTTCTGGGCGACGTTTGCCGTGGCTAATAATCGGATTAATTGGTGGGGGATTTGGAGCACAGGTGCTTTCTGGATTCGAAGGGGGAATAACAAAAATGCCAGTGCTAGCCTTTTTTATTCCCCTAATTACAGCGATGGGAGGAAATGTTGGCGTGCAAGCATCAGCGATTGTTGTTCAGTCTTTAGCACGAGGGAATAAACTATTAGACGGCGCTGTTAGGAGAATTTTAAAAGAAGCGCTAATCGGTTTATTGAATGGTTTATTGCTTTCTACAATTTTGTTCTGTTTCGCCCTTGTGTTTGGAGATACAAAACTAGGAATGGTGGTAAGTATTTCTTTATTAACCGTAATAGTATTCGCTTCCACAATCGGGACAATTATCCCGCTGGTTTTACACAAATATAAAATCGATCCTGCTATTGCCACAGGACCATTTATTACCACCTTAAATGATGTAGTTGGGTTATTTATTTACTTTACAATTGGCATGCTAATTTATGGGATTTAATTCCCAAAAAATATTTTTAACACTATGAGTAATCAACATCTTTCCGAACAAGAATTACAACGACGGGAATCGCTAACGAAAATCATTGAAATGGGGATCAATCCTTTTCCAGCAGACACGTACCCGATTTCTATTTACGCGTCTGAAATTAAGGAAAACTTTGAGGAGGGTAAGACGGTTTGCTTGGCTGGAAGAATGATGAGCCAGCGAATTATGGGAAAAGCATCCTTTGTTGAACTCCAAGACGCTAGTGGTAGAATACAGTTGTATATCAATAGAGACGAATTGTGTCCAAATGAAGACAAATCACTTTACAATGATTTGTTTAAGCGATATTTAGATTTAGGCGACATTATAGGCGTTAAAGGGGTGTTGTTTACCACGCAGGTTGGCGAAGAAAGTGTACACGTAAAAGAATTGGTTCTTTTAAGCAAATCCCTAAAACCACTTCCATTTCCAAAAACGGATGCAGAGGGAAGATTACACGATGCATTTACAGATCCAGAACTTAGATATCGCCAACGTTATGTTGATTTATTAGTAAATCCGCATGTAAAAGAAACGTTTATTAAAAGGTCAAAGGCCATCACGTCTATGCGTCGGTTTTTTGAGGAATTCAATTATTTGGAGGTGGAAACCCCAATACTTCAACCAATTCCTGGAGGTGCTGCCGCACGTCCATTTATTACGCATCACAATGCTTTAGACATGCCGCTTTATTTGCGAATTGCTAACGAACTCTATTTGAAAAGACTTATTGTGGGAGGATTCGATGGTGTTTTTGAGTTCGCGAAAGATTTTCGAAATGAGGGCTTAGACAGGACTCACAATACGGAATTTACCATGTTAGAAATTTATGTGGCCTACAAAGACTATAACTGGATGATGGACTTTACCGAAAGGATGATTGAGCGTGTTGCGTTAGATGTTTGTGGTACCACAGAAATTATGGTCGGGCAAAATAAAATATCACTTAAAGCCCCTTTTAAGAGAATTACAATGCGCGATGCAATCATTGAGTTTACAGGCTTTGATATCTATGGAAAAAATGAAGACGAATTGCGAGAAGCATGTGCAAAAAATGGAATTAGCACGGACAATTCAATGGGAAAAGGTAAGTTAATTGATGAGTTGTTCGGAGAAAAATGTGAGGCGAATTATATACAACCTGTCTTTATTACTGATTATCCAATTGAAATGTCACCGCTGTGTAAAAAACACAGAGATAATCCAGAACTAACGGAGCGATTCGAATTAATGATCAACGGAAAAGAGATCGCAAACGCGTATTCTGAATTAAATGACCCGATTGACCAACGTGGGCGATTCGAAGAGCAAATGACCCTTTCTGAAAAAGGAGACGACGAAGCCATGTTTATTGACCAAGACTTTCTAAGGGCTTTAGAGTACGGAATGCCTCCAACCTCTGGTATGGGTATTGGAATTGATAGATTTGTGATGTTGCTTACGAATAACCCTTCCATTCAAGAGGTGCTGTTTTTTCCTCAAATGAGGGTTGAAACTTCGTCTCATCAGGAGCAATTGTCGGAATCTGAAAAACAAGTTTGTGCTATTTTGGAGCAGGAGAGCCCCATTAATATCGTTGATTTACGCGCGAAAGTGGAAATGAGCAACAAAGCTTGGGATGCAACCACTAAAAATCTCGTTAAAATAGGAAGGTTAAAAATACAGAAAGTGGGAGATGTTGTGGAAGTAATTCGAGTGGACTAATCTTCCTCAATACCAGACCGATAAATATCTGTTAAGGAGTAGCCTTTCCCGGTTAGATAACGTATTATTTTCACTTTCTTTTTATAGGGATCCTGGGTGTCTGATAACAACACTTTTTTTCGCTCAATTAATTCTTTGAGGGTATTCATATAATCATCTAAAGCAATTTCTTTCATGGCCAAAGAAATCTGGTCCGGTTTAATTTGATAAGATTTCAAGCCACGATAAATTTTATGCGCACCCCATTTCTTAATGCGTGATTTGCCACTAACATAGGAACAGGCAAAACGAAAGTCATCTAAAAACCGATCGTTAATAAGAGTGGTAATTAGCATTTCTTTTTCTGCCTCAGGGAGTAATGACGTAAGTAGTTTTTTTCGTATTTGAAAGACACAACGGTCTTCATAGGCACAAAAACGTTCCAGTTTGGTTTTTTCCGACAAGAATAAGGCGGAATGGCTAGGCATTTTATAATGGAATTTCTTCGTGCTCTTTATCTACAAAAGAATAATCTAATAAATTTAAGGAACTTACCCCAATAACAGGTATCCATTTTTTAAATTTAAAGTACCAAGCCCATTGTTTAGAGCGTAAAAACCCACCTTTTTTGAAATACCCTTCTAGGTAGGGGTGTACTTGTAGCGTAACGCCACTTACTTTTCGATCTAAAACCAGGAAGTTTAGATTAGCCTCTATTTCTTCGGCAAACAAGATACTTGCTTGTATTTCACCTGTACCGCTGCATGTCGGGCAAGCTTCTGCTGTTTTTATTTCTGTTTGAGGACGAACTCGTTGTCTCGTAATTTCAATAATTCCAAATTTAGACGGAGGAATTATGTTGTGTTTTGCACGATCCGAACGCATAAACTCTTTCATTTTCTCAAAAAGAATCCGGTTATTTTCTTTTTCGTGCATGTCGATAAAATCGACACAAATGATTCCGCCCATGTCACGCAATTGAAGAACACGTGCCACTTCAGCTGCCGCTTCAAGATTGGTCCCTAAAGCATTGTTTTCTTGGCCATCAGCACCCTTTCTATTGCCGCTATTAACATCAATAACATGCATCGCTTCTGTGTGCTCAATGATCAAATAACCGCCGCTTGGCATAGGAACCTTCTTTCCAAATAGGGTTTTGATTTGCTTGTTTACACCAAACTTTTCAAAAATGGGAATTTTAGAATCGTACGATTTCAGAATTTCTTCTTTGCCAGGAGATATTCCCATTATATATGTTTTCATTTCTGAAAACATTTTTGGATCATTTACATATATGTTTGTAAAATCACCGTTAAGTAGGTCCCTAAGGATAGAGGTGGTTGTGTTTAATTCGCCTAAAACACGTTTAGGTGCTTCTGACCCTTTTGTGTTTGAATGGATTTTTTTCCACTTTTCTAATAAATCATTAAGATCTTGCTCCAAGTCTTCGGTAAGCCTGTTTTCAGCTACCGTACGAATAATAACACCAAAATTCTTTGGTATTATTCTCTCCATTAAATCTTTAAGTCGCTTGCGCTCTTCTGGCTCTTTAATTTTTTGTGAGATCGAAATTTTATTGGAGAAAGGAGCTAATACGAGATAACGTCCTGCCAATGTTATCTCAGAAGAAAGCCGAGGACCTTTAGTTGAAATAGGCTCTTTAGCAATTTGTACCAGAATGGATTGTGAGGAGGAAAGGACGGCGTCAATTTTACCTGACTTCTCCAAATCTTTCTCTAATTTAAAATACATTAAATCATGAACACTTTGCTTGTTTCGCATCGTGTCTTTAGTAAACTTATTTAATGAGTTAAACTGTTGACCAAGGTCTAAATAATGTAAAAAAGCATCTTTGTCATGACCGACATCTACGAATGCGGCATTTAAACTCGGGGAAAGCCTTCTGATTTTTCCTAAATAGACGTCTCCTACAGCAAAGTCTGAATTCCCTCGCTCTTCATGAAGTTCTATTAATTTACTATCTCGAAGCAAGGCCAACCAAACTCCGTTAGTTCTTGCGTCTACTACTAGTTCTAAGCCCACAGTGATTTTTTTATGTAAAATAATGAAAGCCCAACGTAATTTTGTTGAGCTTTCATTATTTAAATAGTAAGCTTATTTTTTCTTTTTATGACGATTTTTTCTTAATCTTTTCTTACGCTTGTGCGTAGCCATTTTATGTCTTTTTCTTTTCTTACCGCTCGGCATATTATAAAGTTTATCGTGTTGAATTTATTTTTTTGTCCATTTTAAAGCAACTACTTGTTAAAATGGTTTGCAAAGGTAAGATATTTTTTTGTATTTTCAAAAAGGCATCACCCAATTCTAACCTCCTTTTTAACTTGCTCTACAAAAGTTTTTGATGCTTTGAAAGAGGGAACATTGTGTGCTGGGATGATTATCGTTGTGTTTTTTGATATATTTCTGCCAGTTTTTTGAGCTCTTTCTTTTACGATAAAACTGCCAAAGCCCCTTAAATAAACATTTTCCCCACTTGTAAGAGAAGTTTTAATAGAGCCCATAAACGCTTCTACCGCCCTTAAAACCTCTGTTTTTTCCAACCCTGTTTGTGTAGCAATGTCAGCTACAATATCTGCTTTGGTCATAATAATTTTTTGATTTATAAATTTAACAATGAGTAGTTTTGGGTACAAAAATAAATTAGTTATTAATTTAAAGTGCGCTTTTATAAAAAAAAAAAAGACGGAAACGACTAAATGGTTAATTATCAAGACATTTTAATTTCATGGTATCAAATAAACAAGCGCGATTTGCCATGGCGAAGAACGAAAGACCCCTATAAAATTTGGTTAAGCGAGATTTTATTGCAGCAAACTCGAGTAAATCAAGGGCTTCCTTATTACCTGAAATTTGTGGAGGCATATCCAACTTTGCAAAGCCTTTCGAATGCAAAGGAAGATGATGTTCTTCGTCTTTGGCAGGGCTTAGGCTATTATTCAAGAGCAAGGAACATGTTAGAAACTGCAAAAGTTATTGAATCTAATTGTCAAGGCACTTTTCCTAATAGTTATAATGAAATTATTAAATTGAAAGGTGTTGGAGAATATACAGCTGCAGCAGTTGCCTCTTTCTCATTTGATGAAAAAGTAGCGGTTGTTGACGGAAATGTTTTTAGGGTGTTGAGTAGGCTTTTCGATATAGATACACCAATAGATTCTTCTGCCGGAAAAAGAGAATTTAAATTTTTGGCGGAAGAATTATTAGACAGAAGAAGTCCTGCAATTTTTAACCAAGCAATCATGGAGTTTGGCGCTCTTCAATGTACACCCAAAAGCCCGGATTGTAATAAGTGTGTTTTATGTCATATGTGTACCTCAAATTCTGTGGGAACGGTTAGTCAACGGCCGGTCAAATCAAAAAAAACAAAAACGAAAAAACGATTTTTTATTTACAAAGTTTTTTCAGTTGGAAACGATACGTTTATTCAAAAGCGAAGTGGCAAAGACATTTGGCAAGGGTTGTATGAGTTTCCATTACAGGAATTTGGAGATGAAAACGAGCAGCTTGAGTACATTGAAAAACATAAAAACGAGCTGTTATATCAGTCAGTAGAAATCACGCACATTTTGTCTCACCAACGAATATCGGCCATTTTTCTTTGTTTTAAACACAACGTTGAAATAGATATGCCGCCGACTGACCTGCTGAGAATTCCAAGAAATGAATTGCACTTGTATCCCGTTTCTGTGCTAATTGATAATTTTTTAAAAAACACAAATGACTTGTCTTTTTTGTCCTTTGATGAGAATGTTAACTAACTTTGAACTCTAATTTGATTAAACGTGCTTTTAAAACAACGAAATAATAAAAAGAATTCCAAGGCGATTATTCTGATTCAGAACCTGAAAAAAATCGCAAAAGGAAAAGGACCCGATAAATTTTTAGTAGACGAATTAATAGAAAGCGGGGAGTCTTGGGCGTATTTAAAAAATGAAAATGGGATTAAAATTCTTGTTAAAGAGAATGATATGACCGACGAGGCTTTTCGTATTGTTGGCCACGACATCTTCCATTTTTTAAAAGAGAAAGTTGCCGAGGCGGACATTGAAGGCGCAAAAGCTAAATTATTACCATTTTTAGAGGGGCTAATGCTTTCCTCTTATCTGTTTGA
This sequence comes from uncultured Flavobacteriales bacterium, assembly GCA_903939755.1. GTDB lineage: Bacteria > Bacteroidota > Bacteroidia > Flavobacteriales_D > Crocinitomicaceae > UBA952. The sequence continues at coordinate 210,059 of CAJAII010000077.1, read as the reverse complement.
TCGTTTCCTGACGAAAAAACCCTCACTAAAGGTTAAGTTTAATTGTGTTTACTGTCCTGAGGAGATTAATTCATTGCATAAGGAGGAACTAATTAACGTAACTGATGCGGTATTCTGGGCGAGAGACATGGTGAATTTGCCGGTTTCTCATTTAAATGCGGAGCAGTTTTCACAACAAATAAGTGAATTATTGTCGCCGTTAGGGGTAAGGGTTGATATTTTAGAAAAATCAAAAATAGAGGCGTTGAAAATGGGAGGTTTGCTTTCCGTTAATAAAGGCTCAATAGACCCCCCAACATTTACAATTGCTGAGTATAAGCCCGAGGGGCATAAAAATAAAAAACCAATAATATTAATTGGCAAAGGTGTTGTTTATGATACAGGGGGGCTTAGTTTGAAGCCGACACCTGGCTCGATGGATTGTATGAAAAGTGATATGGCTGGTGCCGCGGCCGTAATTGGTGCGCTGTGCTTAGCCGCAAAACAAAAAATAAAACTTCACATTGTTGCCCTAATTCCTGCAACGGATAACCGCCCTGGAATGAACGCCTACACGCCAGGAGATGTGATAACGATGTTCAATGGAACAACTGTGGAGGTTTTGAATACGGATGCGGAAGGAAGGATGATTCTTGCCGATGCGCTTTCTTACTCAGAAAAGTATAAACCCGAATTGGTTATAGACGCCGCAACGCTTACCGGAGCAGCAGTAAGAGCTATTGGAACGCATGCCGCAATTGTTATGGGTAATGCAAAAGATGAGGTTTTTGATAAGCTTGAAAAGGCGGGAGTGCAGACGCACGAGCGAGTTGTTCGATTCCCATTTTGGGAGGAATACAAAGAAGATATGAAATCAAAAATAGCGGATCTAAAAAATATTGGAGGACCTAATGGTGGGATGATTTCTGCCGGTAAGTTTTTAGAAACATTTGTTAAAGCTCCATATGTTCATATGGATGTGGCGGGTCCAACATGGCTGGACGCTAAAGAAAACTATAAAGGAGTTTCTGGAACGGGTTATGGAGTTAGGCTTTTATATCATTTTTTAAAAAACTACTAAATTGATGGATAAAGAAGAAAAAAAACACCAGCAAATTAGGGTTGGAATTTCTATTGGAGACATTAACGGAATCGGGCCGGAGGTAATAATTAAATCGCTGAAAGATATCCGGGTGTTGGAAGAATTTACACCTATTATCTATGGGTCAAGTAAAGCGATTTTACATTGTAAAAAAATGATGGAAGCGCACGATTTCTCTTTTCAGGTTTGTGCAGCATCGGATCAAATAGAAAAAAACAAAATAAATATAATCAATTGTTGGGATCAACCCATTGAGTCTAAGATTGGATTCCCGACCACGGAGTCGGCAACCTTAGCAATAAAATCCTTAGAAAAAGCAGCGTTGGATTTAGCAAACGGTGACATAGATGTTTTAGTGACGGCCCCAATTTCAAAAGAAAGTGTGCAACAAGCCGGCTTTAAATTTCCAGGACACACGGAGTATTTGGCGGATATGGCTGGACAAGAAGAGGCACTAATGATAATGGTATCGCCACAACTTCGGGTGGCGCTTGTAACGACTCACATCCCAATTAAAGAGGTCGCTCAAAATTTGTCAAAAGAAAAAATAGTTAATAAAATTAGTGAGTTTGAAAAGTCTCTTCGAAGAGACTTTGGAATTATGCGACCAAAAATTGCTGTGCTTGGGCTAAATCCACACGCGGGAGAAAATGGAAAAATTGGCCAAGAAGAACAGGAAATAATTAACCCGGCAATTGCAGCCGCTAAAAATAATGGACATTTCGTTTATGGGCCATTTGCCGCGGATGGCTTTTTTGGTTCAGATCAACGAATGAAATTTGATGGCGTATTAGCAATGTATCACGACCAAGGCTTAACCGCTTTTAAAGCCTTGGCTTTTGATGAAGGCGTTAACTTTACTGCTGGCTTACCGATAGTAAGAACGTCTCCAGATCATGGGACTGCCTTTGATATTGCACCAGAATTCGTGGCCTCTGCACAATCAATGCGAAGTGCTATTTATTTGGCAATAGACATTCATAAAACAAGAAAGTTTGAAAGGGAAATAGTTTTAAACGCCCTGCCGATTACGGTTGGAGAAAAAGATAAAGCGAACTCAAGATAACGGCGGTTAAAAGAGTATTTTTGTTTTAAAAAAAAAAGAGTAACTTTGCCCTCTTGTTTAACCACCTGAATATGAAAAAAAACAGCGAATTTGTTGTTCCTTTTGCAGGTATTAAGCTAGGCGTTCATGAATATGATTTTGAATTTACGCAAACGTTCTTTGAAAATGTACCGCATTTAACAATTGAAAATGGACAGTTTTATGTCCATCTTGAATTGGAAAAAAAAGAAACCATGATGAGGGCGAATTTCTGGGCAACAGGTGATGTTGTTCAAGCTTGTAGCCGTTGTAATGAAGGGGTGGAAGTTGAATTAAATACGGATTTATCCGTGGTTTATAAGTTTGGAACAGATGACGAAGAAGATGAAGGATTGATAGTTCTGCACCCAGATACGTATGAAATTGATGTTTCTCACCCAATATATGAAATGATTGTAATAGCTCTTTCGGTGGATGCGACGCACAAGTCAAATCAATGTAATCAGGACATGTTAAATATACTTAAAAAATATACAGCCAACGTGCCAGATGAAAATGCGGAAATAAAAAAAGAAGACCCTAGATGGGAAAAATTAAAAAAGTTGAATTAATAATAAGTTAATATTATGGCACATCCTAAACGAAAAATCTCCAAAACCAGAAGAGATAAAAGAAGGACTCATATCAATGCAGTAGCAAAAAATATTGCTACTTGTCCTACAACTGGACAACCTCACCTTTTTCACCATGCACATTGGCATGAGGGAAAATTGTACTACAAAGGAAGAGTTGTAGCTGAAAAAGAAGTTGCGGCTTAATTTCGCGAACTTTTTATGAGGGTAGGCATAGATATTTCCGGCGGAGACTTCGCCCCTCTCGCAAATATAAGAGGAGCGATTCTTGCTAAAAAAACGCTTCAAGAAAGTGTTTCTATTGTTTTGATTGGGAATCAAGATGAGATTTCTATTGCCTTAGAAGCAGAGAACACAGAAAATTTGCAATTTGAAATTGTTCATGCCCCTGATGTCATTACTATGCTAGATCATCCAGCACGTGCCTTTACTCAAAAACCCAAAAGTTCTATTTCTGTCGGTTTCGAAATGTTGTCCAAAGGAAAGTTAAACGCCTTTGCAAGTACAGGCAACACCGGCGCAATGTTAGTGGGCTCGATCTATAAAATAAAAAATATTCCAGGGATTATTCGCCCTTGTATTACTTCTACCTTGCCGGCAATTAATGGCGCTAACACGATTCTTTTAGATGTTGGGTCAAATGCTGATTGTAGAGCGGATGTATTACACCAATTCGCTATTTTAGGCTCGTTGTATAGTAAATATGTTCATGGTGTTAAGAAGCCTCGCGTTGCACTCCTAAATATAGGAGAAGAAGAAACGAAGGGGAATTTAGTAACTCAAGCGACGTATAAATTATTGGCGGAATCCGAAGAAATTTTCTTTACTGGCAACATTGAAGGCAGAGATATTTTTCAAGGGTTGGCAGATGTAATCGTTTGTGATGGATTTACAGGTAATATTGTGCTAAAAGAAGCAGAAGGCATTTACACTTTATTAAAGCAAAGGGGTATTCAAGATGAATATTTCGAGCGCTTTAACTATGAAAATTATGGGGGCACGCCCATCTTAGGGGTGAAGGGAAATGTAATTATTGGACATGGTATTTCTAACGATATCGCAGTAAAAAACATGCTTTTACTTGCTTTTGATGTTGCGAAATCGAATCTTTCAAAAAAAATAAATAGAGCATTTAATTAATTTATGAAGAAAATATCAGCCGCAATTACAGGTGTTCATGGTTTTGTTCCAAAAGACGTGTTGACTAATGAAGATTTGTCTAAAATTGTAGACACTTCGGATGATTGGATTTTGTCTAGAACAGGAATAAAGGAAAGGAGAATCATGAAGGATGGCGCCTCTTCCGATATGGCGGTGGAAGCGGTAAATGCCCTATTGCGGAAAAAAAACATTGACCCCTTAGAAATTGAATTGGTAATTGTAGGTACAGTTACTCCGGATTATCCTTTCCCAAGTACTGCAAATGTGCTTTGTGATAAAACGGGCATGAAGAATGCTTGGGGCTTTGATTTAAACGCGGCTTGTTCTGGATTTTTATTTGCACTTTCGACAGGCTCTCAATTTATTGAGACAGGGAAATACAAAAAAGTATTGGTTGTGGGTGTAGATAAAATGACGTCAATTGTTGATTATCAAGACCGAACAACTTGTGTGATTTTTGGTGATGGTGCCGGTGTTGTACTCTTAGAACCAAATGAAGAAGGATTAGGATTACAAGATTTTATTCTAAGAAGTGACGGTTCAGGGCGTCAGTTTTTAATACAGCCTGCCGGCGGTTCAGCTATGCCTCCTTCTCAAGAAACAATCGACAACCGAATGCATTATGTCAAACAAGAAGGAAAGCAAGTTTATAAATTTGCAGTGACAAATATGGCCGAGGTTTCGGCAGAAATAATGGAAAAAAATAAGTTAACAAGTGATGATGTTGCTTGGTTAGTTCCACATCAAGCCAACCTAAGAATCATTGATGCTACAGCGAATCGTATGGGACTTCCTAGCGAAAAGGTGATGATTAATATTCAAAAATATGGCAATACAACAGCGGGAACACTTCCCCTTTGTCTTTGGGATTATGAAAACCAACTTAAAAAAGGGGACAATATTATTTTATCGGCATTTGGGGGTGGTTTTACATGGGGAGCGGTTTATATCAAATGGGCATACAATTCTTAAACAGTAAATTTTTAACACAAACAATATGACAACGGAAGAAATAAGAGAACTAATTAAACTTGTCGCGAAAACAGGTGTTGGGAGAGTGGAAATTGAGCGGGATGATTTTTTTATTGCAATTGATGGAGGAACAAATTCCATTCACGAGGCACCGCAAGTTATTCAACACGCACCAGTAATTCAACAAGCGGCGATTACAGCTCCTGCGCCTGTAGCTCAGGTTGTTGCTGAGACTGTTGCTGAAGTTGCAAGTAATTTAATTACGATAAAATCGAGTATGATAGGAACTTTTTATCGTTCCACTAGCCCCGAAAAGGACCCTTTCGTTTCAGTGGGAACTATGATTCAAAAAGGCGACAAAATTTGTATCATTGAAGCAATGAAATTGTTTAATGAGATTGAGGCAGAGGTATCGGGTAAAATTGTAAAGGTATTGATAGACGATTCCTCTCCAGTTGAGTACGACCAACCTTTATTTTTAGTTGAGCCATAACAGTAATAAAATACACAAATGTTTAAAAAAATACTAATCGCTAACAGGGGCGAAATTGCTATGCGCATTATTCGTACTTGTAAGGAAATGGGAATAAAAACAGTGGCCGTTTATTCAACTGCAGACAAGGACAGCCTTCCAGTCAGATTCGCTGATGAAGCGGTTTGTATTGGTCCACCCATGAGTTCAAAATCATACCTTTCTATCCCAAACATTATCGCGGCCGCTGAAATAACAAATGCTGATGCAATTCATCCTGGCTATGGGTTTTTGTCTGAAAACGAAAAATTTTCTAAAGTTTGTCAAGAGCACGGTATTAAATTTATTGGTGCCCTGCCCGAGCAAATAGCAGGCATGGGAGATAAGGCAACTGCGAAAGCAACTATGATTAAAGCGGGTGTGCCATGTATTCCGGGCTCAAAAGGTCTAATAAAAGATGTTAAGGAGGCCCTATCCAATGCCGAATTGGTAAAATATCCGGTTATTTTAAAAGCAACAGCTGGAGGAGGGGGTAAAGGAATGCGTATCGTATGGCAGGCAGATGAGATGCAGGCGGCATGGGATTCTGCTAGGCAAGAAGCATCGGCTGCTTTTGGAAATGATGGGATTTATATGGAAAAATTCATACAAGAACCTCGTCATATAGAAATTCAAATCGCAGGCGATCAATACGGAAATGCCTGCCATATGTCTGAACGAGACTGTTCTATTCAGCGCCGCCATCAAAAATTAGTAGAAGAAACGCCTTCGCCATTTATGACGGACGAACTCCGCGAAAGAATGGGCACAGCTGCAATCAAAGCGGCGAAAGCAGTAAAATATGAAGGAGTGGGTACAGTTGAATTTCTAGTGGATAAAAATAGAGATTTTTACTTCATGGAAATGAATACAAGGATTCAAGTTGAACATACCATTACTGAAGAAGTAATTAATTTTGATTTGATAAAGGAGCAAATTAAAATTGCGGCAGGCGAAAAAATATCAGGGAAAAATTACCTCCCGCTTATGCATGCTATTCAATGCCGAATTAATGCTGAAGATCCACACAATGATTTTCGGCCAAGTCCGGGAAAAATAGTACAATATCATTCGCCTGGTGGACATGGGGTTAGAATAGATACCCACGTTTACGCTGGATATTCTATACCGCCGCATTACGATTCTATGATTTCAAAGTTAATAGTCGTCGCTCAAACTCGTGAAGAAGCTATTCTAAAAATGAAAAGAGCACTTGATGAATATATTATTGAGGGGGTAAAAACAACGATTCCATTTCATCAAAAACTAATGGAAAACCCAGAATTTAATTCCGGGAATTTTACCACAAAATTCATGGATTCATTTGAAATGTGAAACAATCAGTATGGATTTAAGTCACAACTCTCTTCCGGGATAGATTATTAAAATTAGACAAGTGCCGTCGTAAGAATTAAATTTCTTAAATAAATTAAGGTAATATTAATTTATTTGGCAGAAATAATCATTTAGGCAACTTGCTCTTTGTTTTTGCGTCAGTTTGGGTAACTTTACATAAAATTGTTTGATTATGCTTAAATCGATACTTCTAAGAGTCTCTTTTATATTTTTTTTAACACTGAGTTCTTTTTCCTCTTGGTCTCAATGTTGTTGTGCCACCAATCTTGGAAATATTTCCCCAAATATGACGTGGCAGTATTTACAACATTCTTGTCTGGGTTATGTTGCTTTTCCTGCTCAAGCGGGTTGTACATACGTATTTACTTATTGTAATTCTGTAGCTCCTTCAGCATATTATTCTGGCGACACCTATTTAACAATAAACAGTGGTAGTCCTATGGCGGGTGCTGTTGCTGCTAACGACGATTACTGCGGTCTTGGTTCTTATATTTCATGGACAGCTCCTGCAACTCAAACCTATTATTTACAAATGGGAAATTGGGCGCAAGGAGCATCATGTGCTTGCGGATTAAATCGTAACTTAGGCTATCGTTCTACCAATTGTGTGGCAGGAGTTCAACCACCAACTGGTATAACAGCATCTGCAATGTCAGTTTGTCAAGGGCAACCAGTTACGCTTACCGCAACAGGTACAATGGGGACACAGTATTGGTACACAGGGTCTTGTGGCGGAACCCAAATAGGTACTGGCGCCTCTATATCAGTGACTCCAGCAACAACGACAACATATTATGTGAATAATAACAGTGGCGGGCAATTTAGCCCATCTTGTGCTTCAGTTACAATTACTGTAAATCCATCACCACCAGCTCCAACAGTTTCGGGGAACCTCACAATTTGTGGAACCGGATCAACGACCTTAACCGCTTCGGGTAGCTCTGGTAATTATTTATGGTACAGCAATGCCGCAGGAACGAATCAACTAGCCACCACGGCCGCATATACTACGCCAATATTAACCACGACAACCACTTATTATTTAGCGGCAACATCGGCGCCACCAAATCAAGTTCCAGGAAACTGGACATTTACAAATTGCGGTGCCACGTCTAATGTTGGGCCAACACAAGTACAATGTAATGCGACTTATGGTCCAGGTGTTGTTACGGTTACCGGAAGTGGCACACAAAGGTGGACGGTTCCTCAGTCTGGTATGTATACCATAACTGGTAGGGGTGCATCTGGAGGTAACGCAAATACTGCCCTTGGTGGACAGGGACGAGTTATACAAATTCAAGTGGCTTTAACTGCGGGACATCAAATAGGAATGATTGTAGGACAACAAGGGGGTCAACTTCAGTTTACTACTGGCTATGCTGGAAGTGGTGGAGGAGGCACATTCGTTTATAATTACACCACGAATCAGCCGATACTCGTTTGCGGTGGCGGCGGTGGCGCAGGAAAAGGTTCGCCTTCATGGAATTTTATTACAAACGGTGGAGATGCGGCACCATATAATTCTACAAGTGGTACGGCAGGACTTGCTACTCCGGGTAGTTGGTGTGCTGTTGGTGCAGCTGGTACAGGCGGTAACGGTGGTGGCGGAGGGAATGGTGGAAGCGGTGGCGGTGGATTAAATGGAAATGGAACACAAAGTACTTACGGCGGAGCGGTTGGTCAGTCATTTATCTCAGGGGGATTAGGTGGTACACATACCATGTACACAGCGGGCGTAACATCTAACGTTCCTGGTGGATTTGGAGGTGGCGCAGGCGCAGGCGGACATAGCAATTATGAGGCAAACGGCGGCGGCGGCGGTGGATATAGTGGTGGTGGTGGTGCTGCTTGTCGAGTTGGCGGCGGCGGCGGCGGTGGAAACTTTTTCACGGGAACGTATGTTTCAAATAGCCTTAATACCGGTCATGGTAGTGTAACGATTGTTGGGGGTGTTGGGGGTGGAAATGCTTGTATATCTCCAATAATTCCGGTAACTGTTGTAGTAAACCCACAACCGACGGTTACACTTACAGGTACAACTATTTGTGCTGGACAATCGGCTACTTTAACAGCAAATGCTAATATTCCTGGAGGCACATATGTTTGGTCACCAGGGAACTTACAAGGCCAAAGTATTACGGTAAATCCAAATACGACGACTTCTTATACGGTAACCTATACTACTGTTGGTTGTCCAGGTGCAACTGCAACAGCCACAGTGACTGTTAATCCCATGCAACCTATCACTGGAAACCTCACGATATGTTCTGGACTAACCACTCAATTAGCGAACCCTGTTGCACCCGCAGCGATTCCTTGGTCTAGTTCCAATGTTGCTGTAGCAACGGTAAGTGCAAATGGATTAGTTACAGGAATTAGCGCCGGAACAGCAACCATTACTTTTTCCTCGGCGAATGGCTGCCAAACAACAGCCATAGTAACGGTAGATGGAACGCCTTTATTAACGGTAACACCAAATAATATTGCTTGTTTTGGAGGAAACGGAAGCGTTACTTTAAGTGCTAGTGGCGGTACGGCTCCTTTCACTTATGGCGCTACACCAACAACAAACCTTGCACCGGGATCATATACATATGTGGCGACAAGTGCATCTGGTTGTGCTTCTGCTGCAGTTACAATTACGATAACACAACCTCAAGTTGGCTTAACGGTAAGTACTACACAAACCAATGTATTGTGCTTTGGAAATAGTACGGGTGCAATTAACGCAACTCCATCAGGAGGAACGGCCCCTTACACATATAGTTGGTCAAATGGTGCGACCACTCAAAACCTCACCGCAATACCATCTGGAAGTTATACGGTAACCGTTACGGATGCAAATGGCTGTACAGCAACAGCAACGGTAGTAATCACGGAGCCAGCCGCAGCTTTAGCGGCAACGACCACCCAGGTAATGATCGCTTGTTTTGGTGGTAATACAGGGAGCGTAAACATGACACCAACAGGTGGAACGGCGCCTTACACTTATGTGTGGACAGGTGGCTCAACGGCTCAAAGTGCTATTGGTGTTCCGGCAGGAACATATTCCGTAACCGTAACGGATGCGAATGGTTGTACCACTACAGTAACGGCGACCATTACGCAACCTCAAGCACCATTGACATTAACGAATACACAAACGAATGTTTTATGTTTCGGAAATAGTACAGGTGCAATAAATCTAACCCCGGCGGGAGGAACCCCTGCATATAGTTATTTATGGTCAAATAACGCCACTACACAAAATCTCACATCACTGCCAGCGGGCACTTATACTGTTGTTGTAACAGATGCAAATGGTTGTACGGCTAATGCAAGTGTAACAATCACACAACCTCAGACGGGTTTATCAGTGGCTACCACTCAAACCAATGTATTGTGTTTTGGAAACAGTACGGGTGCTATTAACGCAACCCCATCAGGAGGCTCTGTCCCTTACACATATAGCTGGTCGAATAATGCTACCACTCAAAACCTCACCACAATACCATCAGGAAGTTACACGGTAACCGTACTAGATGCTAATGGATGTACGGCAACTGCAACGGCAGTGATCACCGAGCCAGCGGCAGCTTTAGCAGCGAATACAACTCAGGTAAACATCCTATGTTTGAATGGTGTTGGCTCAGTTAATCTTACCGTAAGCGGAGGAACAGTAGGGTATACCTATCTATGGTCAAATCAAGCAACTACTGAGGATTTAGCTAATTTACAAGCAGGTGTTTATACAGTGGTTGTGACTGATGCAAATGGTTGTGTTGTAAGTGCAACTGCGACTATTTTGCAAACGTTAAGTCAAGTGCCAGTTGCAATAAACAACCTGTCAGGAACTACGATTTTAACATGTGCTAACCCAATTATCAATCTTCAGGCAACAGGGGGAGTAACTTACACTTGGACTGGAGGTTCTTCTGTAAGCACGGCAGCAAATAGTTTCACTCTACCGGGTCAGTATACTGTAAACATGATTGACCCCAATGGTTGTCCGGTATCTCAAAATATAACATTGACGCAAAATGTTGTTTTACCACCTGTACAAATCACTAATAATTCAGGAGCAACAGTTATTGATTGTAATAATGCCACGATAAACTTAAGCGCAAGCGGTGGTGGTCAATATGCTTGGAATAATGGTTTAGGAAGCAACGTAAATGTTAGCATCGCTACAGCGGGAACCTATACTGTTGTTGTTACAGCGTCAAACGGCTGTGTGGATAGTTCAACAGTGATAGTAACAGTTGCTCCAACGCCATTAATAACAATTTTAGACACGGCAATTTGTTCTGGACAAAGCGTTACTTTAAGTCCCACTTATTTTCCTGGAGGCGCAGGAGGAACGATAATTTGGTCTACAGCACAATCTTCTCCTACAATTACAGTAAGTCCTACCACCACCACAACGTATAATATTTTGTATAATTACAATGGTTGTCCAGCGACAGAGGATGTTGTGGTTACTGTAAATCAAACACCGGTTGTAAGTGTTAATAATACAACGATTTGTTTAGGTGACAATGCTCAATTAACAGCTACACCAAACGCGCCAGGCGGCACTTTTTTATGGACACAAGGAGGAGAAACAACCTCCTCTATTTCTATCTCCCCGGCTTCAAATACTAATTACAATGTGGTATATACGTTGGCGGGATGTTCTAGTGCACCAGCAACTGGAGTTGTAACGGTTAACCCAATTCCAACGGTGAGTGTCAATTCAATAACGATTTGCCAAGGGGATGTTGATTCATTAACCGCTACGCCAAATATACCTGGAGGCACATATTTATGGGCACAAGGTGGACAGACGACTTCAACGATAGCCGTTAATCCTCAGTCCAACTCTAACTACTCCGTTGTTTATACGCTAAATGGTTGCGTAAGTCCTTCTGCACAAGGAACGGTAGCCGTTAACCCACTTCCAGCAGCCATCTTTATTGCTGATACATTAAGCGGTTGCGCCCCATTAAGTGTACAGTTTAACGCCGACACAACGAATCAATTAGCAACCTATCAATGGAGCAGTTCAAACGGTGCTTCTGGAGTAGGTGATCAAGCAAGTTTGACATTTTTAAATACCGGCTGCTACGACATCACTTTAACAGCTAGCATGAACGGTTGTGTGAATTCTACGACAAGCAATGGCTACATCTGTGTTCAAGAAAATCCAATTGCGAATTTCGCCTCTTCTGTAAACGATTTCACTCAACCTAACGAATCAGTCACATTTACTAACAATAGTAATGGTGCAAGTGGCTATATCTGGAGTTTTGGTGACGGAACGTTGGGTAATGAAATGAATCCGATTCATTTGTATTCAGGAACCAATAATGGTTATACTGTTACTTTAATTGCGATCACTTCAATGGGTTGTCTGGATAGCACATCAATGACGATTGGTTATGAAGAAACGGCCTCATATTATATCCCAAATGCTTTTACGCCAGATGGAGATAAGTTCAATCAAACATTTAGGCCAATTTTCTCATCGGGAATTGATTATCAAAATTATACGATGTTGATATTTAACCGATGGGGAGAAGTGGTTTTTGAAACCCATAATGTATTGATAGGGTGGGATGGATCATACGGAATCGAAGGGCTAGATGCACAGCCAGGGGTATATACGTATCAGATTACTGTCAAAATCCCTGAAACAGACGAACGAAAAATTATTGCTGGACATGTTAATTTATTAAGGTAATAAGTAAAACAAGTCATTTTTCTTAGCCATTAAAAAAGATTTACTGCAAAGTGTCAGATAATAATATGTCATTTTTTTAAATGAATTATGCCCAAAAAGCAACCATCATTTGAAAATGTACGTTTAATACGCGTAACTTTACGTTTACTTATTATATGAATATTATTATTTCTTTACTATTTTGAAAACTGTATATAATCTCTTCTTCGTCCTGTTTCTTTTTATTGTAGGAACTCCCAATGTCTTCAGTCAAGTACCAATTAGTGTTGGTAATCAACAAAATACATTTACTTCGATGATTCGTGGGTATCATTTTACGGCCCCCACAAATTTTACAATTTGTGGTTTGGAAGTACCTAACACTGCAAGCAATGGGTTACAAACAATTCGTGTTGTTCGTTTTAACGCCGCCGCTCCGCCTGCTTTCCCAGGTAATACAAATGCATTTGTCCAATTATTCACTATAACCAATGCACCCAATGGAATTGTCCCGTGCAATATACCGGTTACTGCAGGACAAATTATTGGTGTATACGGTGTGCGTGGGGCATGTGTTAATAGCTATGGCCCGCCGAATTTCGTAACAAGCATTCTCGGCTTCAATACCACACTTCAAAGAAGTGGAATGCAATCATGCCCTACACCTGGTGGGGCACCAATGACTAATATATGGTCAGAGGTGTTTTATAATATTGGTAGAATTACGATGTATATAAATTGTTGTGCTCCTCCAACTGGCGTTGCAACTAATTCTGGGCCAATATGTGTAGGAAATCCTCTTTCACTCACCGCCTCACCAACCCCGGCAATACCATTAAATGGTGTGTATACATTCTCTTGGACGGGTCCTAATGGTTTTACATCTAACCTTCAAAACCCGACAATACAGAATCCAACTATAGCCGCTTCAGGAACCTATACGTGTACGATCAACTCACCCTGCGGCTCTGTTCAGGTAACCACTCAAGTTGTTGTAAACCCAAGTCCAACTGCGACGATAACCAATAATACTGGGGTAAATATTATAGATTGTAACGCTCCTGTTATTAATGTTACAGCAGGCGGAGGAACAACCTACTCATGGGATAACGGACTCGGCACCAATAATACGGCTTCTATTTCTTCCGCAGGTTTATACACAGTAACTGTAACAAATGCGCAAGGTTGTACAGATACCGCCTCAATTGCTGTATCCGTTGCCCCTACACCAACGATTAGTTTTAATGATGTGACAATTTGTGAAGGACAGTCAACAACCTTAAATGCTGCGGTTGCGCCAGCGGGAGGAACGATTGTTTGGAATTCAGGTCAAAATACAACGTCAATAACGGTTAATCCTTTACAAACGACGACTTATAGCGCAACGTATACTTGGAATGGTTGTTCTGCACAAGACTCAGCAGTTGTAACAGTAAATCTTCAACCGACAGTTTCTGTTAATAGCGATACGATTTGTAATGGAGATACAACCATGCTCACTGCAATTCCTTCAATTATTGGAGGAACGTACCAATGGTCGAACAATCAAACCCTTCCTTCAATTAACGTTAATCCGGGCCTTCCGGGAACGACCTATTCTGTAATTTATAACTTGATAGGATGTACTGCTCAAGCTTCAGGAACAGTAACTGTAAATCCTGTTCCAGTTATTACAATAGCGCCAGCGGTTATATGTTTTGGACAAACGGCTACACTTACTGCTGTTCCCAATCTACCAGGAGGAACATTTCTTTGGTCTTCAGCAGGAGAAACAACCAACTCAATTAATGTCACCCCATCTGTAACAACAAACTATTCTGCTACATACAGTTTGTTAGGATGTGTTAGCCCTATCGCTTCGGGACAAGTAACGGTAAAACCTTTACCATTAATGAGTTTTACAGCAGACACAACCTATGGTTGTATTCCACTAAATGTAACATTTACTCCAACTGTGAGTAACCCATTAACAACCTACCAATGGAGTTCTACTAATGGTTATTCAGGTGCGGGTTCTCAAGTACAAGTATTATATACCGTAGGTGGCTGTTATGATATGTCAGTTGTTGGGACACTTAATGGTTGTGTTGATAGTTCAACCATGATTGATTATATCTGCGTAGAAAACTATCCAACAGCAGAATTTGACGCATCAACCTTATTGTTTACGGAAACTTCTCAAACAGTAACTTTTTCCAATAATAGCTTGGGAGCAATAAATTATTTATGGGATTTTGGTGATGGCGAATTTTCGACTGAATTCTCACCAGCTCATTTATTTATGGGTACTGGTTCAGGATTTGAAATTACATTAATAGCCTCAACAAGTATGGGTTGTATCGATAGTACGTCATTAACTATTGCTCCTCAACAAGGCGGAATTTATTACATTCCAAATTCATTTACTCCAGATGGAGATATGTATAATCAAGTATTTAAACCAGTTTTTACTGCGGGCTTTGATATATATCAATATAACATGGTTATCTTTAATAGATGGGGAGAAATTATATTTGAGACTAATAATTTAGACTTTGGCTGGGATGGTTCATATGGTTTAGAGGGAGAAGATGCGCTACCTGGATCGTATACTTATAGTATTAATATTAAAGTCCCAGAGAATGACGATCGCGTTATAATAACGGGCCATGTTAATTTAATTCGATAATCACCGTTATCACATCCTAGCAAAGATTAAATAATACGAATCTTTATTACGCGTGAGTATTTTTTAATTCAATCTAGCAAGTAAAACGCTTAAATTAACAAAACGCCAATGAAACTTCCTACAAAGGAAAATCAATTGTTACATTTGTTACTAATTAATAAAAGTGAGATTTACTAAATGCAGCGTCAATTCTTTTCCAATCTCATTTTAACACTTTTCTTGAACTTGCTCATTAAGCCAATCGCTATCTTTGCGATTGATGCAACAGTACAAAATAGGGTTGGTCAAGAAGAATATGGCCTTTATTTTACACTCTTAAATTTAACCGTAATCTTTAATATCTTTTTAGATTTTGGAATAAACAATTACACGACCAAAACAATTGCCCAAAACACTCAGCAATCAAGCGAATATTTTGGAAATCTAATGTCTTTTAGGCTATTCTTATTTGTCATCTATTGCCTTCTCATAGTTGGCCTTTCTTTTCTCTTGGGCTACTCCTGGCGCGAATTCTATCTATTAACATTTCTTGCCATTAATCAATTGTTAATATTGTTTATAGCATTTTTTAGAAGTCATTTTGCAGGACTGCATTTGTTTAAAACGGATGCAATCATTTCTGTTTTGGACAGGACTCTTCTCATAATATTTGCAGGGGCGATTCTTTTCGTCTTACAAAGTGACACTAATAATATCGATTGGTTTATTTATACACAAACGAGTTGCTATTTAATTACTTTTTTAGTTGCGATGTTTCTGCTAAGAAGAAAAATAAACGCCCCAATTTTAAAATGGAACTTGCCTTTTAGTATTTCCATCATTAAACAAAGCCTTCCATATGCCCTGTTAATATTTCTTATGCTATTATATAATCGTAGCGATGCTGTTATTTTGGAGAGGTTTCATTTTAATGGACGTGTAGAGGCCGGATATTATGCGCAAGGTTATCGATTATTAGACGCTGTTTATATGTTTGGGATGATATTCGCTGGACTTTTATTTCCAATGTTCTCTCGCTTATTAAAGGAATCAATTAAGGAAGTTTTCTCACTCTTAAAAACGGCGGGAAATCTCTTAATTGGCGGAGCAATCGTAATCGTTGCAATTACAACGTTCAACGCGGAGTGGTTGTTGTCATTAATTTATACAAATGTCGAGGAGAGTGCTGTTATTTCATTTTGCCTACTAATTATTTGTTTTATTCCGATTAGCATGAGTTTTATTTTTGGAACACTATTAACGGCCAATGGAAGTTTGAAAATATTGAATATTGTTTCTTTCATCGGTGTCGTATTAAACTTTTTTTCCAATGCACTTTTAATTCCCGTGATCGGTGCAAAGGGCGCGGCAATTTCAGCTTTAATTACACAGTTTTTTGTTGCGTCCGTACAATTTTATTTTACCTATAAAATTATTCAGCTTAGAATTTCCTGGCAAGAGACTTATAAATATATAGTATTGATAATTATATTATTGGGAAGCGGCGCCACATCATTATATTATGATTTATCACATGGTGTTATTGTCTTGGTCCAATTGATACTTGGGGG
Source organism: uncultured Flavobacteriales bacterium (assembly GCA_903939755.1). GTDB lineage: Bacteria > Bacteroidota > Bacteroidia > Flavobacteriales_D > Crocinitomicaceae > UBA952. The sequence goes on along the minus strand of CAJAII010000077.1, from coordinate 193,403 downwards.
CTCATTATTATTTGTTTTATCCTTTATTGATATAAAACAGCTAAAAAAAACATTGTTTTTTAGGTCACCATCCAATAATTATCCTGCAAACTAGTTAAAACAAATCTTGAAAATAGATTAACTTCGCCTAAAATAAGATTGTCAATGGAAAACAAACTCCCAGATTTAGCTGAAAGCAGACAAACACTGCTTCGTTTCCTTTTAGCAAAAAGAAAACCAATAGTTATCATTACAGTCCTTATATCATTAGGGTCCGTTGTCGCTAGTTTATTAATGACTCCTCTATATTTATCTACTGCCATCGTTTTTCCTGCCGCGACTAGTAGCGTTTCTTTTTCAGAACAGCGAAATGCCAAATCGGCAGCCATGGACTTTGGTGAAGAAGAACAAACTGAACAATTGGTACAAATCCTACAATCTTCTAGAATTCGGGATAAAATAGTGCAACAATTTAACTTAATGGCGCATTATGATATAGAAACCTCAGATGTTAATAAGAACTATAAGCTAACACAAGCGTATGATGGGCATTTTTCATTTGGGCGAACAAGATATGGTTCTATAAAAATTGAAGTTTTAGACGAGGACCCAGAACTTGCAGCTAAAATGGCGAATAAAATAGTTGATCTTATCGACACCGTAAAGAATGATATGATATCAGAGCGAACGATCCCGGCATTTGAGGTAAACCGCCGTAAGAAAGAGCAAATGGAACGCGAGAGAGATTCAGTTTTAAATTGCCTAGATAGTTTAGCAGAGATGGGCGTTATAGCCTTAGACGTCAGATCCAACCTGTTTCAAGCTTATGTAGATTCTAAAGATGCCACAGATCGTGCAGAATTAAAAAGGAAAATAGAGATTAACATGAAGTATGGAGCAAAATATGATGGACTTGAATACATAAGAAATGAGAAAACAGTTAAATTGGAAGACTTTAGGATCTCTTATGAACAAGCAGAGTCAGATGCAAATGCAAAATTCAATCATAAATTTATTGTGGAAAAGGCTGTGGTCGCCGATCGAAAAGAAAAGCCGAAGCGAATGATAATTGTATTTATTGCAACTATTACTGGTTTTGTATTATCGATATTTAGCCTTCTTATTTTAGAGAAGTATAAAGAGTTGTCAAAATAAGCACATTGCAAGCAATAACCAATTGGAGTTTAGTAATAATCGGAGTTGTATTAAGCGCTTCTTTTGGACTTTCATTGTATTTCGAGGCACCCTATATCTTCGTTATTCCTCCGTTCCTAGCAGCAGTTTATTTCATAGTTTTTTATACAGAAAAAACATTCCTTTCCCTTGCCTTATTCGCCCCACTATCGGTTAATATTGAAGAATACACTAGCGATATTGGGTTGTATATTCCAACAGAACCAATTTTATTTGGTTTATTATTACTTCTTTGTGCAACTCAAATAAAGTCGCCTTTTTTAGGAAAGGAAATATGGAAAGAACCCATTATCTATACTTGGTTAATCCTGCTGGCATGGGTATTCGTTACATCAGTTACAAGCACCAATCCTTTAATTTCCTTTAAATTTTTACTAGCGAAGTGTTGGTTTGTTATTCCCATTTTATTTTTTGGTACCACCTTCTTCCAAGACGAAAAAAACATCATGCGGTTTTTTACACTTTTAACAATTGGGGTTTCTATAACAGCACTTTACACCATTATTCATCATGCCAGTTATAATTTTGGAGAAAAGGAAAGTCATTGGGTAATGTATCCATTTTTTAAGGACCATACAATTTATGGTGCGACAGTTGCTTTATCCATTCCAATTTCTTTCGCGCTATTATTACTTGTAAAACAGCGCCCCTTAACACAATTTTTATTGCTCCTCATGGCGATTATATTACTGTTAGGCTTATATTTTTCATATACCCGTGCGGCTTGGCTTAGCGTTATTATAGCGCTATTAATTGGATTCATTATCCATATTAAGCTAAAAAAACAACTAATTATTGGAGCAGGAATTATTGCCATTTCATTTCTTACCTTTAAATGGGATGCCATTCAATTAGAATTGTCTCGAAACAAACAAGACCACACAACGGAAGATTTTGGGGAACGCATGCAAAGCGCTGGAAATGTTACAACGGATGCCTCCAACCTTGAAAGAATTAACCGTTGGTCATGCGCAATCGAAATGTTCAAAGAAAAACCGGTATTTGGTTTCGGACCAGGAACATATTCCTTTGAGTATGCTAGATTTCAACGTCCTGAGAACCTTACAATAATATCCACAAACTTCGGCGATTTAGGCAATGCCCACAGTGAATATTTAAGCACACTATCTGAAATGGGACTCCCTGGAATCCTGTTTTTTATTGCGTTTGTATTTTCTGTTTTTTACACATCAATTCAATTATATTATCAAACTTCACCAAACGAAACGACATCAAGGATACTAATAATGGCTATTATCCTATCCTTATCCACCTATTTCATTCATGCGTTTCTAAATAATTTCTTAGATACTGATAAGGCCGCGGTCCCAATTTTTGCTTTATGTGCAATCGTTTTATCGCTAAAATTGAAGCGACAATTATCGACTAATCCAAAGTGATGGATTCAAAGATTGGGTACTTAATCCAACAACCATATGTATTTCAAAATGTAATACAGAAATGGAACCCCCATCAAGCATTACCGTCCCAATATTTTGTTTAGCACTTATTTTGTCACCAACTTTTACGTAGGCTTCTTGCAAGTTGCTGTATACTGATCTATAATTTCCGTGTTTTATTATTACCACCTTCCCCGCACCACTCACATTAATAATTGCGCTTACCACGCCTTCAAAAACGGCTCGTGCTTTCGAGTTTCCTGCACACGTAATATCAATTCCATTGTTGTTCGTGTACACCCCCGCCAATGTAGGATGAGCGTTTTTGCCATATTTTTCTGTAATACTTCCATTTGAAACAGGCCAAGGCAGTCGCCCTTTGTTTGCTTCGAAATTTTTACCCGCAATAGATCCTTCAGTTGAAACGGGAGGATCGTACTTCACCACTTTTACTGGTTCATTTTTCTTCTCTGGATGCTGGGCGTCTGGTTTTGGCAACTCCTTTTTGATTTCTTTTTTAGCCGCCTCTTCTCGCTTGCGCGCCTCTTCTTTCTTGCGTGCCGCTTCTTTTTTTCTTTCAATTTCTTGGGACGCAGCAATTTCTTGACGAATTGCGGCGTTTATTCTACTTTTCAATTCTTCTTTTTTTCTTTCATCTTCTTTTAGTAAGGCATATAACTTACTTTCTTCCGCCTTGAATTTTTGATAATTTTTTTCCTTAAGAACCTTATCACCTTCAATTTTTTCACGTTCACTTTTCTTTTCGTCTAAGGCGTTCTCTTTCGCTGTTTTTTCCTGTTTGATGGTTACTATTTCAGTGCCTATTAAGCCATGGTGCAGCTTTATTAAACCAACTTGTTTGCGTTGTAACCCAGCAACCTTTTTTAAATATAGATTTCTTTTCTGGGCTTCATTATAGGACCGAGACGAAAGTAAAAACATCAATTTACCCACCTTATTACGATTTTTATAAGCAAAAAAGATCATTTTTTTATATTGCTTTTTTAAATGGGATAATCGTTCTAATAAGCGCTTAATTTCATTTTCTTTTTCAATCACTTTTATTTCAGCCACCCTTACTTGTCCATCATATATTCGGACAAGTTCTTCTCGATTTTTAATTTGATTATCCAACAATTTTAATTCTGTATAGGAGTTTTTAGCATTGTTTTTAACTTTATTAAGCAACGCTTTTGTTTGGGATATCTTTTTCTCAATTATTTTTTGTTCTTTTTGTAATTTGTCGCTTTTCACTTGTCCGTGGACAAAAGCGCTTAGAATCAACATTAAAAATAGGCTAATTACATGTCTCATATTGTTCCGGGATTATAAAGATTATCTCTAATGGTTCATTAATTTCAACCTTTTCATAACGCATACGGATAAAGATCCTATTTTGTTTAGTTTTAATAAAAAGCTCTGTTTCCAATGGTACATTTAACCCATTTACAAGCTGTCGAGACAAATAATTGATTGTAACGGTTGTTTCTTCTGCAGGGCTAATTATCTCCGTTCCACTAAGGTTATCAGATGCTCGATTAAAGATATAATTAATGATAATATCGCCATCTTCTTGTCCTCGACTAATTTTCGACGTTATAATGGAAACAGGATTTTCGGAAGAAAGATACGTGGGTCTTATGGTATCAAAATAAATGGGTGCTCCCATGAAAAGTTCTTCTAAATTTTCTGATTTTAGGTCAATTCCAATTAGTTCTTTAAAATATTCTAGGGTTTTTACGATGTAGCACCTCTCTCTTTTGTTAACGACCACCACGCTGTCTTTGTTTATAGAAGCTATAACTATGGGGATATTTAGATAGCTAATTATCGTATTAATAGTACTATCCCCAATAATTTTCAAACTTGTTTTAAAAGAAATTTCTTGGGATGAGTCGGAATAATCTACATTTAATTTAGAGTAAAAACTTTTAGCTTTGACATTAGAAAGGCTGTCGAGGCGCTGAATCAGCTCTTTTTCTTTTGTAATCACGGGGCTCTTTTGCAGTATTACAACCTCGTTCAATTTTTTTGAACAGGAAAATAAAATCGAAACGAAACTAAGGCTAATTAGTAGGCGCATAATATTTTTTAGTTTCAATTTTCTTATTTAAAAGTTCATTCGTGGACCCGAGTGATTTTGCATTTGTCCATTCAATAATTGCTTCTTGTGTTTGTCCATTAAAAAAGTAAGCGTCTCCCAACCAATCTATAATTAAGGAATTCGTTGGGTCTAATTCTTTTGCGGCCTTCATAATCGACAAGCCATCAAGATAATTTAGCTTCATTAAAAGAACAAATCCTTTTATCGCAAGAAACAAGCCGCTTTCTGGAGCCTTTGAAATTGCAAACCCTATTAATTTCTCAGCATAGTCGAGTGTTAAATTGTTTTTCGCAAGTTGTAAGGCAAAATAGGCGTGTATTGTCGCACTTTCTGGAGCACCTTTAAGTGCTTTTTCATAATATTCACATGCAATTATGGGTTTTTTTAAGCCGAAATTTGCATCTCCTATTTGTGCTAGCATTTCTGCTTCTGTACCATCATTTTTACTAATAAATTGTAGCCCTGACTCTAGATAGTCAATCGCTTCGCTATACCTCTTTAGTTTATTTGCAGCTATACCGGTTGTTAAATTTATAAATGTATTCGTCGGAAATAAGGAAAGAGCTTCTAAACTATTTTTATATAAAGCCCCCCAGTCTTCAGATTGAAACTCAAGTAAAAGTAACTGTTGCCAAACTGGAAATAAATCCGGGTTGATATTTACAGCCATTTGATAAGCCTTAATTGCGGCTTTTATGTCATTGTTTTTTACGAAGCAATCTCCTTGAATAGTATACGACTTTGCATTATCAGGATATCTTTCCACCATATAGTTTACTAAATCGATCATTTCAAGACTGCAACCCTCTATTTTTTGAGTTTGAATAAGAATGTTCATCTTTTGATCTATGCTAGGCCCTTCCTTTTTAATGGCTGACTTCAAGAAGACCATCCCTTTTATATAATCTTTTTTCTCCATGTACATTTCTCCCAGCAATAAGGTAGCAAGTCCGTTGTCCGGGTCTTTCTCTACCAAATCATTCAGTAAATTAAACGCGAGGTCATATTCGCGATTTTCCATGTATGTATCTACTAAAACGGCTAAAAAAACGGGGTCGTCTTTAAATAATTTTCGACCTTCCTCAAGTGTTTTAATTGCAAGGTCTGGCTTCATCATTAATACATAAAGCTTGTATTTTTCCATTTGCAATGAAATAGCTTCGCCTTTTTGGTCTATTAATCGATTAAGCACCTTTAATGCTTTCGTGTACTCTTTATTTTCAGCATAATTATTTATGGCGCCCATATAATAATTGGAATTGCTGGGATCAATCAAGATTAAGCGTTCAAAAAATAGCGCCGATTTCTTGTAATCCTTCATTTCTGAATACATATAAGCAAGTTCGGCGATATAATAAGTGTTTTTTGGATCGAGTTTTGCTGCAAGTTCACTGTGTTCAGCTGCCTTGTCATATTGTAGATTTATTAAATATAATTGAGCCAAGGCAAAATGTACAGCATCATCTGATGGATTTATTTTAAGACAAGCCTCAAAGTCTAAAATTGCCTTGTTATTGTTCCCAGTAATATAGTTTTTAATGCCTTGATGAAAGGTTGTTTTAAAAACATTTGTACTGCTAATAGGGCTGGTTATGTCAGAAGTAGCTTTACAAGCGACCAACATTATCGCACAAATAATAAAAAGGAGCTGCTTATTCATTAATGGTAGAAAAATCGCCGATGCTAAGGACAGATGGAGTATTTCTCAGAATAACATGTGACCCTATCATGGAATTAGTAATGTTCATATTGTTAATTGTGCAATTGTTTTGCAGAATTGAATCAGTTATTCGACAATCCATTAAAGTGGAGTCTTTTCCTATTGAAACATGTGGCCCAATGATCGAATTCTCAATGAGGATATTTTCATCTATAAAGCACGGCTCAATAATTATTGAATTCAACAGCGTAACATTTTTTCGTGTTGGAGTTGGATTCTTCTGAAAGTCGTAATCTAAAACTCGGCTATTTGTATGGACAGTTACGTCTTTATTCCCGCAATCTAACCATTCATTAACGGCTCCGGGCTTAAACAAACAGCCTTTTTCGGTTAAACGTCGAAGCGCATCCGGAAGCTGATATTCCCCGCTTTTTATAATGTTGTTACTTACTAAATACTCTAACTCTTGTAGTAATTTCTCTCCCTCTTTAAAATAATAAACACCGATCATTGCTAAGTCCGAAACAAATTCCTTGGGTTTTTCTATATAATCCACAATTTCGCCAAGGGGGTTTAATTTTACAACCCCAAAGTCGCTAGGGTTTTCAATTTGCTTCACCCATAAAATCCCATCGTCGTCCGGACTTATTTTAAAGTCGGCATTAAATAAAGTATCGGCAAATGCAACAACAACAGGCCCCTTTAGTAAGTTCTTCGCACATAAAACAGCATGTCCAGTTCCTAATGGGGTTTCTTGATAATGTATTGAGCCTCGTGCTCCAAACATCTCTGCAACGGCGATTAATTCACGCTCCACTTCTTCCCCAAAATGACCTACAACAAAAGCAATTTCTTGGATTTCTGAACCACAGACCGCGACAATGTCTTCTACCAACCGATGTACGATTGGTTTTCCACCAACGGGAATCAATGGCTTGGGAACGGTCAATGTGTGTGGCCTTAATCTACTGCCTCTTCCGGCCATTGGGATTATTATATTCATCGTATTAATTTTTTCCGGTACTTCCAAAGCCATCTTGGCCTCTATCCGTTTTATTTAATTCTCCTTGTTCAATCCATGTTGCTTTCGCGACTTCACAAAAAACTAACTGTGCAATTCTGTCTCCAGGATTAAGTACAAATGGAACAGATGAAAAGTTAATCAAGATAACACCAACTTCTCCTCTATAGTCTGAGTCAATTGTCCCCGGTGTGTTTAAAACGCTAAGCCCATGTTTAAGCGCTAAACCACTTCTGGGCCTAACTTGACATTCATATCCAGTTGGAATTTCTAAAAAAAGACCTGTCGGAATGAGTCTTCTTTCCAATGGTTCTAATGTAATGGGCTCGTTGGTATTCGCTCGCACATCCATTCCAGCAGAACCTGTGGTTTCATAATTGGGAAGGTCGTACTTTGAGTTATTTAAAACGTTAACATCCATTATTTTTTATTTACAAATCAAAATTAATTAAAACCTTGGCTCTCCATTCGTTTAGATACCAGAGTAATCAACAAAGCAATTAACAATTGACTAAAAACCTTATTTATGTTGATAATTTCATAAAAGATACGTTATGAAACATTCATATTAAGTTTAAATTTGTGGCTTATGATGCCAAAAGGAAAGTTAATTATTATAGGTGGCGCTTTAGATAAAGGGAGTTTTACAGAAAATTCTTTCGCCGACCAAGTAGAAGAAAATTTAAATTTTTTTGAAAAAGGAATTTTAAAGCGCATAATTGATGAGTCAAAACATCAAAAGGCTTCTAGAATTGAAATAGTTCCTACGGCCTCCAAAATACCAGATTTGGTTGGCGTTGAGTATGCAAAAGCATTTGGCTATCTGGGCGCAGAAAATGTCGGTGTTTTGAACATTGAAAATAGGGAGGATGCGCTACAATTGGATGCAGTTAAGCGTGTAGCTAATGCAGATGTAATCTTTTTTACCGGTGGAGATCAATTAAGATTAACATCAATCTTTGGAGGCACGCCAATTCACGACTTGTTATTAAAAAAATATTTTGAGGAGGACTTTTTGTATGTGGGAACCTCTGCAGGTGCCGCTTGCGCTTCAAAAAACATGATTTACCAAGGGTCAAGTAGAGAAGCGTTGTTAAAAGGTGAGATTAAAATAACGAGCGGCCTTGGCTTCATGGATAATGTTATTATTGACACTCATTTTGTCCAGCGGGGTCGAATCGGCCGGCTTTTCCAAGCGGTTGTTGGCAACCCCAAAACCTTAGGAATTGGTTTAGGTGAAGACACTGGCCTTTTAATAAAAAATGGCATTTCAATGGAGGCGCTTGGCTCAGGGCTGGTAATTATAGTCGATGGCCGACAAATCCTAGACTCAAACATTTCTGACGTCGCTTTGGGGGAGCCCATCTCGATAAAAAACTTAGTTGTTCACGTAATGAGTCAGGGCGACGTTTATTGTTTGTCACTAAATGATCTAACAATTAATAACAAACCTAATTTAGAATGAAATTAATTATTCATGGTGGTTTTTTTAGTGAGTATACTCAGTCAGAAGAAACAAAAATTTTAAAACAGACCGCTCTTAAAGAAATCATTCAAAAGTCGTATCAATACCTTTTGTTAAACTCCGCTATGGACACGGCTGTTTTTGCAGTTGCCTTAATGGAAGATGACCCCCTTTTTAATGCAGGAATGGGATCTCAAATTCAAAAAGATGGCAAGATTAGAATGAGCGCAGCAGTGATGGATGGCTGCACGAAAAGGTTTAGTGGCGTGCTAAACATTGAGTCAATTCAGCATCCAATTCACGTGGCAAAATCATTGCAGATGGAAAGTGATAGAGTGCTTGGTGGAGAGGGCGCGAACGTATTTGCAGCAAAAACAGGCGCCCCTTTTTTTAATGTTGAAACCATAGAGCGCCGTCAAGAATATCAAAACAGATTAATTTCATCGGGACAGGGAACGGTAGGATGCGTGGTTCTTGATAAAGAAGGAAGGTTAGCGGCAGCGACTTCTACTGGCGGCAAGGGATTTGAATTGTCAGGCAGGATATCTGATTCAGCAACTGTTGCCGGGAATTATGCGAATGATCATTGTGCCATAAGTTGTACCGGTGTTGGTGAAGATATCGTGAGTTGTGCGTTGGCGGCTAAAATTGTTACCCGAGTTACTGATGGCCAAACCATTGAAGAGGCCTTTAAAAAATCCTTTCATGAATTAAAAGTATTTGATGGATTTGCGGGCGCAATTGGCATTGATGCTCATGGTAACATGTATCATAAAGAGTCTCACCCTAATATCGTTTATGCATCTTTCGACGGACTTGAGTTGTGCGTTTTTCAATAATTCAGATCATTCAGTTACGTTTCGGAGCATTTTTTAATTGGGTATCATTCAATTCAATAGAAACAAGTTTATTTTATCGATTATTTAGCTCCCAATTGTTTAAATTTGTACAAATTACCAATATATTATGTTAGAAATTCAGCGATTGCGATCGGATAAGGACGGGGTGTTAACCGGACTTCTCAAAAGAAATATTGACGCCACTAATACGATCAATGAAATTTTGGAAATTGATAGTCTTTGGAGATCCTCCAAAACAGAACTAGAAACAATTTTCGCAGAATTAAATCAATTGTCACGAAAAATAGGCGTTTTTTTTAAAGAAGGCAAGCAAGAAGAGGCCTCCCAACTTAAGTTAGAAACGATTTCTTTAAAGGGGAAAGAATCGGATTTAAAGTTAAAGGTGGACGAAATGGAGTCTAAAATAACAGCGCTACTTTATTCGTTACCGAACGTTCCGCATGCAGATGTTGCGCAGGGAAAATCACCTGAAGAAAATGAACAAATAGCATCTTATGGAGAGTTACCTGTTTTTTCTTTTTCGGCGATGCCTCATTGGGATTTGGTTAAAAAATACGATTTAATTGATTTTGAGTTAGGCGTAAAAGTAACCGGAGCTGGTTTTCCGTTTTATAGAGGAAAAGGCGCAAAATTACAACGCGCATTAATTTCATTTTTTCTTGATGAGGCAGATAAAGCTGGATACGAAGAATTCATTACACCGCTTTTGGTGAACGAGGCAAGTGGAATTGGAACGGGCCAACTCCCGGATAAAGAAGGTCAGATGTATCATTCTCCGGAAGATGATTTGTATTTAATTCCTACAGCAGAAGTTCCACTTACAAATATTTATAGAGATGTTATTTTGCCAAATGAAGACTTTTCTATTAAACTAACTGGTTATACCCCTTGTTTTCGAAGGGAAGCGGGTTCTTACGGGAAAGATGTCAGAGGCTTAAACCGTTTGCATCAATTTGATAAGGTGGAAATAGTGCGAATAGAGAATCCTAAAAATTCAGAAAGAGCGCTAAAAGAAATGGTGGAACACGTTCGTGAATTACTTGTTAAATTAGAATTACCCTTTCGTGTTTTAAGACTTTGTGGTGGGGACATGGGCTTTGCTTCAGCAATGACATTTGATTTTGAAGTCTATTCTGCAGCACAAGAAAAATGGTTGGAGGTTAGTTCGGTGTCTAGGTTTGATACGTTTCAATCTAATCGCTTGAAATTGCGCTATAAAGACGAACAAAAGAAATCTCAATTATGTCATACTCTTAATGGATCAGCACTAGCTCTCCCAAGAATTTTAGCTGCTTTGTTGGAAAACAACCAAACGCCAGATGGAATAAAAATCCCTCGTGTTTTACAATCTTATACAGGATTTAGTATTATTCAATAATTTGTTAAAATGAAAATAAAGATAGGTTTCATACTATTTGCAGGACTACTTTTAATGGCATGTTCAGACTTTGCTAAAAAAGACCAATTGGTTAAAATAGTGGATTTTCAAAAAAAAATAAATGATCTTGAAGCACAATTAACCAAGAATAAAATTGACACCATTTCAGGCATTAAATTAGCAACGGCAGAAGTCGAATTGCGCATCAAAAAAAACTTGTATTTAGACACCATTAATTTGGCGTTAGGAAAAAAAATGGATGATTATAAGATAATGCGTCGTTCTTTTATGCCTTTAGCTAAATCATACAATCAACTAATCAAGGGGATAAGTGAGGAACGATTAGCATTAGGTAATTTAAAACTTGATATTGAAAACGGTGAAGGAGATCGCGGTAAATACAACGATTATATTACATTTGAAGCAAATAAAATCAATCAGCTAAAGGCGCTTCTGCAGTCTTATATTTCCTCTAAAGATGAAACCATGAAAACATTCTTTCGTCTTCACCCTTATTTAGATTCATTGTCACGCACGTTGAAAAAAGTATAGTATGTCAATAAAAGGGGGGGGCTTAATATTTTTTGTTTTTGTGTCTTTTTTGTGCTTTTCACAAACAGAGAACGATTTAAAACTAGCCCAACATTATTATCAGAATGGGGATTTCGAAAAAGCAATTACGTATTTCGAAAAAATATATACATCCGATCAAAGCAAAACGGTATACGATTCATACTTAGATTGTTTAATCGAAACAAAAGATTTTAATACAGCAGAAAAAACCATTAAAAAGCAAATTTCATTAAACAAGAAAGACCTAGGAATACAATTGCAATTAGGAATTTTTTATGAAATGATCAAGGAGGAAGGTAAAGCAAAAAAAACATTCAACGAGGTTATTACATTAACAGCCCAAAACCCAACAAGTGTTACAGAAGTTTTTAAGATTTTCGTCAAGGAAAAAAAGACTGATTTAGCCAAAGAAGTATTGGATAGAGGCAGTAAACAAATGCCAGATTATCCGTTTCAACTTTTATACGCCGACTATTATCATTCTATAGGTAATAAGTCAAAAGTTATTGAGACGTATCTTGATTTATTAGATAAATATCCTGAATATCAACAAGCGATACAAGTCGGTATGGAAGCAAAATTTGATTTTTCAGAAGACGGGCCAGATTTGAAAGAAATTAAAAGTGCTTTTTTGGAAAAAATACAACGGCCGAATAGTCGGTTTGAATTTAGTGAAATGCTAATTTGGCTGTTTTTGCAAAACAAAAACTTCTCAGCTGCTTACGTTCAAGTTGTTGCCTTGGACAAGCGTTTACGAAATATGGGAGCACGTGTCATGGAGCTTGGTAAAATGGCGATCGAAAATGAGGCTTTTGAGGAAGCAAGAAAGTGCTTTTATTATGTAATTGAATTGGGCATTGAGGCGCCCTATTATTTTGAAGCTGAGGCGGCGATGTTAAACACCCGTTATGTCGAGCTAACTCTCTTTAAAATTTATTCGAATGAGGAGTTGGAAACAACACTTAAAGAGTATAAGTCGGTTATTGATAGGATGGCAAACTCTCGAAAATCATTCAATGTCATATTAGAATACACGAAGATAATGGCCCATTATGCAGGAAAAAAGGGAGAGGCGATTACGATGCTTGAGCAATTTATTGCGACCCCTGGACTTTCTGATATGCAACGCGCAGCCGTTAAAATGCTGCTCGCCGACTTCTATGTTCTGAATGCTAGAATTTGGGATGCATCGATTCTCTATATGCAAATAGACAATGATTATAAGTTTGATGTTATTGGTAACGAAGCAAAGTATAAAAATGCCCGCGTTTTTTATTTTGACGGGGAATTTGATTATGCACAGTCCCAATTAAGTGTGCTAAAGGAATCGACGTCTAAACTTATAGCCAATGATGCCATGCAATTATCTGTTGCAATTACGGATAATTTTGGATTAGACAGCAACTATCAGGCGATGATGTGGTATGCAACAGCAGACCTACTACTTGAGCAAAACCAAATCGACAGTGCGTTTTATCTCTTCGATAGCATTCAACTTAACTATCCGTTTCATTCGTTAAACGATGAGATTTTATATAAAAAAGGTCAAGCAATGGAGCGTCAAAAGAAGTGGCGTGAAGCCAGCATTTTTTATGAAAGCGTGTTATCAAAATACGCAACAGATATATTAGCGGACGACGCAACATATCGATTGGCAAAAATCAACGAAAATCACATAAAAGATAAAGAAAAGGCATTGTTTTATTACAAAGAGCTTCTATTCAACTATACAAATAGTTTGTATTCCGAGGAAACAAGAAACAAAATTCGAGAATTACGCGGAGATCAAGTAATTGATGATCTATAATTCAGGAAGGTCTCTTGTAAACGAAGGGATTCCCGTTATATCCATTCCTGTTATTAATAAATGAATGTCGTGCGTACCTTCGTAGGTTAATACGGATTCTAGATTTGCCATGTGACGCATCATCGAATATTCACTTGTAATTCCCATACCACCATGAATTTGTCGTGCTTCCCGCGCAATATCTAAGGCAATTTCCACATTGTTTCTTTTTGCCATTGAAATTTGACCAGTTGTCGCCTTGCCATCATTCCGCAATTGACCAAGTCTAAAAGTCAAGAGTTGTGCTTTGGTGATTTCGGTTAACATTTCCGCCAGTTTTTTCTGAACCAATTGAAATGCACCAATCGGAACCCCAAATTGAATTCTTTCTTTGGAATACCTTACTGCTTGGTCGTAACAATCCATAGCAGCACCCAAAGCTCCCCAAGCAATTCCATATCTTGCCGAATCTAAACAGCTTAGAGGCGCCCCTAAACCAGTTCTATTTGGCAATATGTTCGTTTTTGGCACCCGAACATTTTCAAAAATTAATTCACCAGTTGAAGAGGCTCTAAGGGATAGTTTGCCATGCATTTCTGGCGTAGAGAACCCTTCCATTCCTCTTTCTACGATCAAGCCATGAATCCTTCCAGTTTCATCTTTAGCCCAAACAACAGCTATTTGTGCAAAAGGGGCATTTGATATCCACATTTTTGCGCCGTTGAGGATCACATGGTCGCCATCATCTTTAAAATTCGAAAGCATACCACCAGGATTCGAGCCAAAATCGGGCTCTGTTAATCCAAAACAACCCATCATCTCTCCAGATGCAAGTTTCGGTAAAAACCGATTTTTCTGTTCTTCTGAACCATATTTCCAAATAGGATACATTACTAAAGAAGATTGAACGGAAGCGGTCGATCGCAATCCGGAATCACAACGCTCCAATTCCTGCATAATTATACCATAAGAAATCTGGTCTAGTCCAGAGCCGCCATATTCAACAGGAATATACGGTCCAAAGGCTCCGATTTCTCCAAGGCCCTTTAAAAGGTGCATCGGGAAAGTTGCCTTTTCATAGTGTTCATCAATAATTGGGGACACTTCTTTTTTAACCCATTGCCTTGCTGTGTCACGAATTAGTTTATGTTCTTCCGAATATAAATCATCTAAAATGTAATAATCAGGATGCTTAAAAAGATCGGTTTTCATCAAATATGTTTTAGTGCTGCAAAAGTAATCAATAAATAAAACTTAATTTAAAGGAGTTTCTATTTAATTTTGTAGCGTCATTAAACAGGTATCCAAAATGAATGAAACGTTAACACTTCATCTTCGAGAACAACAAATCTCTATTGGGTGGTTGCTGACGTGTTCATTATCTCTACTACTTATCGCAATTGCCTCTGCCAGACAAGTTAAATTGATTCCTCTGGTATTCTTAGGTTTTTATAGGGTTCAAAAAGAAGATTCATTCAATCATGACTCAGAGAGAATGAGCCTCGCCACTTTTCGATTATTGACCTTAAATTTTATAATTGGCGCGGCTTTAGCATTACTGTTAGTCATCGATTTAAATGCGGCAGATTTTAAAACATGGTTGATTGTATTTTTAATACCAATGGCATTATTGTTATATTGGAAGGCGGGGCAGGGCCTGATTTTCGCGATGATAGGAAAGCACCCCATCATAAGATATTTAAAATATCATTTGCGCTTTGCAATTTGTGCTGGTGGCTTTTTCTTTTTAACTGTAGCCATTATTATTACATTAAATAAATCTTTAATGGAAATGATGTTTTCAGCCCTTTTAGTTGGTTTTTTTATCATGTTTCTAAATCGCATATTAAAAGGAATTATTACTTCAATGTTAATGGGAATTAGATGGTATTACATTTTATTGTACTTTTGCGCCGTTGAAGTTTTGCCATTGATCGCTATTTTTGTTTTCTTTGGCAACAAACTTTCTTCATTTGTTAAGTAGCACAACCTTAAACTTTTAGACTTGGCAATAAAAACGATTCTAGTGTCCCAGCCTCAACCTGAAGGAGCAAATTCGCCCTATTTTGAGTTGGAAAAAAAGTACAAAATCAAAATTGATTTTAGGCCATTTATCAAGGTGGAAGGAGTTCCCGTAAAAGAATTTCGCGCACAAAAAATTAATCTAACGGATCATACAGCAATAATAATCACATCAAAAGTTGCTGTCGATCATTTTTTCAGGATCGCTGAAGAGTCAAGATTTACTGTACCAGAGGAGATGAAATATTTTTGCATTTCTGAAGCTGTGGCACTATACCTACAAAAATATGTGGCTTATCGTAAACGGAGAATTTTCTTTGGAAAACAAACAATTGAAGATTTAGTTGAGGTAATGAAGAAGCACAAAACAGAAAATTTTCTACTGCCTTGTACGGATATACTGCGCGATAATATCCCACAAACCTTGGAGCAAAGTAAAATTCGGTTTTCCAAAACGATTTTATATCGTACTGTAGCAGCAGACCTTTCGGATTTAGAAAATGTTTATTACGATTTGTTGGTTTTTTTCAGCCCGGGAGGAATTGAATCACTTTTTGTAAACTTTCCCGATTTCAAACAAAACACCACAGCGATTGCTGCTTTTGGCCCTACAACGGCAATGGCAGTCGAAAAGCATAACTTGCGCCTTGATGTAAATGCACCACACCCTAAAGCACCTTCAATGGTGGGTGCAATTGAGCTTTTTATTTTAGAGCAGCTCAAGAAAAAATAACTTTCCTACTGTTTTAAGCCTTTTATTAATAACTCCTTCTCATTAAATTCACATTAATGCACAAAAAGTTTTGTTTGCTAGAAATTTGGAGTTATTTTTACGCACAACTTTAATCTTTATAAAATGAAAAAACTATTACTTTCAGCTTTGTTGCTTTCAGCAACTTCAGCAACAACATTTGCCCAGTTGGCTCCTGGTAGCATTGCACCAGACTTTACAGTTAGTGCATATCAGCCTTGGTTATCTACAGCCGGAATGACAAACAATGGTTCTTATAAATTGTATGACTATCTTGATGCTGGTTACACGGTTATTTTGGACGTTTCAGCAACTTGGTGCGGACCATGTTGGAATTATCATTTATCAGGTGCATTAGAAGATGCTTATGCTGCACACGGACCAGCAGGATACCCTGGTGTTTCTGCAACAACAACGGATGACCTTATGGTTATTTGGATTGAGGGCGATGGTGCAACTGCAGATGCTACGATGTTAGACGGATCAGGAGCAATTGGCGACTGGACAAACCCAAATGCTGCAGGTCAAATTCAATTCCCAATGGCGAATCCAATCACGGCTACAGCAAATACGATCAACACCAACTTTAACATTGCTTATTTTCCAACAATCTACAAAATTTGTCCGAACCGTGTAGTAACAGAGATTGGCCAAGCAACTGCAGCTGCTATTTATACAGCAGTTGGTTCTTGCCCTCCTCCAGCTTCAAATCCTGCAGACGTAGCAGCACTTTCTTACGAAAGTCCTTTAGTTCACTGTCAAGGTGCTTATACTCCAGAGGTGAAGATTCAAAATAATGGAACTAGCCCCTTAACTGCGGCAACTGTTACTGTAACGCAAGGTGGAACAACAGTTTCAACTGGAACATATTCAGGAAGTTTAGCTACTTACGGTGTTGCAACGGTTACTTGTACTCCAATTGCTGCATTTACAGGAGGAGCATTGGTTGTTACGGTTGCTACAGCAGCTGATGCAAACGCTGCAAACAATGGTGTGAATGCAACTGTTTCAACAGCTTTAGTTGCTGTTAACCAGTATGTAACAGTAAACCTTACTACCGATCAGTATGGTACTGAAACATCTTGGACCATTAAAAATGCTGCAGGAGCAACAGTAGCTTCCGGAACTGGTTTTGGACCAGATTTAGGAGCTGCAGGTGTAACAGTTCAAACACCAGTTCAGGCTAATTTAACACCAAACACGTGTTATACATTTGAAATACTTGACGTATATGGTGATGGAATTTGCTGTCAATATGGTGATGGTGGATACACGATTCTTGATGCATCTGGAGCGACTTTAGCATCTGGAGGCACGTTTGGAGATAGCGAGCAAAAAGTATTCAAAACAGGCGTTGCTGGTTTAAATGAAATGGAAACAATCGCAATGAATGTATTCCCTAACCCAGCATCTGATTTAGTTAATGTTTCTTTTGAAGCAAACAACAATGATTTTTCAGTTTCTTTAGTTGATATTCAAGGAAGAACAATCGCTACAAAATCATTTACAAATTTAGTAGGTTCTCAATTGGTATCTTTCTCAACAGAAAGTATTGCTAAAGGAAGCTACATCGTTACCGTTACTTCAAATGGAGCAACGACTACAAAAAATGTTGTTGTTAGATAAGCTAACAATTAATGTGTATTGAAAAAGGGGAGCTTGCTCCCCTTTTTTTATTTAATACGATTCGGGTTTTATTAATATAGGAAATTACTATACGGGTAGCGAATACTAAAAACTGTTTTTACCTCTTCATATATTACAGATTTTAACTCTTCTATATTTTCTTTTTCGGTCGCAGAAATAAAAACACAGGTTGTTTTTTGCATTTTAGCCATCCATGTTTTTTTAAGAACCTCGATGCTATTAATCGTCTCGTCTTCATCACCATCAAGTTCTTGTGGTGAAAAAGCATCAATTTTATTAAAAACAAGGATGCTTGGCTTTTCTGTATTATCGATTTCATGAAGTGTTTCATTCACGATATTAAATTGCTCTTCAAAATTCGGATGTGATAGATCTAAAACATGAACAAGTATATCTGCTTCCCTTACTTCGTCTAATGTTGATTTAAAAGATTCTACTAGTTGCTGAGGTAATTTTCGAATGAACCCAACAGTATCCGTAAGTAAAAAAGGAAGATTATCGATAACTACTTTTCGTACGGTAGTATCCAAAGTGGCAAATAGTTTATCCTCTGCAAACACATCTGATTTAGCCAACAAATTCATCAAAGTACTTTTACCCACATTGGTATAACCAACAAGAGCGACTCTTACCAGTTGCCCCCGATTGCCTCTTTGTATGGTCATTTGTTTATCAATATCTTGAAGGCGCTCTTTCATTAAAGAAATGCGCATTTGGATAATTCTTCGGTCTGTTTCTATTTGAGATTCGCCTGGACCTCGAAGTCCAATCCCCCCTTTTTGACGTTCGAGGTGTGTCCACATGCGCGTTAATCGCGGAAGCATGTATTGAAGCTGGGCTAATTCCACTTGTGTTTTTGAATGGAAACTACTGGCTCTACTGGCGAAAATATCAAGAATAAGAATCGGCCGATCCAGCACTTTGCATTCTAGTTCTTTTTCAATATTACGTAGTTGTGATGGCGATAATTCATCATCGAAAATCACTAACTCTGTATTCGTTGCTCGGATATATTCTTTTATTTCTTCTAACTTTCCTTTTCCCACATATGTTTTAGGATTAGGAAAGGGCAATCGTTGCATGAAGGTTTTTCTGGTGATAGCGCCAGCCGTTTCAGCTAAAAAAGACAATTCGTTAATGTATTCTATAGCGATTGCTTCGGTGATGTCAGCGCTTATGACACCAACTAAAACGCATGGCTCTTCTGTTGGCACGGATGTATCGTATCCTTCTGTCAATGTCTTAATTTTTTAATGTGTTCCAATACTAAGCTTATATTTTTATTATTCCCAAGTAATGCTTTCATCGGAGGCATGGCATTTTTACCCTCTTTAATTATTTTTAAGGTTGCCGCATCACTTAAGTTGGAAATGGATAAATCCTTTGCGCCTGACGCACCTAATTTACCATCTTCCCCATGACATACGGCACAATGCATGATGAATAAATTTTCACCTACTACTTCTGGGGGGGCAGGTGGCTCAGGTATAACTTTATCGCCAGATGAAGAGCAACTTACCACTAAAAGTAGGCAAGAGCAGAAATAACTAATCCTTAGAACCATCCCCCACCAAGATTTGCCCTAAAAGGCCAAGGAATAGATAAAAGAATAATGATTAATCCTATTGAATAAAATAAGCGGATTACTTTAAATTTATCCGCATCATTTTCTTTTCTTTTCGCTTTGCTATAACCAATAGTGATTAAAATAATGGCCAATAACATACCGGCCAAATGTTCCATGCCATAGAAACGGAGTAATGGTTCTTTCATCCATCCAGCGGTAAATTGCACTTTCGCGGAGGTGAAATATTGAATTAACCCGATAACCAATTGAATGTGTAAACATACCATGGCAAAAAGAGTTATCATTTTATGTTTTTTCTCAAATCGTTTTGCTGTAAAAGCGTTAGTGATCGCCCAAATCAAAAGAATTAACGCGATCCATCTTAATCCGGAATGGGTGTGGTTTAGAATATTCATAATTTTAATCGTTAAGTTTTAATACTGCTAAAAATGCTTCTTGAGGAACTTCAACGCGTCCAACTTGTCGCATTCTTTTTTTACCTTCTTTTTGTTTTTCTAATAACTTCCTTTTTCTTGAGATGTCACCCCCATAACATTTAGCGGTAACATCTTTTCTAAGTGCCTTTATCGTTTCACGCGCAATAATTTTGGCCCCAATGGCTGCTTGAATCGGAATTTCAAATTGTTGTCGCGGAATTAACTCTTTTAATTTTATACAGATTCTTTTTCCTAAATCAAAGGCATTACTCCTATGTACTAAAGCAGAAAGCGCATCAACTTGCTCAGCATTTAACATTAAATCTAATTTAATTAAATCAGATTCTCGGTAGCCAATAGGATGATAATCAAAGGAGGCATAGCCACGAGATACAGACTTTAAGCGGTCATAAAAATCAAAAACGATTTCAGCCAAGGGCATTTCAAATGAAATTTCAACTCGATCTTGGGTTAAATACACTTGGTTTTTTAACTCGCCCCTTTTTTCAATACAAAGGGTCATAATTGATCCAACATATTCTGTTTTGGTAATAACTTGAGCGGAAATATAAGGTTCTTCAATGCGATCCATGCCAGAAGGGTCGGGTAATTCAGAAGGATTATTGACGATCATCATTTTGTCGGGATCCTTTTTCATAAAAGCTTTATACGAAACATTCGGAACGGTGGTAATTACCGTCATATTGAATTCTCTTTCAAGGCGCTCTTGAATAATTTCCATGTGTAACATTCCTAAAAAGCCACATCGAAAACCAAAGCCAAGAGCTTGGGAAGACTCCGGTTCAAAAATCAAGGAGGAATCATTAAGTTGTAATTTTTCCATAGAATAACGAAGTTCCTCGTAATCCTCTGTGTCTACAGGGTAGATTCCCGCAAAAACCATCGGTTTAACATCCTCAAACCCTTTAATTGCGACTTCACACGGATTGTCGGAGCTGGTAATTGTATCACCAACTTTAACTTCATTCGCTTGTTTGATACCAGATATAATATAACCAACATCTCCAGCTCGGACTTCTTTCCGTGGGGACAATTCCATTTTAAGAATTCCAATTTCATCTGCATTGTAATCCCTTCCTGAATTCATGAAGCGAATTTTCTGTCCTTTTTTAATCACGCCGTTTCTTATTCTATAATACGCAATAATTCCTCGGAAAGAATTAAACACAGAATCAAAAATCATGGCTTGAAGTGGCGCATTTTCATCGCCTTTAGGTGCCGGGATCCGATTAATTACAGCGTCAAGTATGGCATCTACCCCTAATCCAGTTTTTCCAGAAGCTTGAATAATTTCACTTATATCACAGCCGATTAATTCAATAATTTGATCAGAAACTTCTTCTGGCATTGCCCCAGGCAAATCCATTTTATTTAAAATGGGAATGATTTCTAAATCGTGTTCTAAAGCTAAATATAAATTAGAGATCGTTTGAGCTTCTATTCCTTGTGATGCATCAACGATTAAGAGCGCTCCTTCGCATGCTGCAATTGATCTAGAAACTTCGTATGAAAAGTCCACATGTCCTGGGGTATCGATCAAATTAAGTATGTAATCAACCCCGTCTTTTGAATAATTCATTTGGATTGCATGACTCTTAATGGTAATTCCGCGCTCTCTCTCCAAATCCATATCATCTAATGCTTGCGCCTTCATATCTCTATCAGAAATTGTTCCGGTGGTTTGAAGTAGCCGATCTGCTAGTGTACTCTTTCCGTGATCAATGTGTGCGATAATGCAAAAATTCCTTATGTTTTTCATACGATTGCGAAATTACGCTAAAAGCAACAAAACACAAGTTGGATTTGGGAATTAAATGATAATTAGTTGTTAAACTAACGGATTATATTAACGTGTCCGGTCATCAGTAACTCTTGAAGATGCCTTGGCCTATAGCGAAGTTTCCAGGTAAAGCAACCGCTTTGAATATCGGCGCCATTATACTTTCCATCCCAGGCAAAATTTAAATCTTCTGATTCGAAGACCAATTCTCCCCAGCGATTAAAAATCTCAATCTTTATCCATTCCACCCCTACAAATGAACCCGAAAAAAAGTCGTTTATCCTATTTTCGTCGGGGATAAATGTGTTGGGAATATAAATGTATAATTCCTCTTGAATGAAGATGGGCATTGTTATGCTGTCTTTGCACCCGTAAATATCTGTAGCATATAAAGTGACAAGGTAGGTTCCATCGCTTGGATAGGTATGAACTGGATGTATATCATATGATGTTCCTCCATCTCCAAATAACCAGGTGTACCCGTAGCCATTTTGGGTTTGGTTTAGAAAGGAAATGGGCAGCCCCTCTATAATTGATTGACTGTTCACACTAAAATCTGCAATCGGTTTGACAACCATTACTTGGCTAAATCCACTAACAGTGAACGATTGACATTCATCGGAAACAATGACCTGATATACCGAGTTTGCAGTTGGGTGCACCCAAATTCCGGTTGTAGTTTCGCCTGTGGCGGGCCATAAAAAATAATAATTTCCATATCCACCGCTTGCACTTGCGGAAACATAGGCGCTATCTCCTGGACAAATCTGTAATACAGGACTGTTACTTACTAAAAGAGGTGGACTTGTTATCGTGTATGAAACAGTATCCGATACGGTATTCCCGCAATTATCAGTAACAGTAACTAGGTAATTGGTAGATGCAGATGGACTTACAATTATGCTATCGGAGGCGCCTATTAAGGTATTGCCTTGTGTCCAAGAATAAAGATAAACACCACTCCCGCCGTTTACGTCCGCATAAATTGTTTGCGGAATATAAGGGCAGATCTCTGTAATGTCATTTGAAACAACTAAGCTTAATGGGGAATATACAGGAACGCTTATCATGGCTGTATCGGTAACAGATTGTCCAGAACAATTATCACTTACCGTAAGATATATAGTGCTGTTTGTATTGGCAATTACTGAGATGGAACTTGTTGTTGCCCCATTACTCCATAGGTATGCGTATGGGGGGACACCTCCAGAGAGGGTGGGTACAATTGATAAAGATGCCCCGGGACATAAAACACTTGTGTCGGGAATTGTTAGTATAAGTGGCGCAACATCTTGAATATTAATTGTCAATGGGATAGGTGTTATATTTCCGCAGGGATCAGTGACGCTAAAATTCATAATAATACTTTCTAATCCCTCCACTAAAACATCTGGTAAAGATGTTATTGTAAAAGAGGTTGTGTTTTGACCAACGGGAAAAGTTATACTGTTGGGAACCCCAGTATAATCGAGGATGTTTTGAGCAGTACCGCTTGTTTGAATAGGAATAGTTAAACTGCTATTTAAGTTATTATTTCTTTGCAATGTGACAGTCGCAGTCACACAACCTTCTGCCAACCAAGAAGGATCTGGATAAGCTTGTTGTGATAGCGCATAAGAAACGGTAATCGGGGTAAGTGAACTTAAACTATTTGCTTCAAGGAATATTCCGGAGTCCCAACTTCCATCTCCAACATCGGCAATAGCTAAAATTAAATGATATGTTTCTCCACATTGAACGCGCGAAATGGCTTCTAGAACATCGGTGAATCCATCATATTGAATGTAAAAAGGCGACGAATTGTAAGGCGCCATGTTGCCGTCTCCATTGGCGTTAAAATATTGGGAATTTGTTATTGCATTCACATTATTTATGGAAACGATACTGCCATTATTAGGAAGTTGGGCAATGTTTTGCATTCCAACGATTCCGGGGCCAGAAATAAAAAAACCAAACACATCATTATACCCAGAGTTGTTCGGTGGTGCAAATTCGGGGTATTCATCAGAGCCAAAAACGTATTTAAATTTGACGGTGTCGGAATAAGGAATAAAGTCAAATTCTAAAATCGCTGCGTTATAGGTTTGTGTCCCGCCAATTAAATTTGACAATAGGCCAGACCCACCAACATTGTTATCCATTCCTGCACTGGGCAGGTTATTAGGGCCCTGAGGTCCTGAACCATTATTTAAAACGGTACCTGTAGTCATTACGATTCCTTGGTTAATTCCGAGATTTGTGCCTGTTGCAGAAAAGGAGCCAATTGCCGTATTGCTTCCATTGAACATGATATTTGAAACAACAACACCTGGTCCTAGCAAGACATTTTGAACGAGCCCTTGCGGGGATTGCCCGGTATTCGTTACCAATTGACAATTGGCCTTCGATAAAAGAAGAATGGTAAGGGCTGAAGCTAAAGAGAATTGTAATTTAAATAGCATTGTCTTTATTAACGCATTTGCAAGCAAAACGTTGTGGTTTTTGGGTTGTTTTTATTTGATATTTTTAGTTAATTCCTTGTAAAGTACAAAATTTGGTGTAATAACCATTAAGTTTCAATAGATCTGGGTGATTTCCCTCTTCTACAATTGCACCTTTTGATAAAACAATTATGTGATCAGCATTGATGATAGTGCTTAATCGATGCGCAATAATAAAAGTGGTTTTTCCAAGCATTATTCTTTCTAAGGCAGACTGAACGAGTTGCTCAGACTCCGTATCCAAAGCCGATGTTGCTTCATCTAAGATCAATATTTGAGGATCTAAATAAATAGCCCGTGCGATACTTAACCGTTGCTTTTGTCCACCTGAAAGTTTATTTCCTCGCTCTCCAATTACGGTGTCAAAACCACTTTCTAATCCCATAATAAAATCATAGGCGTTCGCTGTTTTAGCAGCCTCTATTACCTTTTCGATAGAAGGGTTTTCATCACCAAAAGCTATGTTTTCCGTAACACTTGTATTAAACAAGATTGACTCTTGAGAAACAATTCCAATTAGACTTCTTAATGACTTTATGGACAACTCTTTCACATTAACCCCATCGATTAAAACCTCACCAGATTCGACATCGTAAAACCTTGTTAATAGGTCCATCATAGTTGACTTCCCACTACCGGACTCCCCAACCAATGCAATCGAACTTCCCTTTTTAACGCGTAGATTTATTGAATTCAAAACAACTTCTTGCCCGTATCCAAATGATACATTGTTGAATTCAACGGAATCATTTAGGTCGTTTATTTCGATTGCCTGAGACTTTTCAATTATCCGTTCGTCCTCTTCCAGAATATTATTTATTCTCTCCAACGAAACGTTGGCTTTGGTCATATTGGCAATTGAAGAAGAAACCCCTTGTATCGGCCTTAATAATTGAGAAAAAACAATAATAAAAGTCATAAAAACTTCACCCGTCAGCCCATTTCCTTTATGATCTAAAATTAAATTACCTCCAAACCAAACCAGTAATAGCATCACCATCGCTCCTAATGTTTCATTTAATAATGGAGAAAGGTCTTTTTTTCGGAACGTTTTTGTTATTAGTTTTTGATGCGTGAGATTTATTTTCTTAAAGCCATTTAATATGAAGCCATTGGCATTAAAGGCTTTAATAATACGTATCCCAGACAAGGCCTCTTCCATAGCCGAAAAGAGCAATCCCGTTTGTTCTTGCCCTGCTTTTGCTGTCCGCTTCAAGCTTTTGCCTATGCGGGAGATTACAAATGCTGATATTGGCAAAAGAAATAAGGAAATTAAAGTCAATTCTGGACTCAGGTAAACCAACGAAATAATGTTTATTGCAACGGCAATTGGTTCGCGGAATAGAAGCTCTAACATACTTACGACCGCAACTTCCACTTCCCCAACATCGCTATTCATTCGAGCCATTAAATCGCCCTTCCTTTCATTCGAATAATAGGATAAAGGCAGCACAAGAATTTTTTCAAACAATTTATCTCGAACATCTCTAACAACAGCCATGCGCAATTGTGATTGAAACCAAACGGCCCCGTAACGAAAAATATTTTTGAATAAAAAGGCTAACATTACCGTAAGACAAACAAACAATAAAGCGGATTTTGGACTGTCAGACACCAGCTCATACATGGTGAAATTATACCAGTCTTTGATATAAATAAATAATCCGCCAAAAGTATGGTCCCATATAGGTGAGCTTATACGGGCAATTTCTTCGGGTTTTCTAAAAATTAACTGCAGTATTGGAATAAATAATACAAGCGATAACAAATTGAAAATAACGAATAATAAATTGCATAACACTACAAGTAGAGCGACGCCTTTATACCTGAAGGTATACCTATATATTTGTTTTAGGGCATTCAATTTAACAGCAAAGATACATTTGTCTAGTTGTTTTTCAATTAGTAGCACCTAAGTTTCTTAACTTTGTATTATGAGTAGTGTTAGACAACAAAAAATTGAAGCGGCAATCCAAGGGGAATTAGGCGTGTTATTTCAGCGACTTTCTTCAGAAATATGTTTAGGCGCCATGGTGTCTGTAACAGTGGTGAGAATAACCGCAGATCTATCTTTGGCAAAATGTTATTTGAGTATTTATGCACATCCAAACGCAGCGGATGTATTAAAATCGATTCAAACCAACCAAGGAAAAATTAGAGGTCAGATAGGTCAACGCTTAAAGAATCTTCGGAAAATTCCGTCACTAACTTTTTATATCGATGATTCTTTAGAATATGCGAGTAGAATTGAAGAACTTTTAAAGCCAAAAAATTAACGTCCCATTCTACATAGCGCTTAGATACTTGTTTTCAAAAAACAAGCGCCAAGCAGTAACTATAATTACGCGTATTTCTGTCATGGGCGTAATGGTTATTTCTGCAGCATTGATTATTGTATTATCTTCTTTCAACGGCATCGAGTCGATGATTAGCGAGCTTTACACGGAATTTGATCAAGGCGTTACAATTACTCCAAGTAAGGGAAAAACAATTTTTGAAAGTCAGGTTCCTTGGGCTAAGTTATCCAAAATAGATGGGGTGTTAAGAATATCAAAAGGAATAGAAGAAACGGTAATCTTACGCAATGAAGAAAAGTGGGTAAATGCAACAATTTTAGGAGTAGAACCTCAGTTTTTAGACATGATTAATATTCATAACAAAGACCATTTGATTATGGGAAGTGCAATATTGTCAGGGAACAACCAAGAAAATAATGACTTTGGACTTATTGGGGCAGGGCTTGCAAATAATTTAGCGTTGGGAAATGTTAAAACAGAACCTGACAACATAATAATTTATGCCCCAAAAAACGATTTAAAATTAAAGTTCGGAAAAAATCCATTTTTTCAAACCTCATTCAATATTGCGGGAATAATTAATTATAACAAGGAAACAAATGATGCTGCATTAGTTGCGGATTTAAAATTTGTTAAAACGCTACTCAACTTAGAAGGGCAGATCACGCATATCTATATCCAGCCCAAAAGCACGATTAATAATGAGGCCCTTAAATTGAAAATTCAAAACTTGTTGGGAAATAATTTTGTTGTGAAAACAAATGCTCAGAAAAACGAACTGATATATAAAACGAGTAAAAGTGAAAAACTTATCGTTCTAATTATTTTGCTGTTTATTTTTCTCTTAGCAGCTTTTAACTTAGTAGCTTCAATTACCATGATTTATTTAGAGAAAAAGGAAGGTGTAGGCGTCCTAAAAAGCATTGGGCTATCCAAAACCAAGATTTTTAACATCTTTTTTTTAGAGGGGCTTCTTATCGCTGGCATAGGTGTTTTTTTAGGCGCAGTTTTGGGGATTGGAATTTGCTTAATGCAATTAAAATATTCCATTATTACGATTCCTGGAGCGGGAATTCCATTTCCAATTGAGGTAAAGATGAGTGAAATTTTAAGTGTTTTACTTGTTTTGATAATGACAGCAACGGCCTTTTCTTTTTTTACGGCGAGATATCTTGTAAACGATATCGAATAAACCCAATAATTTTTAGCCTAATTGTGTAACTAAATATCAAAAATATATAGCTATATTTGCACCCAAATTTAAAAAGCTATTTTCATGTCAACTTCTAAAGGAAAAGTCTCTCAGGTTATAGGTCCAGTAGTGGATGTAAGATTCGAAAATGGGGTCGCATTACCTACTATTTTTGATGCACTAGAGGTAATAAAAAAAGATGGTACTCGTGTTGTACTTGAAGTTCAATCTCACGTAGGTGAAAACTCTATTCGCGCCATTTCAATGGACTCTACAGATGGTTTTACAAGGGGAATGGAAGTAATATCGACCGGTTCGGCAATTAAAATGCCGGTTGGAGAAAAAATAAAAGGACGTCTTTTTAACGTGATTGGCGAAGCTATAGACGGCATCAATACAGTAAGTAATGAAGGAGGAATGCCTATCCATAGAGAGGCGCCGAAGTTTGATCAGTTATCAACAGCAACTGAGGTTTTACTTACTGGAATTAAAGTGATTGATTTAATTGAGCCGTACGCAAAAGGGGGAAAGATTGGATTATTTGGAGGTGCAGGTGTTGGTAAAACGGTTTTAATTCAAGAGTTAATCAACAACATTGCGAAGGGACACGGAGGGTTGTCCGTTTTTGCAGGTGTTGGTGAACGTACCAGAGAGGGAAATGACCTTCTTAGGGAAATGCTAGAATCTGGCATTATAAAATATGGAAAAGATTTCATGCATTCAATGGAAGAAGGAGGTTGGGATTTAACTAAAATCGACCTTGAAGAGATGAAGGAATCAAAAGCAACGTTTGTATTTGGTCAAATGAATGAGCCTCCTGGTGCACGTGCACGTGTAGCTCTTTCTGGACTTACCATTGCAGAATATTTTCGAGATGGTGATGGGCAAGAACAAGGGAAGGATATTTTATTCTTCGTAGATAATATTTTTAGGTTTACTCAAGCTGGATCTGAGGTTTCGGCACTTTTAGGAAGGATGCCTTCCGCGGTGGGATATCAACCAACCTTAGCAACCGAAATGGGGCAAATGCAAGAGCGAATTACTTCCACAAAAAGCGGTTCTATTACTTCTGTACAAGCGGTTTATGTACCTGCAGATGATTTAACGGATCCTGCTCCAGCAAATACATTTGCTCACCTTGATGCTACAACGGTGTTGTCTCGAAAAATTGCGGAACTTGGTATTTATCCAGCGGTTGATCCACTTGATTCTACTTCTAGAATTTTGACACCGGAAATTGTTGGAGATGAGCATTATGATTGTGCACAAAGAGTAAAGTTAACTTTACAACGATACAAAGAACTACAAGATATCATCGCAATACTTGGTATGGACGAACTTTCTGAAGAGGATAAATTAATTGTTCACCGAGCAAGAAGGGTTCAGCGATTTTTATCACAACCATTCCATGTTGCAGAACAATTTACTGGATTACCAGGTGTTTTAGTTGATCTAAATGATTCAATTAAAGCGTTTAATGAAATTCTTGATGGGAAATACGATCAGTATCCTGAAGCAGCTTTTAACCTTAAAGGAGGGATAGAAGATGTGATCGAAGCAGGAGAAAAAATGATGGCAGAAGCTTAATTTTACAGCATGAAACTTGAAATATTTACCCCGGAAGCAATCATCTTTAAAGGTGATGTTCTTTCAGTAACATTGCCTGGATTGGATGGTGAATTTCAACTATTGAATAATCACACCTCAATTATTTCCGCCTTAAAAAAAGGCCAAATAAGGATAAAAAAATCAGGTAACACAGAAGATTTTAATGGAGAGGTTGTTTTTGATTCAACAGATAAATCATTGGGTGTTTTTGAGATAAAAGGAGGTGTCCTTGAAATGTTAAATGATACAGCCATTGTGCTTGCTGAATAATAGTGGGCATCGAATTTATCATCAATTATTACCAGGATAACTTGCTTTATTTTTTTCGCGCAAATAGTTTCCTTATTTTAGCAACTTAAAAAATAACTGGCTCAATGCTTTCTTTAGATTTGCTTAATATTCCGAATCATATTGCGATCATTATGGATGGCAATGGACGTTGGGCAAAAGCTCAGGGAAAAGACCGTTTGTTTGGACACGCCTCGGGCGTAGAATCTGTTCGTGACACATTGAAAGCAGCGAAAGAATTGGGAGTGAAATTCCTTACCCTTTATGCGTTTTCAACTGAAAATTGGTCGAGACCTCAAATGGAAATTGATGGGTTAATGGATTTGTTAATAAATGCAATAACTTCAGAATTGGATAGTTTGGATAACAATGGAGTTCGATTAATGACGATTGGAGAAATTGATGGACTTCCAGAAAATTGCAAACAAAGTATGATCCAAGCAATTGAAAAAACGAAAGAAAACACCGGTATCACACTAGTTCTTGCATTAAATTACAGCGCGCGTATTGAAATAACAAAAGCTGTTCAATCTATATTACTGCACGAAAAGCCAGCTAATGAGGAAGATATAACACCAGAATTAATTTCGAGGCACTTGTTTACTAAAAATATTCCAGACCCAGAATTATTAATTCGAACGAGTGGTGAGAATAGGGTAAGTAATTTTATGTTATGGCAAATTGCATACACAGAACTTCATTTTACAAGTGTTTGCTGGCCTGATTTTAGAAAAGACCATTTGGTTGTTGCTATTCAGGATTATCAAAATAGAGAGCGGAGATTTGGAAAAACTTCAGAACAAATACAATGAATAGCATGAAAAAAATAACAATAATTACTTTTTTGTTTTTTAGCTTGGCTTCATTTGCTCAAACGGATCCACTAACAATTGGAGGGCTTAACTTTAATTATTCTGTCCCGGTTGAATATGAAATAGGGCCTATACGCATTGTTGGCGCCGACAATTATGACCATCAAGGAATAAAGCTAATAGCTGGATTAAAGCAAGGTCAAAAGATAACACTTCCAAGTGATCAAATTAGTAAAGCCATCAGAAAGTTATGGGAAGAAGGATTGTTTTCAAATGTTTCTATCTACGCTGAAAAAGAAGTAGCAGGAATCATTTATTTGGTAATAGAGTTGTCACCAAGGCCCAAATTATCGCGCTTTAAGTTTGTTGGTGTGTCAAAAAGGGAGGCCGACAAAGTTCGTGAAGAAATAGAGTTGTTTTCTGGTAAAACGATTACAGAGAACCTCGTTTTTCAAACGAAAAGTAAAATAAAAGGCTATTTTAGGGAAAAGGCTTATTATGGTGTTTCGGTGAATATTCAGCGCATAAAAGATACCATGATAAATGACTCGGAAATATTTTTAATAGAAATTGATAAGGGATCTAAAATTGGCATTAAACCATTAACAATTTCAGGGAACGAAAGTGTGCCTACATGGAAACTAAAATTGGCCATGAAAGATACGAAATCAAAGTCCATACTTAGAATCTTTAAACGATCAAAATTTACAGAGTCAACTTATGAGAAAGATAAGTTAGCGCTGTTAGGAAAATTTAACGCTTCAGGCTTGCGTGATGCAATGATTGTTTTTGATACCGTTTATAAAGTGGATGAAAAGAATCTTAAAATTGACATTGTAATTAATGAAGGCGAAAAGTATTTGTTTGGGGACATTGATTGGATAGGAAATTCTAAATACCGTTCCAGTTTTTTAGACACTGTTTTAGGGATAAAAAATGGAGACGTATTTAATAAAGAATTGCTTGACCAACGCTTAAAAGGAAGTGGTGACGGAAGGGATATTTCTTCACTTTACATGGACAAAGGCTATTTGTTTTTTCAGGTAATACCTGTTGAAACCAACGTAATCAATAATAAAATAAGTTATCAAATCAGAATAATTGAAGGCAAGGAAGCACGGATTGGTGAGATCACGATTAGAGGAAACAACAAGACCAATGATTATGTTATTTTACGCGAAATAAGAACCAAACCAGGTGACTTATTTAATAAAGCAGATATTATTAGAACGCAAAGAGAACTTTCTCAATTGGGCTTTTTTAACGAACAAGGTTTTCAAGTAAACCCGATTCCCGATCCAGCAAAGGGGACGGTCGATATTGAGTACGTCGTGGAAGAAAAATCCTCAGATCAAATTGAGTTATCGGGTGGCTATGGTGGAGCAGGGCCGACAACATCTGGAAGGATAATTGGCACATTAGGCTTAACATTTAATAATTTTTCGGTTAAAAACATGTTTAAAAAGTCCCAATGGACACCCTTACCATCAGGAGATGGGCAACGACTTTCCATTCGTGCTCAATCAAATGGCCGCTATTATCAAGGATATAATTTTTCTTTCACAGAACCCTGGTTAGGTGGAAAGAAAGCGAATTCCTTGTCTTTTTGGGTTAACAATACAGCATTGTCTTCTAACGGATTAATACGATCTAATCCCGATTATACCGGTTTGTCCATAACGGGTACGGGGGTTGGATTGCAGCGCAGAAAAAAGTGGCCAGATGACTATTTTACAGCATATTACGAGTTGAGTTATCAATACTACGATGTGGTAAAAGACTTTAGATTTCCTCTTTTCCCAGAAGGCTATGCCAATGACATTGCACTAAAATATGTGTTGCAACGAAGTTCTGTAAGTGCGCCAATTTATCCGCAAAGCGGCTCTAATTTTAGCTTTACAGCCAAAGCAACGGCCCCATATTCTCTTTTTGCTGGTGATAAGGACTACAGCTCAATGTCTCCTAAAGATCGCTACCATTACCTTGAATACTATCGTTTTAAGTTTACGGGGGAGTGGTACCTTCCTCTAACGCCAGATAAAAAGTTAATATTGATGCCAAGATTCGGTTTTGGCTACATCGGTGCATACAATCTTTCTAAAGGGGTAACCCCATTTGAAAGATACTCCGTTGGAGGAAGCGGATTATCAGGTGTAAATCAATTAGGCGGGCGAGAAATCATTGCGTTAAGAGGGTATGAAGACCAATCCGTCTCTTCTACTGGGGGTGATCCAATTGTAGCCAAATATACATTGGAACTGCGCTACCCGATTTCACTTAATCCACAAGCGACGTTTTATGCCTTGGCATTTTTGGAGGCCGGGAATTCGTATCCAACATTTGAAAAATTTAATCCTTTTAACGTGAAAAGAACAGCGGGTGTTGGCATTAGAGTTTTCTTGCCGATGTTTGGAATGTTAGGATTAGATTATGGTTTGGGCTTTGATAAGTTGGATAGTTGGTCAAGTGGTATAGGTGGCACTTCTGATCAGTCCATACAACAGAAAGGGTTTAATCCTAAATTAAGTTTCACAATTGGTATGAACCTAGGTGAATTATGATTGTAATTGGCAATATATTTTTAACTTCGCCGTTCCCACGCACCAAAAATTTCTTCATGAAAAGAGTTTTTTTTATTTTTTTATTTTTATTTGGCATAGGCTTTGCCAAGGCGCAATCCTACGCATTTATCGATTCTGATTACATCATGAAAAATGTTCCGGAATACATAGAAGCAAAAGAAAAAATAGATAAGCTAGCGCTTAAATGGACGAAAGAAGTGGAAGACAGGTACGCCTTCATAAAAACAAAAAAAGATAATTTTAATAAAGAAGAGGTTCTTTTACCAAACGAGGAAAAAGAAAAAAGAAAAAGTGAAATTGAAAAGTTGGAAAAGGAAACTATTGAACTTCAAAGCCAGTACTTTGGTGTTAATGGTGAATATTTTTTGAAAAGACAGGAGTTTGTGCAGCCAATTCAAGATCGGGTTTTTACTGCAATGAAAAAAATTGCTAAACGAGAAGGATATGCTTTTGTTTTTGACAAGGCCAACCAAAGTAACCTTGTTTATGCTGAAAAAGAATACGATATCAGTGAAACCGTATTAGAAGAAATGGGAATTAGTAAAGAGTAATTAGTTAATTTAATCTATATATTTAAATGAAAAAAACAATCCTTATTATCGCTTTAATGTTCACAGCTCTTACGGCTAGTGCACAAATGAAATTAGCTCATGTTAATTCTCAAGAATTATTAGACACTATGCCTTCTCGATTAGATGCGTTAGAGAAACTAAAAAAATTCGAACAAGACGGCTATTTAGAATTGGGTGAAATTCAAAAAGATTTAGAAGCGGCGTACAAGAGGTATGAGCAAAATAAAAGTACTTGGTCCCCAGTTATCTTGAAGATTGAAGAAGAAAAAATAATGAAAAAACAACAAGGACTTGAAGACAGACAAACAGCCTTGCAACAGGAAATGCAAATCTATACGCAAGAATTAAACAAACCAATTTTAGAGCGTGTTCAAAAGGCGGTCGAAATTGTTTCAGATAGAAAAAAGATTAATTATGTCCTTGATGAATCCGCTACTCTTTATTTTAAAGGTGGAATGGATATTACAGATGAGGTTCTAATTGAATTATTACGTTTGGATGCTGAGGCAATGAAGAAATAATATTATTCCAACAATTTTAGAAGGGCAATCGTTGGTTGCCCTTTTTTAATGTAGTTTTGATTTATGAAAAAGATTCCAATTGGTGTATTTGATTCTGGCTATGGTGGTTTAACGATATTAGCTGAGTTATTGAAGAAAATGCCTGATTATGACTATGTCTATTTTGGTGATAATGCAAGGGCTCCATATGGAAACAGGTCTTTTGATGTAGTTTATTCATATACGCTTGAAGCCGTTGACTTTTTGTTTAAGCAAGGATGTGAATTAATTATTATTGCTTGTAACACCGCTTCTGCGAAAGCATTACGGACAATTCAACAAACTGATTTGCCGCGTTATGGCACCAATAAACGAGTACTAGGCGTCATAAGACCTTGTACGGAATATATTGGACAGGTAACGAATTCTAACAGTATTGGAATCCTCGGAACTGAGGGAACAGTTAATTCAAATTCTTACCCAATTGAACTTAAAAAGTTTTTTCCATCTCTTCATGTCGCACAACACGCTTGTCCTATGTGGGTGCCATTGATTGAAAATAACATGCATAATACGGAAGCAGGAAAGTTGATTATTAAGTCGGACATTGAAGGCTTTTTATCAGAAAACCCCACTATTGACGCCCTTGTTTTGGCCTGTACTCATTACCCAGTATTATTAGATTATATTAAACAACTTGTGGGAGAGACGGTGCAGGTAGTTCCTCAAGGAGAAATTGTTGCAGATAAACTCGTCGACTATTTAGCTCGGCACGAAAAACTCAATGCTACCCTTTCGAAAGGCGGCAGCGTAGACTATTATACATCAGAGAACAGTGTGTTTTTTGACAAAGCAGCTGCTACTTTTTTACACCGAAAAATCCAATCCCAACATATTGCACTTTAATTAGACGCTAAGTTTTTGATGTCATTTTCGATTTGTTGACAGATTTGATCAAGTGGCAAATCATTTACATCTGAACCAAAAGGATCTTCAATTTCTTCTGCTAGCACCTCCATACTTACTAAGGCATAGAAAACAAAAGTGGTGATTAATATCGCCCAATAATCAAAATGAAAAAATACAATTGGGAGCGTAATTACATATAAAAAAATAAACTTCTTAATGAAAATACTATAGGAGTATGGTATTGGCGTGTTTTTAATACGCTGGCATCCTCCAAGCGAGGCAATGAGCCCCACAAAATTAACGTCTAGTTGGATTAAGTCTTGTTGCGATAATTGTCCTTCCTTTTCCAGTTGTTTTAATTTAATGTAAATCATTTTCATTACATGCGTCGGGCTATTATCCTTTAATCGATTTTCGAATTGGGCATAATTAAAAGTCTTCTTATTCGCTCGTAAATTATTTTTAGCGTTAAAAACATACAAGGTTAATAGCCTTCCCAATTCCTCCTTGTCTTCTTTTTTTGTAACTCGTGTTTCTATTTTTAAATAAGCACTTCGACAATCATTTACTATTGCCCCCCATAGCTTTCTGCCTTCCCACCAACGATCATAGGCACCATTTGTGCGAAACAATAGCAGTAAAGACATCACAAAACCGATTAACGAATAGATAGCGGTTAACTCTCTTGTAAAGCCTTTTAATATGTCTTGATATTCTTGTGGCAGCCTATGCAAAGCCAGAATGATTAAAGTTGCAAGAATTGCGATATAAATCAACTGTTTCCAAAGAATCCGAATTGTATCACTTTTATTTAAAGAGAAAATTAATGCTAGCCAACTTTTAGGATTGTAGTTTATCATTAGGAGATATATTTTTTCGAGTAAATATAATTAAATACTTTTTTCAAAAGCAGGGACTCCTAGATAAAGGTTGTATTTTTTATTTTACAAGATCTGCTTAGCGCTTATTAGTCATAACGTTGTTTGATTTAAACTGATAAGGACAACGTTAATGGTCAATAAATAAAACCCCTAAATAGGCTTCTTTTTGGAAGGAGTTAGCACGAAAAGATATAGAGGGGGATTAATTTGTTTAAGGTGGAACAACAATTTTTAGTAATTTCGACTTGAAAACCAGTAAAAAATGGAAATTACACCAGAAATCAAAAAGAAGCTTGAATTATTAAATGAAAAATATGCTGCATTGGGGCAAGATTTATCCTCCTATTTGGATGGTTTGTTATATGCAGAAGTAACGACTTATTGGGATTATATTGAAATTGAAACTTTGTTGAGCTTACAAAAACCAAAGACGGGTTTTCCCGATGAATTGGTTTTTATCATATACCATCAAATTACCGAATTGTATTTTAAATTGGCTTTAAACGAGTTTGAGCAATTAGGAAAAAGAAAAAATATAGACGCCACTTTTTTTATTAGCCGAGTGAATAGAATAAATCGCTATTTCGAAGCATTAATTAAAAGTTTTGAAATAATGGTAAGTGGAATGGATAGGGAAGAGTTTTTAAAGTTCCGAATGTCTTTACTTCCTGCGAGCGGTTTTCAATCAGCCCAATATCGAGAGATTGAGTTTTATAGCACTGATTTTATAAATTTAGTAGACAAAAGCAAACGAGAATCTCTGAAAAATGAAAAAGATATTGCAACGCTTTTCGAACATATCTATTGGAAAGAAGGGGCTACTGAAGAGTTGACAGGTAAAAAAACACTTACCTTGACACAATTTGAGGAAAAGTATAAATCAAGATTCATTGAATTAGCGACATCTTGTAGAAGCAACAATTTGTGGCAGGTTTATTTACGACTAACCGAAGAAGAAAGGGCGAATAAAGATGTTGTCAATGCCCTTCGAACTAACGACCTTAACGTTAATGTCGATTGGCCCTTAGCTCATTATAAGTCTGCGGTACGCTATTTAAATAAAGAAAAAGATGATATTGCAGCCACTGGAGGGACTAATTGGCAAAAATACTTACCCCCTCGTTTTCAAAAAAGAATTTTTTATCCTGCCTTGTGGACCCAAGAAGAAATTGAGAATTGGGGAAGGCAATGGGTGACGGATGCTTTGAAGTAATTACTCCAATTCTTTAATATAAACACTCGAGAAATCAACAAGTCCTAATGGGCTTAATTTAAAATTTCGGACCCTTAAATTTATGATGGCGACAAAATCGTCAATTAAAATCGGTAATATAATTGCCTCACTTTTAATAATGGAATCACATTTATTAAAAAGGAAATTTCTTTTTTCATTGTTCTTTTCAATGGTAGCTAGATAATAATATTGATTATACTCTTCGGAGGAAAGTAATGGAAAAACAGTTTGTTGTAAAGCAGCCGCTTTATCTTTCACATAAAAAAGACTAAAGTATCCTTCAGGATCTGGATAATCAGCTACCCAACCGACATTCCATGCATCTACTTCATTGTTTACGATTGCCTTTTCCCGGTCAGAAAATGACCCAAAAATTATTTCCATGTTGATTCCCAATTGAACTTTTAATTCTTCGGCAATATAGGAACACCATTTATAGGCATTACTTTCTTTCTTTCCAGCAACGAATAATTTGATGGTGGGGAAAGCATTATCTTTCAACATCCCTGATGAGGCCAAAAGCTTTTTTGCCTCTAAAACATTATATTCTCGATCTGGAATGTTTTGGTTGTTATAATAGTTGGATTGAGGAGCAAATCCTTTATTAGCAGGAGCTCCATCTCCGTTGAGCACACGGTTACATAATTCAACGCGGTTAATAATGTAGTCAAATGCTCTTCTGAGTTTTGGGTTGGTAAACGGGCCTTTCTTTAGGTTGAATGCGATACTGGAAACTCGCGTGCCAGGAGCGACTAATACACGATGCGTAACAGTCCCGCCATTTTGTGCGTCTTGAATTGTTCCTAAAAGATCACTTAATGATTCTGAAGGAACTTCAAAAACCACGTCTGTTTTTCTTTGTCTGAAGAGCTTGAATTCTGTTTTTTTGTTTTTTCCGTTTTTAACGATAATGGCATTTAAATAGGGCAATTGGTTACCATAAGTATCCTTTTTCCAATAGTTGGAATTATACTTAAGTAATAAATTTTCTTGGGATCTTCCCCCGAAAAGAAACGGCCCACTTCCAATAGGGTGCTTTACGATGTCCTTCCCATAATAGGAATAGGCTATTTTTGAAAATATCCCATAATTACTGCTTGTTAATAGTTTTTGAAAATTGACATAGGGTTCTTTTAAACTAATTTCTATGCAATAATCATTTTTCACTTTTATTCCGGTAACACCAGTTTCCCCTTTTTGCTTGATAGAACGAAAATATTCTTCTCCACCCACAATTTTTTCGCAAAGAACTTTACCACTGTTATTCAGAGGGTTGCTAGAACAAGCAAAATCTAATGAAAATTTCACGTCATATGCCGTTAATTTATTTGGTTTACCTTTAAAACAAGGATCCTCATGAAAGAAAACATCATCTCGTATAAATAACGTGATTTTTTTATTGTCTTTACTGGTTGCTACTTTCTTGACAAGGTTTCCAACGACTTTACTGTTATCAGGATCTAGTTTTAGGAGGGTTTCAAATATCTGTGAGCTAACACGGTGGCTGTAAAGATCAGTTGAAAACAAAGGAAAAAGGTCTCCAATTACCTCTTGCGTAAAAAAACAAAGCGTGTCCCCATATCGAACATTGCCTTTGCCAATTTTATCGCGTGGATTTTTGCTATTACATCCGCCAAACAATAAGAATATCGTTGACAATGAAACAAAATAGAAAAGCTTATTCATTCAAAACAATTAGGCGAATGATAGATGAATCTCCTTGAATTCCAATGTGCATTGAATATACTCCGTTTGCTAGTTGAGAGGTATTGATTTGGGATTTATTTTTCTCATCTAGAACTAATGCGCCCGATTGATCATAAATGGTAACTCTCTCCACTTCAAAAGGAAATGTTATTTGGTCTTTTGAGGGATTCGGATACGCGATAAGTTGGTCTGCACTCAATGAATGGAGACCCGCAACTCCAACAAATACAGAATCAGTTGTTGTACATCCATTAGAATCTATAACATTGGCGGTGTACCATCCTTGTGTTAAATAAACATTTGGTGTCCCGATTGCTTGATTGTTCCACTCAATTATGTAAGGCGCCGTCCCACCGGATACTACTGCACTCGCAGTTCCATCAAGTGCGTTTGCGGCACTTTCGGGAGTAGAACTTAAACTCAAGATCAATTGTTGTGGTTGTGAAATAGTTATATTTTGTATAACGGAGGTACACCCTAAGGTATCACTCACCGACACGACATATTGCCCTGCCGCTAATTGAGAGAAATTAGCAGTTGGTGAAGGAATGCTGTTGAAAAAATAGGTGTAATAGCCATTTCCACCATTTGGAAGAATCTCTAAACTTCCAGAAGAATTGCCAAAACAATCCACATTTTGCGTAACAACTTGAGCGGTGAGGATGGCCGGCTCTAATATTGTAAAGATGGCAGTGTCGGTACAAGGCCGTGCATCTGTTATGATAACTTGGTAATTCCCAGCGGCCACACTATTTATTGAATTGCTATTCGCACCTGTTGACCAGGTATATAAAACGGAGGGAGGAGCACTCGACAAAACAGTAATGCTACCATCAACGAATCCTGCACAACTTACATTTACTATTTCTGTCGAATCATAAAGCGGTGCACTTAAGGGCACGTATACCGAATCTAAAACAACACAACCGTTTGCATGGGTGATGATTACAGAATTCCAGCCCTCAACTAATGAACTGTTTGGTTTGGTTGTAATACCATTTTCCCAAAGAAAAGTGCAGTTGCTAAACATACAAGGACACCCTGATGAATTTAAGGTAGCCATCCCATTTAATCCACCTGGACATGTAGGCGCAGCAATTCCTCCAAATGAAATGATAAACGGATCGGAAAGTACGGCTGAATAATTTTCATAACAACCAAGCGCGTCTGTGATTTGCACGTTGTATGTACCTGCACCAACATTGTTTAATTGCGCCGTTGTTGCGCCATTCGACCAAACATATGTATAGGGTCCATTTCCAACTACAACAGTTGGAGTTATCGAACCATTAGCTAGGCCATTACATGTTGGTTGCACTATAGCAACGGATGAAATCACGCTTCCTGGACCACAATTTGCCGGGTCAAAGGTATACACTGCGTCGTTTAGACTTCCCAAATAACTTCCCCAAGCAATTCCAGCATTTGGCATAATAGAATTGGTTTCGTACCGTGTTGTATAAACCCCTTTCCATCCAATGGGATTGAGACTATCCCGCTTAACTAAGTATACAAAATCCAATAAATTATCATTGTCTAAATCGGTGATTAATGGCGTAGAACCAATGTTTACGCCTGCATGTGTTGTACTTATTTGTTGGATGGTATTATTTTGAAAATCTATTTGCTGAATTCTGTTTTTAAAATGACCATTCTCGAAATAATTAAGTGAAATAATCGCTTCGTCTCGCCCATCATTGTTTAAATCAACCGCGTTGGCAGAGGCATAATGCATGGACCCTAAACTATCTTTAAATAGTTCTAATCCACTCTGTCCATCAAGCATAACTTGGTAATAATCAGAGTAGGATGGTGCAATACCCTTAAATAGAACTAAAAAGACATCGGGTGAAATACTACCTGTAAAGTTTCCTAAAACAGGTTCTGCACTACTTTGTGTGCCCGGTAAATCATAGGTCCATGTGGTAGAAAAGTCAGCCCCCTTTATTTTAGTGACCTTGCCAGAAAACGACTGTATGACAATGTCATATTGATTAGACAATGTTTTATACATGGCGGCTGGCGCTATAAATCCTTTTTGTGTATCTGTCGCCAATGCGATAGAAGGCGCTAGTGAATTCAGTAATAAACTGGTTAAAGGGCAGGCCCAAAATGATCCACCTAAGGTTTCCCCGCCGGTACCATATAGTACCCATTTAACGCCATTGTTTTGAATGTCAGCAACAATCGCTGAACAATATGTTTCTGCACTATCTGGAACAACCGCTTTTGAAACTAATTGACCATTCATTGAGTTAATTACCATTAAATGACCCGGAGGCCTGTTGGTTTCCCATTCAGGAGCGGTGTGATCCCCACCATTTGCTACTAATAAATCTGGCTTGTTATCACCGGTTACATCATCTATAAATTGAGGGTTATAAAAATTATATAGGCCACTATCTCCTGGATTTACATTGTATGGAAAGTAGTCCCAAAGCAAGGCGCCTGTTGCCCCGTTAATTGCTAGCAGTTGTGCTTGTCGTCCCGAAATAAAAACATCACTTATCCCGTCATTAGTTATGTCCATAAAAATGGCGCTGCCAAAAACCTCATTTCTCGAAGGTCTTTTCCAAAGCAAACTCCCATTCGCTCCATTAATAGCCATGATACCATTGTTGCTAGCAACACCATCGGTTCCTCCGCCATAAATAATATCTTTAATTCCATCTTGATTTAAATCACAGGCTCTGGGGGAAGAAAGCGTAGGAATAGAATCAATAAATGATGACCAGTTAGTCCCTTGAGAATAGCTTCCAAAAACTGATATTAGAAAGGTGACACCGAGTAAAAGTAATTTCATAGTAGGATGAATTGGCAATAAAGTTAAGGCAATTAAATTTTTTAAGCAAGATTTATCTTGCATTATCACCCTCCTTGTAATATTCATTAGTTCGCACTACATTTGTGCTCTCAAAATGGCTCCGTGGCGCAACTGTATAGCGCATCAGATTTCGGCTCTGAGGGTTGGGGGTTAGAATCCCTCCGGGGTCACAAAAGGCGCCCGCTTCATTCTATGAAGCGGGCTTTTTTATTTAGAATAGCGTCAGAAAATATTTCTGAAAGCTAGGAGAAATGAAAAAGACAAGACAATGCAACGCATTGACGGGCGCTATGCTTGGAATGCCCAATGCGCTGGGAACATGCGCAGCATAATCCTGAAAAAAAAAACAAAAACGGCAAAGTCGTTAGGCGCTATGCTTGGAATGTCCAATGCGCTGGGAACATGCGCAGCATAATCCTGAATAAAAACCCAAAAACTGCAAAGCAGTTTGGGTTCTATGCTTGGAATGTCCAATGCGCTGGGAACATGCGCAGCATAATCCTGAATAAAAAAACAAAAACGGCAAAGTCGTTAGGCGCTATGCTTGGAATGCCCAATGCGCTGGGAACATGCGCAGCATAATCCTGAATAAAAAAACAAAAACGGCAAAGTCGTTAGGCGCTATGCTTGGAATGTCCAATGCGCTGGGAACATGCGCAGCATAATCCTGAATAAAAAAACCCAAAAACTGCAAAGCAGTTTGGGTTCTATGCTTGGAATGTCCAATGTGCGTCTGATCATGAACTAATCCTCGCTAGCTCACAGAGGAATACAATTAAAAAATCACGGTATTCCCCTCAGATATTTCAATCTCGAATAGTTAATCCTTGAATCTCTGATTCTTACATTTCTTAGACCAATCAGGTAGAAAAATTGGTTTATGCGAGAACCGACTCTGCTTGTTTTTCCAAGTTGCCAGGTAAGGTAAAAATAATGAATGCCCTTCTTGTTTTGAAAGATTATTTCCCGTGATAAAAAAGCGGGCAAAGAAGCCAAAATAGCATCGGGAGTATCTCCTAAAAAGGCGATATTTCTATGGGTTTTTTGCCAATTGCCATTGGTGTCTACCCCCATATTAAGTTCAGTAACAAGGCGTGAATTGCGGCGAATCTTTCGCTTTATTTTGTTCCATCTTTCGTGTTCTATGGCACGACAAAGCGAACAGCTTTTAGGACAATTTTCGTTGAAAATGGTGGCATAGGAGGCTTCTTCTGTTATAATTTCCACATCAAAATAGGAGCTTTGTGTACCCGATTCAGACAAGTCTAATAATTCTGTGTTTTTGGCTGGATTTTCATCTTGACCTTTCCAATCGTATTTGTTGAAGGCATATTTGGCGAGTTCTTCGTCCCAAGGATAATACCAGGCAATGATTTTGTAGTTGCCGGGGGGCAATTTGGGGATTTTGTAATTGGAGTTGATGTGTTTTTGGGCATTTTTAGTGTCGTTAAAGAAAAACGGAATACTTGTTGATTCATTGGCCTCCAGCCGATTAAAATTGACGTATCCTTTTACGCTTGTGTCCATCGAGATGATTCTAGAATCGCGGTAAACTTCTGTGTAAAAGTTGTTTTCATCGACCTTGTACCAAGAAAAATAGATTAACTTAAATCCTTTTGATTGATTTCCAGGGACAACAATGGAATGCGATTCATTCGTTCCGTTGGTTAATGTGACATTAATTTGGACGAGCTCATTTGTTGTAAATTTCGTTTTAGTAGCGCTCAAGGATACGGTTAAATAACACGGTCTCAGGTCTGCTTTTGCTAAAAAACTTAATGCAAAAATCGTTAATAGAAAGCAATATTTGATTTTAATCATAAGGTAATTCTCTTGAAAAATCGTTGATATCGTTGATATCTTCCCACGAAATCCCGTTCAATAAATCCACTTCGCCATCGGAGTAAATTAAAAATTGAAACGTTCTTTCATAAGAACTGGAGGAGGCCATCGCAACACAATCTGAATATAGGGAAATGGTTAGGGGACGCGAACGATTCACTTTATGGAACGTTTCTAACGGCTCAACATTTTTTGATTGAGGTGAAATGTAAATGAAGGATTGAAGTAAAGGAAAGTGTTTTTGAATAAACTTTTGAGTATAAAACCCTTCTACCTTTAGGTCCCAATTGTAATAGCCACTTTCTGATTTTAATTGAGTGGTACGCCAGCCATTTTTCTCAAAAGCGGTAACAACTTCTTTTACATATTTATCCGTAGTATCGCCTTTTACGAGCCCCGTTAAATAAACTGCTGGCAACCGAAAACTGATTACTTGACTTGTAATTTCATGAGTAGGAAATGGAAAAGGAGCATATTTTGACCAGGTGTCAAACAAATATAAGTAATAGCTTGCTATGGAATCCACCTGTTTTTTCGTGTAGTATAACGGTGTTTCATTTGGCGAAACGTATTGACTTAAGTTGTTGTAAATAAAGCTTATAAACGATTCCCTTTCGTCT
Organism: uncultured Flavobacteriales bacterium; assembly: GCA_903939755.1. Lineage (GTDB taxonomy): Bacteria > Bacteroidota > Bacteroidia > Flavobacteriales_D > Crocinitomicaceae > UBA952. Next base: position 149,410 of record CAJAII010000077.1, on the reverse strand, counting down.
TTAGTCAGCTCTTCGAAGTTTCGTTTTTTGGCAGGTAATTCACCCGTCATCTTTTTCGGACAACCGTTTTCGTAGTATTGCGCAAAAAGCAACTTACCCGTTTTATCGAAGCGTTTGCACCAGCCATTTCGTAGATTATTGGTGTAATTATATTCTAATAACAAGTTCCCTAAACTGTCAAAATGTTGGGTTTTGCCATCTAGTTTTGAATTTAAAAAGCGAAGGCCAGTTTTCACACTACCATTCTGAAAATGTTTTTCTTCCAGTCTTGTTTCATTCAATTGGTATATGTGTGATTTTGTTTTCCCTGTTTCCCAAAATTCAAACAATTCAATAAACTCATTTCCTGGACGTGATTTCTTGTTTACCGCTGAAATTAAAACTCCTTTTTCGTTCCATTTTTTAGTAGAAATTACTTGGTCCAACTCGACTTTGGTTTTCAAATGGATTTCCTCCATTTTCCCATCTTGAAAATAGCTCACGTAAGTGGTGTCTACATTTCTATGATTATTCAAATACGATTTCAATTGACCGTTGGGATACCAATTTTTTTCTGAGCCTTGTTCTTTCGAGTTGTAAACTAATTCAAGGTGCTGCATCAAGGTGCCCCTATCATCCCATTTTTTCTCAAACCCCGATCCTTTTCGGTCGATGAAACGTTCAAAAACAAGTAAACCTGCTTCGTTCCATTCTTTTTTATTGGCGTGAAAAATGAAATTCGAAAGGGTGTCGTAAACGTGTTCAAAACGGTCCTTTCCGTTGTCGTGCCAGCCTTTCCATGTACCCACTTTCATGTTGCGTTGGTAATATTGCTCTTCAATTTTTTTACCTAAAAAATTATAGATTATCCAATTTCCATCTGGATCTCCTTCCTTGTAGTTTCCTTTTGTTTTGAGTTTACCATTGTGATGATAGTCTTCATACAACCCTTCCCTTGAGGCATGTTCATGGCCACCGTTGAGTATCATTTTGTGGGTTGTTTTCGATTTCAAAACGCCCGTATCATCGTATTCTAGCGCCAAACCAAAAGGAACGCGCAAGGTGGTGTATCCATCGTAATCAATGGTGTGAGGCGGATAATCTTTGATATCGTATTCATTGATCTCAGACAATCTCGCAAAGGCGTTAAAATTTACAAATCGTATTTTTCCATTGAGATGGTAATCGGTGTATTTTTCACAACGCCGTTTATTTTTATCCCAATAATATATATTCGTTTGTTTCCGATTTCCATTTTCCCAAAACAGTTCCATCGTTGCAATGACGGTATCGCGTGGATTCCACCTAGAATTGACAGTTGTTTTTGAACTTCCACTTTCATAGTTCAGGATTTCCTCCATCAATTTACCGTCTATAAAAGTCCGTTTTTCAAAGATTCGATTGTCGTTGTATCTTCTTTCACACGTGCCATTTAAGGGCGTTTTTAAATCCGTTTCGTAGTAAATAGAGAAAAGATAGTTGCCGCCTTTTTTATTGTGGTACTTGAATTCACAATCGTTTTGTGAAAAGGCGATGTGGGAAACAAATAGCAGTAGAAAGGGATATAAATTCATGGAATGAAGGCAGTCGTTTGGTGTTCAAAAATACACCTACCTTTTGAAAAAGTTCAATTTGTTTCCTTTATTTTTTAATAATAAAGACGAATTGATTTTAACTATTATTTAAACTAGCGGTTCAATAATAGAATAAGCTATACCAACCTGAAGGTGGACAATTAAGCATTGGGAATTATCAAATAACAACACCTTAGAAACAAAGTCCTTAAACCATCAAATAGTTTGAGGGCAGTACTTTACATAACTTACTGAAGATAAAAAACGGATGTGTTTTTAGCAATCCTTTAGCTTCACCTGAATCGCTTTACAATCCGGGTATTTTGCATTTATTTTCTTTGTTGCCTCACTCCATGAGATAGCTTGTACTGTATCTAAAAAACCAGACTTCCCTTTACAGGTAACTCTAAATTCATAGCAATGTACCGCCTTTGGTTTTGTCTCATTATTATTGGCAGTAAAAGAAAAACTAAAAAATAATAGGGTTAAACTTACTGCGCTTACTACTAAGGTCTTTTTCATTTTGTGTATTTTAAATTGTTTGTATTCTCTTTTGTTTTGAGGGGGGCGTAAGTATTAAGTCAAAAATTACGCTGCAATTCAAATGTAAAAACAGATTATTAGTATTTATAAAAATTCAATGTGACATATTTAACGATAAATTTATCAAGGTACTTATCGGCTTTTATTAGAAGTTTCATTGCTTTCTTGGCTTCACCTTTTTTCTTTGCCTCAAAATACAAAGTCATGGTGTTTAAATATTTTGTTAGTTCGACTCGATTTAGATTTTCTCCAACTCTAGCTCCCCCAGAAGCCCCCCCCCGTGTGTCACGGTCAAAATAAAAATAATATTGATCCCAACTATTTATTCTTTGAAAGTAGGGGTCTACTTTTAGATAAGTTGGCAGTAATTGAATAATTAATTGATCATTAGTCAGATAGCTTTTGTCATCAATTGACCATGCTTTATTATCGGGAAAATGTCCAATTTCAATCTCTTTGTAATAAATAGGCTTTTGCGCAATCATGTCATAATTAGGATTGTTTTTATCCCCTGAAGAAAAACCAGCACTCAACTCTAATTGATCAATATTAATATTTACTAAGGCCACTTTGCTTATCTCCTCTATAGGGTATTTTATTACTATTTCTTTATAATTCCCATCGGCATCATAAATTTTTAGCTTGTTTCCCTTTAATTCTAAAATTCCTTTTTGAAGGGGAATGATACTGGCTCCAGGCATTTTCCCACTCATTTGATAATTTTGAGTAATTTCTTTCCCTCGAGGAAGGTGAAGGGCTAATTTGCCGAGTTCTTTTTGATAGTCTCCTCTAATTAATACAATAGAGTCTGCCTTTGGATATAATTTTTTTACTAAGTGCAGTATACTCGGATGATAATAGGTATCATAATATGTTTTACTTTTATCTTTAGAATTTTGCGCTACTTCATTAGACATAAAACCAAACTGTTTAACTAACGCATCATATTTTTCATTTTTCTTCCCTTCTAAAGGCTTTTCTGTGGCTACCAACCCTTTCACCGCAATTTTTTCTTTGTAGCCAATTTTGATTTTTAATTCAGGGAAGTTCTTTTCTAAATATTGCGTTGCTTTAGTTGTTAAAGCTATAGAAAAGAGGTTTTTAATTTCTTTGGGTAATGGCATAGAATATTCCTCAACATTATACTTGTTCTCATTTATTATTACGCCAAAATCTCTTACCTTACTGTTTTTAATAAAGTTCAAACCTGAAAAATATAAATTTAACGTGCTGTCGTAAATGATCTCAACTTCAAGGTAATCTATAAAACTTGTGTCAAACAAATTAGTATAATAATTACCATCTACTCCTACTGGGGTCAATAAGTGTTTTCCTTTCTTATAATACAAAAATGAATTCTCAAAATATTCCTCACGAAATTTTCTAATTGTGTCATTCGTTGCATTTTTAATTCTGGTAGAATAAGCTTCTTTTCCATTAACCGTGATTTCTATATTTTTTATCTCGTTTTGGTGCAAGGTTTTAAAACCAATCGGATCTTTATTATAAACACCTTTTATTGAATCTATATTTTTACAATATTTCTTATAGATTTCATCCAATTGCTTTTTATTATTAGACCATAACAAATTTATTTCACTCGAAATCTTCTCATTTTTCTGTTGAAGTTCCCAGGAAAGTTGTAAAGCCTTAAAATATTCTTTTGAGTTCATGGCGAGTGTTATTTCACCCTTAATTTTATCATCTTTCTCAATAAGAGCTCTTAATCTCAAAGCTTCCTCATTTCGGATCTCTGCTTCCGACACAAGAATTTCACAAACAGTAGTTGTTTTATAGAAAGGGGAAATACTCGCTGGCTCGTATGAAGGAATATAAACATTAAGATAAATTGAACTGACAGGAGGGTTTTTATCAGACCCAAAGAAACTATATATAGAAAAAGATTCAATATTGTATTTTGAATGAAGGTCATAATCAGGAGTTTTGTAATAATAGGTCCTACCATACACATCTCCGTATTTATCTTTTGCATCAACTGTTTTCCATAACACGAAATTTGATATAGTTGGCGTCGAGCCCCATTCATTTCTCCCAAACTGATCTCCTGGGTTAATTCTTGCGTAAACGCCAAAGTCCTTTGAAACAAACATTTCGAAAGGTAAATCAAGAAATGCAGTATAACCGCCTATCATTTTACCCGTTGTGGAAATGGTGCCACAATATTTTTTACCGATTAACTCGCTAGGGAATTCTGCAGGAAAAACCACTTCTTTTTGTCCATAGCAAACCTGAAACAGGAACTGCAAAAGAAAAATTGATAAGGTTAATGTTTTGGTATTATACTTCTTATTTTGTTTAGTTGAGTTATCCATTGCATGTGGGTTTATAAAATTTTCGTAGTTGAATGGTAAGATGTTCAAGTTCATCTCTAGTATTTCCTAAATACTTTTCTTCAGGAAACCAGTAGAAAGTGAAGTCACATAAAAAATCATTGGTTTTAAAAGCGTCCCAATTGATATCTGCAAATTCCACTCTTTTTCTTGATGTGAGAAAATCGCCTTGGGGTTTTCTTGGTAGTGATTTTAAATTTAAACTTTTATCAAGTGCAGTTTTCGACGCCTCATTCATAGTGACTTGTTTGCCTCTCATCGTAATTGTTGCCAATTCTTTTGACATCCGCTCCAACCTTACATCTCTATTTGCTTCGCTGGGATCAAAATAGCCTATGTATACCAGCTCCTCTTTATAATATAAAAAGAAAATACCCTGCCCCGGAAGATTCGTTGTCGTACTATCTGCCAGAATAAAATCTAAATTCAGAGGAAATGCCACTGATGTATCAACAACAATTTTAAAAAGTTCGTCGGCGTTTAACTTATGGTCCATATTAATTGTACTATTTGGCAATTGCCTATTGTATTCGGGTGGATTGGAGAATGAATAGCGTTCACCATCAAGCCACAACAAAGTAAAAGAATTTGATTTTTAGCTTAGAAGTAAATAAAGCGAATAAGAGCGAACTAGGCCCTTTCCCCTATTTTATTGTGTCTTAAAGCAAGGGCCACTTTTTCATGGAGCATTAGGATCTTCATGCGGCTGTCGTTGGGATGATGGCCTTCAGAAATTGCCTTTTCCTCCAAAAGTTGAGTTTTGAAATAGAAGTCCAGCGCTTGTTTTAGTCCCTTAAGTAAGGTTTCTCTTCTTTTTTTCAAGGTGTCAATGCTTGGGTTGTCCTGCGCAACAAAATCATTGATTTCATTCATTTCAATTTTCAAATCGGGCTTCGTTAACCAAAAATTCAGCAATTCTATTTCCACGATTTTAAATTCATATACTTTTAATTCTTTGGGTTTAGCGCTTGATTTTTTTCTTCTTCGAATGATTAAATAACTTAGGATTAGAACAAGGAATCCCATCCCAATGAAAATAAGCCTTGAATAATTGAAAGCAGCGACTGCAGGTTTTAATAATGGCCAAGTCGCCACTTTATTTTTAAAGAAATCAGATTTGTTATAGACCAAAACCTGATTTCCACTGCTATTGGGTGAAGTGGAGAAGGCAATTATTTTATTCGTTGTTTCTAAAATAATCTTGATTTGTGAGTTTTGGGGTAATAAATATTTAGAAACCTTGTTGTTTTCGTAATCTAAATAATAAAAAAAGCGATTCATAACAAGGAAAGGAGAGGGGGCGAATTTTTCGAAAAAATCAGAAAAACGAATGTTCAGATGAAGCGCCCCCACTTTGCCCCATTTTAATTTATTCAAATCAAATGAAAAAACTTGCGTTGAATCACCCGTGTAGTTTGGCTTAAAGACGATAAAATAGATTTTGTCTTTCAATTTAGTTGCGTACCGATTTAAATCGCCACTGGGAATTGGACCTCCTATAGTGGTGACTTTATACCATTCTTTGTTGGCGAAATCAAAAGACGTCATTATGTTCTTAAATGAAAAATATCCATACCCACCAAATATGTAGGGGCTTCCATTATGCATGAAAACATCACCTTGAAATTGATTTTTATGATGGAAAGAGCGATCAATTCTGATGATAGAATCATGCTGCCACTTATAAACAATCCCACAGCCGCGATCTACAAAATAGACTTGGTGCTGCTCGTCTGTTACTATTTTGTATCCCTTTACAAATTCGGAAAAAATATCATCAGCATCTCTGTAATAGGGAAGCACTTTTGTTGCACCCGTTGTTAAATCGATTTGAGTATAGTGAGTAGAATCATCAAAAATTAGTAAGCTATTTTTTTTAGCATCAATAAAATACAAATCAGTTCTATTTTTTAACTCCACCCGAAAAAGTTGGCCATCGGCTTCTGCCACGAAAAGAAAAAAGAAAGTGTGTAGTAGAAAAATTCGAATGTTAACCATATATTCGAAGTTAAAACAAATCTTTATGAGTCGCATTAAATTTAAGGGAGAAAAGCCGAAACGCCTATTTTCCCCTATATCTTGTTGCGAAGTTAAATGGTCCGAAAATCCATTTTAAGAAACAAACAGCACGCATGTTTCGGGAGCTAAAGCCTTGTTTTTTAGTAGTATAAATAAAGATAAATCTACAGTATATGCTATCAGTCTGCCCAAATCTTTGAGGTAGAAACATTATGGCAGGTATTGCATTTTCCAGAACTCAAGCTGCTTGACATGGATTGTTGCGTGCCTGTTGGCCCCGTAACTCTTGGGAATAAACCAGCAACATTCATATCTGCAGTGCTGTAAAAGTTTCCATAGGAATCAATTTGGATGGTATACATTAACTGCCCCGCTCCATTCGCTTGTGTAAAAAACTCTACTTTTCCACTACTTATCGGTGAACTTAGTGCACTATTATAAACACTTCCCGCCGCAGAAAAGCAACCTTCTCCCTCCCCTCCATTTGTATGGCACTGCATACAATTTTGTCCGCTATTATGACTATCATTTCCACCAGATGCACTAATGTTAGTATCCCCGCATCCCCCTTCTTTTTCACAAGAGAAAAAGGAAATAGATAGAACACTTAGCATAAATGAAATGACAATTAATTTTTGAGTTTTCATGTTGTTCTTTAGTTTAACAATCAATAAAATGAAAAGACTTTCCCGAACAAAATTAGAAAGTAGGCAGAAGAGTTTCCGCTGCTATTACAAAGGTAATTGCTTTATTGATAGCTTTTTAGTTTAGGCTTCAATATAGATTTATTATGAATAGTAGCTTTTATTTTTCTAGCATCTTGATGACCTCTGATTTATCAATAAAACCTGAATTTGTCCAAGTAAGTGACTTGTTTTTGTAGAGATGCAGAACTGGTAAGGCATCAATTTTTAATTCTTTGCAAAGTGCTTGATTGTCGTCTGCGTTGATACGGATCACTACAACTTTGTCTGCCATGTCTTTTGAAATTTCTTCTAAATATGGCTTCATTTTTATACAAGGGGCACACCAGTCGGCATAAAAATCAATCAACACTAATTTTTCAACATTCAACAATTCATCAAACTCTTGTTTGGTCATGCCCGTTGATTTATTGCTCTCTCCGCTTGTTTCGGGTAAATTTTCACTCCTCCATTTCATAATCCCACCGCTTAATTCATAAACCGCTTTGAAACCAACGGATCGCATTTTATTGGCAGCAGATGAACTTCTCCCTCCGCTTAAGCAATATACGAAAACAGGTTTAGATTTGTCAAGAGGCGCAATTTGTTTTTCAAAATCATTTCCGTTCCAATCAAAATTCGATGCGTTGACAAGATGTCCTTTTGAAAATTCATCGGGTGTTCGTACATCTATTATAGTAGCTGTTACACTTTCATTTATCTTATTAGCAAACTCAGTTGCGGTAAGATTTGTTTTAACACCATTGGTTTGCCCGCTACTGCAACTGCTAAATAGGAAGGCCGCTAAGGCGATTGAAAATAGTTTTCTCATTTATTTTGAATTTTGATTGATAATTTGTTCAAGGTTATTTACCGAAACAACTCCAGCTTGTCTCCATTTTATTTCTCCTTTTTTAAAAAGCACAAGCGTTGGCACACCTTTTACTTTATAAGCACTTGCCACTTGCGGGTTTTTTTCTACATCTATTTTTATAATTTTTGCCTTGTCGCCAATTTTAGATTTCAAGTCTTCTAAAATCGGTGTCATCATTTTGCAAGGACCGCACCATTCGGCAAAAAAATCTACTAGTGTTGGGGTTTCGCTATTGATAATTTCTGAAAATGTTGCTGCCATATTATTTCGTTTTTACTTCTTCAAAATCTACCTCTTCAATCGTAGCATTAGACTTTTTTAGCGATTCGACAGCACAATTTCCACCAAAACAATTACCAGAAGCACAGCCAAAGGCGAACAACCCCATTGCAGCAAAATATCCACCAAAGATAGCTCCGAAGTATTGTTGGCTCATAACTGATTGAACGATTACAATTATTCCTATTACAAGATAAAACGCTCTAGTAAATGTCCAGTTAGTTAAAATTAGTTGTTTCATTTTATTTAATTTTATTTTGCAAACTGCTCCAACCCCCGCCATTGTATACATCGGGGTAACCATTTGATAAGAGAATGTTTTTTGCCGAAGCACTGCGCATTCCACTGGCACAGCAGGTAATGATTGTCTTGTCTTTTCGCAGTTTGCTTAAATTACTTTTTAAGGTATCGACCGGAATGTTGATAGATCCTTTTATGTGACCGCCCAAGTATTCCCCCTTGCTTCGGACATCTAAGATGATGGCTCCTTGCTTTACTAAATCAGCATAGTCAACTTTAGTTCCTAATCCAAGTAGTTTTTTAAGTGTATTTATCATTTTTACAGTGTTTTAGATTGAATGTAATTCACATCCAACCAAGAGCCAGCGTTGAAACAATCGATCCCATGGTGTGATAGATATTGAGCGGCATGCCCACTTCTTCCGCCGCTTGCACAACAAAGCACCAGCGGTTTTTTTAGGTTTTTTAATTCATCCATTCTATTTTCGATTTCTTGCAAAGGAATATTTATGGAGCCTTCAACATGTCCCCCACTAAATTCTTCTTTTGTCCTAACATCTACGATGGTGCCTTGTTTTTCTTTGATGATTTTTTCTTTGTCCATGATTATTGTTTTTTTGATTTTTCTTTTTGAAACATATTGAATAATAAACCTCCCATTATCGCTCCATACAATCCGCTATTGAAAGGATTTGACGTGATGGCACAATTACCACTAGTACAACCTACAAAATAGTAATAGAGAAATCCACCAAATGCACCTGCAATTATGCCTAAAATTGTTAGCTTGTATTTTATTATGAAGTTCATGGGTTATTATTATCTGATTTCCTTTAATAAAACTAGTTTAAAAAGATGATGGGTTAAATTTATTCTTTGCAAAGATCGTCTGATACTTTTTGCTGCACAGCTACTTTTGTTACATTAGTGTAATTTTATTTCTTCCCAGCTTTACATAACCATTTTCCTCCATTTGTTTAAGTAGGCGAGAAACAACTACACGTGCAGTGCCCAATTCATTCGCGATCTGTTCGTGAGTTATAAAAAGTGTTTGTTTTTGTGTCATTTCACACTTCTTTTTTATAAAGTTGATCAGTCGTTCATCCATTTTTTTGAATGCCACGGCATTCACGACTTCTAACAATTCCTCAAATCTTTTGTGGTATAACCTAAAAATATAGTCCAGCCATTCTGGAAACTCTTTAATGAGAAAACTTACTTTATCAACGGGAATAAATAGGATTTCCGTTTCTTCTTCAGCAATGGCTTTTATCTTACTTGTGTCTTGATGAAGTCCACCTAAAAAAGACATGATACAACTTTCTCCTGCTTTTATGTAGTAAAGCAATATTTCTCTCCCGTCTTCATCAGTCCGCATTACGCGAATGCTACCATTCGTAACTATAGGAATGGCTTTAATATAGGAGTTGTCATTAAGAATGATATCGCCTTCGGAAAATGTTTTCGCGAAACCAAACTCGTACAGTTTTTGTCTTATTAAAGGGGAAGACTTGAATTCAATAATGTCATTTAGTTCCATTCTGATAAGATTTATTCATTCGGCTCAATATGGATTAATACATGCCCCAATTGAGGGATGTCATTTCGTAGTACGTCTTTGAGTTGGTGTGCAATTTCGTGCCCTTGTTTGACACTAATATCGGCATTAACGGTTGCGTGTAAGTCGACGTGATAGCTCATACCAGACTTTCTAACAAAACATTTTTCCGTTCCTTCAACGCCTTCCACAGTAAGGGATACTTTTCTAATGTCTTCAATTAGGCCATCGTAAAGATGTTCATCCATAATTTCTCCAAGTGCGGGTCTGAAAATCAAATAGCTATTATAAAGAATGAACCCTGAAGCAAATAATGCGGCCCAGTCGTCTGCAGTCTCATAACCTTTTCCAAAATACAACGCAATGGATATTCCGATTAATGCACTTACGGAAGTTAGGGCATCGCTTCTATGGTGCCAGGCATCTGCTTTTAGGGAAGAACTATTTGTTTCGATCGCTTTTTTCATTACCAGCTGAAAAGAAATTTCTTTCCAGATGATTAAAGGAGCAAGAACAAAAAGGGTCCAGATTTTTGGTAAGGCATGAGGCGTTCCAATATTATGAATGCTTTCGTAAGCAATAATAGAAGCGGATGTGATTAAAAATCCAACCACCAAAAAGGTGATCAAAGGCTCGGCTCGACCATGGCCATAAGGATGGTTTTTATCCGCTGGTCTGTTTGCATATTTTAATCCAAACAATACTAAAAAGGAAGCAAAGATATCTGTCGTTGATTCGATAGCATCTGCAATTAGCGCGTACGAATTACCAAAAAATCCAGCAAGTCCTTTTATGATAGCGAGTATTGTATTCCCGATTATACTAAAATAGGTGGCTTTGATTGCTGTCTGTTCGTGACTAGTAGTCATAGATTAGGGCCTTTTCTTAACGATTTTACCTGTGTTTTTCCCGTTGAATTATTGCGCGTCGCTCAATACAAAAATAGCGTTGCTTACAAAGGTACTAAAAGCATAGAACAATCAATTTGTATATCTTCGATACATGGACGTCGAATTATTCTAGGCTGATCAAAGAAAGCTATCACGTAAATAAGTAGGTATGCAATCAATGAAATATATGGAAAAACCCATGCAACGTGTACAAGGATTTTTTGGCATCATCGTATTCGTATTTAAAACTGGAAGGGATGACGGTATAAAAATATACGCCATCAGTTAGTTTCACGCCATTTTGATCGTTTCCTGCCCAATCGTTTTGATAGGCGTCGTTTTCATATAGTAGCACTCCCCATCTATTAAAAATTCTTAATTGAACGGATTCATAATCTTGTAAATTGGTCACCAAGAAATAATCATTTATTCCATCTCCATTAATAGTCATAACGTTGGGCGCTTCAAGTGGACATTGATTATAGACGAAGATTTCATTCGAAGAGATCGTTTTGCCACAAGCGTCTAAGACCTCAAGCGAATAAAGATTTAAGTTTGGATTTAACAATGTGCCGTTGATTGGGATGGTGTCATTATTTGGAAGCCCTCCTGGCTCCCAATCATAATTATATGGAGGCATTCCATTGCTGACTTGGCACCATAAATTAGCGGTTTCACCCATCATACCGCACAAATTCAAGGAGTCGAGATAAGACATTTCAAGAACTTGGTAATCAATTAAATTTAACGCGATTGATGTTGTATCGAATGTGCCATCACATGGATTTGGAACGATAACGCTAAAATAAACCGTTTCAGTATCTTCAATAAAGGCATCAAATAGCGCTTCAATTCCAATGGTATCTGCAAAAACGCCAATTGGAATCACAAGGGAATCTAAAATAAAAGGATAATCCACACCATTCGTTGCTGTTCCGCCTAATTCAATTTGAACGACGAGTGTTTCTGTTGTATCTGTTCGCGAAATTATAAATCCAGCATATCCGCAATCCTCAATTAGTTGAGGAGGCCCGGTGATATTTACGCTAATAGGAATATCCACTTGACAAGAGACGACCCTAAATGCGAAGGTTCGAATTTTTGTGTTGATGAGCACTCCATTTCTATATTCTTTTACGGCTACCCCAGCGACATAATTACCTATTAAATTTGGCGAAAAAGTCACCATTCCTGTTTGACTATTAACTGTTACCGACGATCCTGTACCAAAAGGTACTAAGTAAGAATAGGTCGGATTCCATAAGACATCTTGGTAAGGTGGTGGACTTTCTGGATTAGGAATTACATTCGCAACACTCCCACCAAGAAAGGGCGCAGCTAATTCATAAACCAAGGAGTCGCCGTCGGGATCATAGGCCGAATGGTCAAAGTTCAAGGTATTTTGGGCGCATAATACCAAAGGAGGGTAGTTAATGAAGCGTGCTCCTTGATTATTCACCGGGATTAAATCCGATCCAGGAACAAAAGTTGTAAGGGTAATGCCATTATTTGCAGGATCGACAATATTATCTATGTTTCCCGCCCAACAACATCTTTGATAGGAAATATGGTAACCCATGGCATTCATGGGCAGATAAATCGTGTCTATATAAACGCCTTTTTCCACACAAATGTTATTCGGTGGGGTTACACAAGGGTCGTCATAAACAATAGGTAAAATATTACTGCTAAAAAGATTTATTACATATTCACCATAATAAGAGCCATCGCCACTAAAAACAGTAAAAGCAAGTGGATTGTCATATCCTGTTGCGCTGTTACAATCCCGATATATCTCAAAGGTAACTTTATACATGTTATTTCCTAATGAATCATAATAAATTTCACCCCCAAGAATATGGGTGGCAAAAGATTGATTGCTAAGAAACAATGTCAGAAGGACGGAAATAATTAAACTAAATCTTTTAATCATTTAAGGAGATTATTATTGGAAAAAAAGCGTAATTCTCGGTAAACAATTCATCCTAGTCAACTATAAATATTCTTTCAGTACTTCCATCCGTGTAGATATAGAAAAGAAGCATGTTTTTCTTTTCTGCTACTTCTCGTCCAGTTAGGTCAACAATTTTAAGTAATGTTCTCGTTGGTAAGAAGTGTTCTCCTATTCCGCTATTTAATAGTTGCAACGTTAAAGTACTTATACTATCACAACTATTTGCATTGGAAATAGTGTCCGTATAGACCCCACTTTGAGTATAAGTCTGCCCATTGAAGGGCCAAGTATATGTGTTGTTCGCTGTAATAGATTGCTGGCCAAATAGATAGTTGTTCACAATTAACCCCTCTGAAACGGTGTCACAGATCAGTCCATTGCATGCTATTAGGTTAACATTGTATGTTCCAGGAGTTGAAAAACATATATTTGTTGGATTGGAAAGTGTTGAATTGGTTCCGTTACCAAAATCCCAGAAATAGGTTGTTGCACCAACACTTAGATTAGTCATGTTAATGCAGTCATCGGGGCAAATACCATTTTGCGTTAAATTGAATGCAGCAGTTACGGTAGGGTTAGAAGGATAGGTGATTTTTAAATTATTTAAAGCTAAAGAGGGATCGGAACCTGCTCCATCATTGTCATTTTCCCATTGAAATCCGAGTCTTAAAGTAGTAATATTGTAACAGTTAGGAGGCAAAAGAATGCTGCTGTTTGTCCATAAGCCTTGACCTCCGGCACACGTACCAGCAGGAGAAATGAGTTGTAAATTGGTCCAAGTAAGTCCCGCATCGGTACTGTAAATCACTTTTCCAAAATCAAATCCCGCTTGGCCAATTCCAATATAATCAAAAGAAAGGGTAAGATTACTGGTATTTAGCGTATTAATATTACTTGACATAAGTGCGCGCTTATGAGTTGTACAGTCAAAAAAACCAAGACCTCCGTCACCAGCATTATAAATGGCACCTGTGCCTGCACACCAAGATCCTTGACAGCTAATATGAAGTGTTTTGTTGCCATTAGAAGCGACTCCACATCCACCGGCAGCCACACCGCCTTCGGCATCAGATATCACCCAATTATTGGCATCGAGTGTATTAACTCCATTGGAGATATTTAAATTCCAATTGGCAGGATTCTCGAAATCGTCTTGCCAAACAATTGTTTGGGCCTGTGATTGAAAAATAGCGAGTAGAACTAGGGTAATTAGCGTAAAATTCTTATACATAAGGTGAGAGATTAGTAAGGCTAAAATTTAATAACGTTTAACCAAATATATGGAATTTTCTTTAAAATGGAAATATAGGATTGATAACCTGTGCTGCCTTAATTGGAAATAGTAAGATTACTCTTTATTAACCCGAGGTCTATTGGCGCCATTTGCTATCTCCCAAGCAATAGCGAAAGCTAGTTGCGTGCGCTTTGTTAAGGCATCAAATTCTATTTTGTCTACGTCGTCGCTTATTTGATGATAATCATCATGAACGCCATTAAAAAGGAAGACAACAGGGATCTTGTGTTGCGCAAAATTATAGTGATCAGAACGATAATAATACCTGTTTGGGTCTTTTTTTTTATTGAATTTATAATCAAGTTTTATTTTGACGTATTTTTTATTGGCATTTTCACAGGCTTTGTATAGATCTGTAGAAAGAAAGTTTGAGCCAATAAGGTAAAGGTAATTATTCGATTTTTCATGAAATTCATCGCGTCTTCCGATCATATCTATATTGATGTCAGCGATTGTTTTTTCAAGGGGGAATAAGGGGTTTTCGGTATAAAACCGAGAGCCATGCAATCCGTGTTCTTCACCGGTTACGTGCAAAAAAAGAATGGATCGTTTTGGTCCGTGTCCTTCATTTTTAGCTGTTTGAAATGCTTGAGCAATTTCTAATAACGCCACAGTGCCAGACCCATCATCGTCGGCTCCGTTATAAATAGCGTCTCCATTTGCTCCTAGATGATCATAATGCGCAGAAACAACTAATATTTCATCGGGTTTTTCAGACCCTTCAATGAATGCCCAAATATTTTCTGAGTCCGATAGCCCATCATCATAGCCAGCATTCATAAAAGAAGCTGGAATGTATTGATAGTAATCTTTCGCCCCCATTGGAAATGAAACACCTATTTTTTTATAGGTGTCTATCAGGTACAAACCGGCCTTTTTTTGCCCTTCGGAACCAGTATCTCTTCCTTCCATAGAGTCTGCAGCTACGATGGTGAGGTGAATCCTTAATTCATCTTCTGTGATGGTTTGAATGTATTTCGTCGCATTTACAGCCCCCTTCGATTGCGAAAAGGCAACGCTTGTAGCGATTGAAAGCGTAAATAATGCGATTAATAGATAGATGTTCTTGGTTCTCATATTAGTAAACGGTACTTAAAGTTATATTTATTTATGAGAACCTTCCTTTATCGTTACGTGATAAGAACAAGGCCGTTGACCAATTCAATAGGCAAGAAGGATAAACAAAAACAAGTACAGGAGTTTATTTAATTCCTAAAAACACTTTTGCTTGCTTGTCTTCTGGCTCAAGCTCGATTACAATGCTCCAGCATTCTTTCGCTTTAACAGGGTCTTTGGCGGGAGAGTTCACATAATAGTCACCAAGGTACCTGGATGATTCAAGAACATATGATTTGTATTTTGTGCTATTTCTCTCTTCTTTACTAACAAGATCTATCACGGCTTGATAAGACTTCCAAGCTAACCAATTTGCCTTCGTACTATCAACAGCAATCTGTGCTCTTGCGCGCCAAAAATAACCCGGGACATACTTAGAAGATAATTTATTTAAATTTGAAAAGGCACTATCCGCTGCCACATAGTTTTTTGGGCCAAAATAGTAAGCTCGCCCAAGGTCATAATATTCTCCACCAATAAGTTTAGTAGTGGCTAATTTATATTCGTATTTAGCAATAACAAGGTCATACTTTTTAAATTTCATGTATAGTTTCGCTAGATCGCCCGCTAATTCTAGCGCCGATTTCTCGTCTAAACTTGAAGTTTTCTCAAATTCAATAATTGCAAGTGAGTCTTGCCCATTTTTTGATAGGAGCTTCCCTTTGTACTTGTAATCCATAAATAAGATCTTATCTGCTGGACATGAAGCGAAAAATAGTGCACTTGCCTCGAGTCCTTTTTTTATGGCATCTGGTTCGGTTGTACATTCGAAATAAGAGTAGGTTAGCATTCGGTCAATATAATGATTTGTAAAAGCATTATTTTTAACGGTTAATAACTCTGGAATAGCTTCACAATATCGTTCTCCTTTAAATAAAGCCACAGCATATCGATAACGGGACTCATATGAATTATTTAAGCTTAGGTATTTTTGCCAGTTTTCTATTGCCTTTTCTGATTGATTAAACATCATATTCAACTCTGCATTTTCTCTGTAGGATGGGGCATAAGTTGGATCAATCGCTTTTGCAACTTTATATAAAGAATCTGCCAAGCGATAGTTTTTCGCTCGCTGATACAATTTAGCGGTGCGAACGATACCTTTAGGAGATTTAGGATTTATTTTTAATACTTCATTATAACTTTTAATAGCCGCCGAACCGTTCTCCGGAGTCTTGTAGTTCAACGCATCTCCCATTAGTAAATGACAATCAATATCAGCTGGAGTTTTCTTTATAGCCAAATTAAGAAGGCGAATTGCCTCGTCTAAATTTTTTGATTCAGCAGTTAGATAGGCTTTGGCAACACATCGAAGTATTTCCGAATTTTTATTTTTGGTCATTGATAAGGCTAAAGCAAATTGACTTTGTGCTCCTGCAACGTCGCCCTTCATTAATAGTGCTTTTCCGACACCAACAAAAGAGAATGGGGACTTCGGGTCAGCCTGCATGGTTTTATTCCAGTATATTACTGCCGAATCGAGCTCTCCCTTTTCAAAATAGTTTTCCCCAGCATAAAAGAAATTGCAAGCATCAATTGGATTTGCTGCAATGAGCTTATTAAAATCAATAGTTGCTTCAGCGAATCGTTCATTATCTGTTTTCTTAATTGCATCAGTAATAGTTTGAGCGAATAAAGACGTGTTAAGAAGAATAATGAGTAAAGTAAGTTTTTTCAATTTCATAATGTAATTATTTCGAGGTATAAATTAGTGAAAACAATTCTCGCGCCAAAGTTAAAACTAACTAACTAAAAAGCATTGGTTTTTTTCGTGATTTTCATTCTTCAGTTATTAACTGAATAAGTCGAACAGGGGCTGACGCAGGGACCAACGCAGATTTTTGAACGATTAGCTGCCCCTTATCTCCTTTCATAAATAGTACAAAACCTGTATTGATACCCGACTTTTTAGCTTTGTTAATTAGCCAGACCTCTCTGTTTAAAGGATATTCTTTTGTGTAAATATAACCTGCATGGGGTTTGAAAAAGTCTGATTTATCATCTTTGGCTATAGCAACGACATTAATTCCACTTACAAAACCCAAAGTGTCAAAATCATCACTATCTGAAATCCAATTTAATCCAATGATACCTAACGCATTTTTGTTTTGTTTTACATAATTAATAACCTCCTCATTTGAATTAACAGCAAAAAGATTTACGGGGAGCTTATTTAGATCACAAAAGTTTTTCAAATAATAAAAATTGGCAGAGTTTTGCTTGTCAAAAACGATGTTTATTTTTGTTTTTAAACCAGTCCACACTGTTTTTTCACCACGAATTATGGCCTTAATTTGAGCAATTGTCATTAAAGAATCAGGATTGGTCGGGTGAAGGATAAGGGCAACTGCATCCTCCGCTATTTTATCACTTCGAACTTCAACATGGTTTTTCTTTAATTTTGCTTTCTCTAACGTTGTAAAATCTCTTGAAATACAGATTGTTTTTACAGAGTCCTTGAAAAAAGCATCAATAATTTCTCTCTCAGACGCATATTTTACTTGTATATGAGCTTTAGGATATTGACTTTCGAAGGTGTAGATACTGGTTTCAAATAAAGGTTTAAAAGATTCTTCAACTAAGAAGCCCATTTTTCCACGACTATGCGTGTCTGCTCCATAAGAAAGAGGGTTTTCATTGTTATTGCAGGAAGAAAGAATCAGGATAACACAGTAAATAATTTTCCTATAGTCCATGGTCTTTGAGGAAGGATTAATTGGCATTAAAATCTTTATAAAGTCTCCAGACGCGTATTCCGGAATATATAAACAAGAGAATAATAAGCATTAATCGCCTTGTTTCGCTTAAATTTGGCTGAAGAAAATCTGTTAAAATAAGACTAAAGGCGAAGCCAAGACAGATCAGTAATGTAAATATTGACAATCCCCTATTAAATATTTTCATGTGTTTAATTTATAAAATAAACAGCAGGGGTTTTCTTAATTCTTCTCAATATTCTGCTATTATTCGATTGCGAAATTAATCGGAATTGAACAATATGAGGAGACACTTCTTCCATTCAATTTACCCGGCTTCCAATTGGGCATTGACTTAATTGCCTTAATTGCTGCTTTATCGCAATCAGGGCAGTCAGGAACACCCTTAGTAACTTGTACACTAGAAATTGTTCCATTTACGCTGACAACAAACCGCAAGAAGCATTTTCCTTGAACGCCGTTTTCAATTGCTGTTTCTGGAAACACCAAGTTTTTTTGAATGAAGGCCATCATGGCTGGGTAGCCACCTGGAAATTCTGCTTCTTCATCAACAAATGTTTCTGGCTCGGGTTCTTTAACAGGAACAATAGGCGGGCCTGTTTCATCGTCAATAGGATCAGCAAAATCATCACCTATTTGCTCTTTTGTTTCCGTATCCGCTTTTTTCTCTTCCATATCATCCTGAATAGGAGTTTTATCATCTACAGGAATATCCACCACGATTGGAGGCATGAATGCTACCGTTTCTTCAACGGGAGGTGGAATATCTTCTGGCGGTGGTGGTGGCACTTCGTCTTCGACAGGCGGAGCAGGAACGGTCATTTGTGTAGTGTCTACTGGTGGGGCAGGAGGCACAACTTCTGGAATACTTTTGTAAATCATCCATGAAGTATACATCAAAGCGATTGCTAATAATAATGAAAAAATAATTATCATCATTCGTTTATCATAATCTTTCCGTAAGGCATAAGCACCATAACTTTTATTTCGATGCTCAAAAACAAGGTCATTACGATTAGAAGATGAAGCTTGTTGCCAAGATCTTGCAGAAGCATAATCATAAATTGTTATGATTAATACAAGTACGATAAGACTGATAATTGTTCCCATTTTACTTAATTTTAGATTTCATTAATGCAAACTCAGAAGGCATTAATTCAACAGGTGCAATTACACCAATTTCTGCAATTTTTAATTCATCAATTAAATCGATGAAGTTTCTACAGGTTGCTTTATCATCTGTTTTTATTAACACCTTTAGCGCGTTTTTATGTCTTTTTGAATCGGAAAGTCGTCTTAAATAAGTACTATCTGCGATTTCTTTCTTTTCAAGCTTTTTACCGTAAAGATTTTTTTCGCTAAGCACATATTTATTTCTATCCGCTAATAACTTCCTTACACCTTTCGTGCCAAAACTAGTTTCCTCTAATTTTGTTGGCCCATTTGGTCCAGGACTAGTCGCAGGATAAAACTGCCCACTATAGTAATAGATTTTGTCCTCTGAAAGCAAAAATGTAATTGCGTTGTTAATTTTGGGTTGATCTTTAGGCGGGTCTTTTGGGTCTATCTTTGCTGGATAAACTAAGCTCATTACCTTAGGCTTACTAAAGGTAGCGGTTAATACAAAAAACGTTAATAATAAAAAAGCCAAATCTACCATGGGGGTCATATCAACCCTAGTGGAGCTTTTCTTCGCCCTTTTTTTACCTTTGTGTTGGCCATCGCCACCACTTTCTGCAATTTCTGACATATTGATATTTTTATATTGGCGCCAACTCCATAGAAGTGACGAAATTTAAATTATTTAATTTCAAATCTCTGAAAACATCGATTACCTTTTGAGCATGAACATACAAGGACTTACTATCTACGCGAAGTATAAACTTTGGCTTGAAATCATTCGCATCTGGGTTTTTGCCTTTGTTTTTTTCTT
Organism: uncultured Flavobacteriales bacterium; assembly: GCA_903939755.1. Taxonomy (GTDB): domain Bacteria; phylum Bacteroidota; class Bacteroidia; order Flavobacteriales_D; family Crocinitomicaceae; genus UBA952. The sequence goes on along the minus strand of CAJAII010000077.1, from coordinate 129,406 downwards.
CCACAAAAGCTGTTCTTCCAGAGTTGATTGCTGCCCGATTGCCGTAATTAATCCAGTCTTTTAATTGATTAGCAGTAGAATCAGTGTATGGAATTCCCGGCGTGTTAAACTGTTTTCGAGCATTTGGTTCCATGTCAATGTATCCTGGTAATTCTTTCATTGTACAACCAAAACTGGACATGAAAGTAAAGCGTTTTATTTGCTCTTCTGTGAAACCAATTTTATATTTACCAGCCATATTAGCTAATAATTCTCTTCTTGCTTCAGGGTCAGACATGTTAAAAAATACCCGCCCACCTTTATCAATCGTGACAAGAACGACATTTTCTGGGATTATCTTGTCGCTAATACTTGAAGGTGTATCTACGTCTACAGGCTCACTTGATCTAAAGGAAGCAGATAACATAAAAAAGGTTACAAGTAGAAACGCCAAGTCGACCATAGGTGTCATATCAATACTTGGACTTCCTTTTGGGATTTTTATTTTAGGCATCTACAAAAAATTTAATTAAATGATCAGAAACGGTATTAATGTGATGATGCAAAATCTTGAACAATTGTAAAACTCGCCTCATCGATACTGTATGTCATAGCATCAATTTTCGTTGAAAAGAAATTGTACATGATAATAGCGATTGTGGAACCAGCAATACCAAAAAATGTATTGATAAGTGCTTCAGAGATTCCGGTAGCAAGTTGTGCAGTGTCTGGCGCTCCTTGTGACATAGCAGCAAACGAACGAATCATCCCCATTACAGTTCCAATTAATCCTATTAATGTAGCAATAGAAGCACAAGTTGAAAGCACTACTAAGTTTTTAGAAAGCATTGGTAATTCTAATGAAGTTGCTTCTTCCAATTCTTTCTTTAAACCTTCTACTTTTTGTTCTTTGGTCATATCTGCCTCAACACTCATGGTGTTGTATTTCTCCAGTCCTGCTCGAACTACATTGGCTAATGAACCCTTCTGTTTGTCGCATTCAGCTTTTGCACTGTCAATATTCTTTGAAGCTAACAACTCTTTTATTTTACTCACAAAACGATCCGTTCTCCCTTTACCTTTCGCTTGAGAAAGTGTTACAAAACGCTCGATGGAAAAAATGATAATAATTAAGTTAATGGCCACTAATATAGGAACGATAAATCCGCCTTTGTATATGGTAGCTAATAAACTACCATCTAATGGTTCACCATTAGGATCGTTGTCTACAAAATTTCCGGGGTCTCCAAAAATATATTTATAAATTAACACCCCAGCAACTAGAGAAATTACTATTGCTAATACTGACATTAAGGATGAAAAACCTCCTGAGGTCTTTTTGGTTGTTGAAATAGATTTTCCTTTGCTCATAATTTTAAAAGTTTATATAATCTCAATTTAATTTGGGACAAACATAATATTTTTTTAGGAATGTAAAAATTGTTTACTCACAATATTTTTTATTTTTTTTATTCTACCAAAATAATAAAATGCTAAATTTGGAATTCAAACTTTTAATCATGAAAAAAATCTACCTAATTTTCCTATTCGGAATTACCTTAAATTTAACTTTCGGGCAATGCTTACAAATAACGTGCCCTTCGAATGTCGTTCAATCGACTAGTCCTGGGCAATGCAGTGCCGTTATTAATTATGTTGCCCCAATTGGAGTGAACCCTTGCGTGTCAGGAAACACGGTGTTTGTTTATACGGGCGCTATCCAAACGTTCACTGTCCCTGCCGGAGTAACTTCTATTACTATAGAGGCATTAGGTGCCCAGGGAGGAGGAAGCGGAGGTTTAGGCGCTAAAATGACGGGAACATTTACCGTTACTCCTGGCCAAGTTTTACAGGTTTTAGTTGGTGGTATAGGTGGTAATGGTGGGAGCTACGGTAGTGGCGGCGGTGGCGGAACATTTGTTGTTGCGCCTGGTAACGTATTGTTAATCGCTGCTGGTGGTGGTGGTGGAACTGGTCACAACAATAATGGTATAGGTGCGGCATATAGTATTGGCACAACATCAACTTCTGGAAATGCTGGCGGAGACACCAATGGCGGAGTAGGAGGTGCTGCAGGAAACGGCGGTGCATTAGGCAATTGTAATAGTTGTGGTGTTAATGGAAATGCAGGTGGTGGCGGCGGATTTTTGACTAATGGCGCTGGTCTGGCTCCAGCATATGGTGGACTTTCATTTTTAAATGGTGGTTCCGGTGGGATCTTGAATGGTGGTTTTGGTGGTGGCGGTGGCTCAACTAACAACTCTACATATGACTGCGGCGTTGGTGGAATGGGTGGCGGCGGCGGTGGCGGTTATTCTGGTGGTGGCGGCGGCGGCGGCAATTGCAACATGCCTGGCGGTGGCGGTGGATCATTTAATAGTGGTACCAATCAACTTAATGTAAGTGGTTTTAATTCCGGAAATGGACAAGTTACATTTACGTATGCTGGTGTTGCGACAACTACAACTCAAACATTGGGATTGCCGAGTGGAGGAACTTTTGCTTTAGGTACTAGTACCTTAACTTTCGTTACTACAAGTGGTGCAAATACGGCAACATGTTCGTTTACTGTTACGGTTACAGATAATATCTTACCTACAATAATAAGCCCCTTGGCTCCAATTACGGTTAGCGCAGGCCCTGCATGCAATGCTACGAATGTTGTTTTAGGGACTCTAAACACTTCCGATAACTGTACCGTTTCTAGTGTAGTAAATAATGCGCCAGCTTCCTTCCCTCTTGGTGCTACAACAGTGATTTGGACGGTAACTGATGCTGCAGGGAACGCAAGTACTACTTCTCAAATTGTTACTGTTGTCGATAACTCAGGACCAGTTCCAATTACAGCCAACTTACCTACATTAAGTTCAGCATGTGAATTAGCAAATTTAATAGCTCCATCAGCAATAGATAATTGCAGTGGCACAATACCAGGAACGTCCCCATTAATATTACCCATCTTAAATGATACCACCATTGTTTGGACTTATACCGACAATAATGGCAATACATCCACGCAAACACAAGTGATTAATATCACCGGATTGGACACATCTGTAACAATGTTAGGTGGTGTTTATCTAATGGCCAACGAAGGTGGGGCGACTTACCAGTGGATAAATTGTGCTACAAACTTAGAGATTCCATTTGAAACCAATCAATCTTTCACGGCAACGACAAGCGGAAGTTATGCGGTAATTATTTCACAGAACAATTGCATAGACACTTCTTCTTGTTTCTCTGTTTCCATTTCAGAATTATTGGAAAATAATTGGGGAGAATTGAATCTATACCCTAATCCAACTACGGGTGAGATAACGATATCTTTTGGACAAGAATTACCATTAGTATTAATTGAGGTAATGGATATTGATGGCAGACTTATTCATCAAGAAGTAGCTAAGAAAAGTTCTAAAATAAGCCTTGACTTGAGCAATTCATCAGGCGTATATTTTGTTCATGCAACATCTGATTTAGGCAAAAAAACAATTCGGGTAGTTAAGCAATAATTTCAAGTATTTCGCCGAATTAGGCAATTGACTCGTTATTTTTGTTTCTTAAGAAATAACGAATAGTATTATTGACCTTCGTTAAAAACAATCTTTTAAAGGTTGTTTTTAACGATAAGGTTAATAAAATAAAAACAACAACGAATTTTTTGCAGAAGGTATTACCTTAAGAAATTACGATTATAAAAAAAGAAAGCGACTGCTATTTGATTATTTGGGAGCTTTGTCCTCAAAAACTCTTTTAGACTTGAGCTGCTCAAAAACACCTAAGGTTATCCAAAAAGGAAGAATAAATCCCATTAGATAAATTAGCATCCAAAATGCCATCCCGAAAATTAAAAGAAACAATACTATACCAAAAGTGCTCATCTTCTATTATTTTTGTGTTTGTAACGATGCGAAATTAGAAATTAAAAATCAAATAACAATATAAAATGGACTATAGAATTGAAAAAGATACCATGGGAGAGGTTAAGGTTCCTGCTAACCGTTATTGGGGAGCTCAAACGGAACGTTCTAGAAACAACTTTAAAATTGGGAGAGAGGCGTCTATGCCAATTGAAATTATTCATGCGTTTGCTTATTTGAAAAAAGCAGCGGCTCATGCAAATCATGATTTAGGTGTTTTGACATTGGAAAAACGGGATTTAATTTCAACGGTTTGTGATGAGGTATTAACAGGGATGCACGACGCAGAATTTCCTTTGGTTATTTGGCAAACGGGTTCTGGTACTCAGTCTAACATGAATTGTAATGAGGTTATTGCCAATCGGGCTCATGTGATTGGGGGTGGAAAATTATTAGATGAAGTAAAAGTTTTAAATCCAAATGATGATGTTAACAAGTCACAGTCTTCAAATGACACATTTCCTACAGCGATGCATATTGCAGCCTACAAATTAACCAATGAGATTACTCTCCCAGGCCTTGTAAATTTGCGCAATGCACTTCAACTAAAGGTGGTAGAGTTTAAGGATATCGTAAAGACTGGCCGAACGCATTTTATGGATGCTACACCACTTACTTTGGGCCAAGAATTTAGTGCTTATGTAGCACAAATTGACAATGCTATTCGCGCTATAAACAATGCATTGGGTGCTGTTTCGGAATTAGCACTTGGCGGAACAGCCGTTGGTACAGGTTTAAATGCGCCAAAGGGTTACGATGTGTTGGTTGCGAAGAAAATAGCTGATTTTACGGGGCTGCCATTCATTACAGCAAAAAATAAATTTGAAGCGTTGGCTGCCCACGACGCCATGGTTGAATTATCAGGAGCATTAAAAAGGACCGCTGTTTCATTAATGAAAATTGGAAATGATATCCGAATGTTATCTTCAGGCCCACGTTGTGGGATTGGTGAGTTGATTATTCCTGATAATGAACCTGGATCTTCCATAATGCCGGGAAAAGTAAACCCGACACAACCTGAAGCGCTAACCATGGTGTGTGCTCAAGTAATGGGTAACGATATGACTGTTTCGGTTGCTGGATCAAATGGTCACTTCGAATTGAATGTGTTTAAACCTGTCATTGCTTCCAATGTGTTGGAATCTGCCCGACTAATTGGTGACGCATGTGTTTCATTCACCGTCAATTGTGTTGCTGGAATCCAAGCTAATTTGCCTGTCATAAAGCTACATTTGGACAATTCCTTAATGCTAGTGACTGCTCTGAATACTAAAATTGGCTACTACAAAGCGGCAGAAATAGCAAAATATGCACATAAAAATGGGACAACGCTTAAAGAAGCGGCAGTAGGATTAGGTCATGTCACCTCTGAAGAATACGACGAATATGTTGACCCTTCAAAAATGATAGGCGAATTAGATTAAAAAAAAATAGGGTTTCATTAATGTTTAAGAAAAGAGAAGATAAAAATGTCCTTTTTCAAGCACAAATCCTTATCGAATATGTAATTTTGCCCAACTAAAAAAAAAACAAACAAATGTCAAAAATTAAAGTTGCGAATCCAATAGTAGAATTAGATGGTGATGAGATGACAAGAATCATCTGGAAATTCATAAAGGACAAATTGATTCTACCCTATTTAGACATCGATATCAAATATTATGATTTAGGTATTGAAATGCGCGATCAAACAAATGATCAAATTACCATAGACGCCGCCGAAGCAATAAAAAAATATAAGGTAGGTGTTAAATGTGCAACAATCACTCCGGATGAAGACCGAGTAAAAGAATTTTCTCTAAAATCGATGTGGAAATCACCAAATGGAACCATTCGTAATATATTAGATGGCACTGTCTTTCGGGAGCCAATTGTTATGCAAAACGTTCCTCGTTTAGTGACAAACTGGACTTCTCCAATAATCGTTGGGCGCCATGCTTTTGGTGACCAATATCGTGCAACAGATGCTGTTTTTAAAGGAAAGGGAAAATTGACAATGACCTTTACGCCTGAAAATGGGGACGAGATCCAAACGTTCAACGTTTATGATTTTCAAGGTGATGGCGTTGGCATGGCGATGTATAATACCGATGAATCTATTCGCGGATTTGCTTATAGTTGCTTTAACATGGCGCTTTCAAAAAAGTGGCCTCTTTATTTGTCAACGAAAAACACGATCTTAAAGAAATATGACGGTAGATTTAAAGATATATTTGAAGAAATTTATCAGGAAGAATTTAAAACAAAATTTAGCGACGCAGGGATCATTTATGAGCATAGGTTAATCGACGATATGGTAGCTTCGGCATTAAAATGGAGCGGAAATTTTGTTTGGGCTTGTAAAAATTATGATGGAGACGTGCAATCGGATACTGTTGCGCAAGGTTTTGGGTCTTTGGGTTTAATGACATCTGTTTTAATTACACCAAACGGAGAAGTAATGGAGGCGGAAGCAGCACACGGAACTGTTACAAGACATTATAGAGATCATCAAGCAGGTAAAAAGACATCTACCAATCCTATCGCATCAATTTTTGCATGGACAAGAGGTTTGGCTTTTAGAGGGAAGTTAGATAACAATGAAGCATTAATTAAATTTTGCAATGAATTAGAACGTGTTTGTATTGAAACGGTAGAATCTGGCATAATGACCAAGGATTTGGCTGTTTGTATTCATGGTAGCAAGACAATTCATGGACAACACTATGTTTATACAGAGGAGTTTTTGGATGCTCTTGACAGAGGCTTGCAAGAAAAAATGAAATAGTCTTCATCTCGAGATTGCTCTTAATATAAAATTTCAGTGTAATTTGGATACGTATTTATCTATAATTATATAAAATGAAAATTTTCTATTTGGCATTACCCTTTATTTTTTTCGCTTGTAAAACAATTGAGGTGGCAACACCTGAATTTCGAACAATTCCTTTGCCGGAATTAAACAATCAAGTTTCAACGCTTACAATACCTGTTCAAATTAATTTAGAGAGTTATTTAAAAGAGGTGGAATCTACCTTGCCAAAAGCATTTTCTGGCGCTGAAGAGCATTGTGAAGGAATAAGTTTTTCCTATCGATTTTTTAGAGACCCTATTGCTTTTACATTTAAAACTGACGGCCTTTATTATACAGTTGATGGAAAATTCGATTTGAAATTAAATTATTGCCCCAAATGCGTTTATTTATTTGATAAAAAAGGCACTTGTACAATTCCTAGGATTTATACAGATTGCGGCATAGATGATCCAATGCGCAAGGTTAAAGTTGCCTATTCAACCAAAATTAATCTGACTCCAAAGTTTAAGTTTGATGCAACGACAAAATTAGAGAAATTTGACATGCTTGACCCCTGTAAAATAACCGTCTTTAACTATGACGCGACATCGGAGGTTAAAAAGCAAGTGAGTGGGGAATTGATCGCGCTTGAAAAAGAAATTGACAAACAAATTGAATCGGTAGATATCAGATCATCAATGAAAGATGTTTGGAATGAATTACAAGAGCCACTGCCAATTGAAAGTTATGGTTTTTTGTATTTACAACCGAAGGCCCTTTCACTTGGTAAACTGGCATTTTCAAATAATAAAGTAAATATTGATCTTAATCTTACTGTCGCTCCAATGGTAGTTACTGAAAAACTAACCTTTCAACGGACCGCTTTACCTGACATGCAGCCATTTAAAAAAACAAATGGTTTAGATATGACACTTGATATTGACGCCTCATATGATTCTTTATCTGCAATAATAAGTGAATCATTGAGGGATAAGGAGTTTGTTTTTAAGAAAAAGAAAGTTGTAATAAAGAACATAGTAATTAAAGGGGCTTTAGATAGTACAATTGTTTTTGCGGTTACGTTTGAAGGGGCAAAGAGTGGTACAGTGTTTTTAGTTGGAAAACCGACAATTGATGAAGAAAGTCAACGTGTTTCAATACGTGATATTGCCTTTGATATTGAAACAAAGAGCGTATTATTGAAGACGGCTAAGTGGATGTTTAATGATAAAATTATCAGTGAAATTCAAAAAGTGGCAACATATGACTTGCGGGTTATGCTGGATGATGCAAAGAAAACGATTAGTAAACAATTGAAAGGAACAATCACAGATGGAGTCGAAATGGAAGGGGAAATCAATAATATATTGGTTAAAAGCCTTCACTTAACCAATAGTCACTTGGTGATTAGGACCAACATTCTTGGCGAACTGAAACTTAAATTATATTAATGCGTTTACATCCTTCATGTGGGCGATTAGAACTACCTTATTTTCTTTGATTGTATGTTTAGGTGCATTAGGCCAAAAAACTGATATTTCCCTCTGTAGCGGGAGTACTTCTATTAATAATAATGTTCCGTATACGTTAAATTTTTTAGGCAAAAAGAAAACGGATGTCCATAATCTTTTTGGTTATTGCAACTTTCCTAACATTTCTAACAATTATATTTGGCTTAATTTCACCCCAAACTCATACGGAAACTTAGATTTTGTTTTTGGTAACAAACCGGACTCACTAACTATTTTTGTTTTTGAATGCAAGACAAATAATCCTTGCAAAGAAATTATAGAAAAAAGAGCCAATATGGTGCTATGCCAATTTAACAATAGTAAGATTGCGCCATATGAGTCCAAACCTGTTTTCTTAAATAATAGCAGCTCCTATTTTATTGCTTTCAATACATCTAAGGGGTCGATGTCCAGCATAGACTTCACATTAAAATTTGAAGAAAGTGATCAGTTTGGTGCCTACGTGGAAGATTCACTTTCATTAAATCTTGTGAGCCGTTACGACCAACCCATCTATGCATTGCATTTGGTGAATGAGATTAGTAATAAACCTGTTGTTGCAAGAATCTATATTTCCTCAACTGGCAACCTCGATGGATCTTATCGAGCTAGTGATTTACGAATTAACAACACAAAAAATCTTAAGGCAAGTATGCGTATTGATGCACAAGGGTATTTTTCAAAAGACTTGTTAGAACATAAAATAATTGGCAATCAGAGTTCTCACGATACGATTAGATTAGTGCCAATTACCAGTGGTGCCATTGCGAAACTTGACGATATTAATTTTGTTGGAGGCTTGGCAGTTATTTCGGATGAATCTTTACCGAAACTTAAGCGCTTAAAAGACTTTTTAGTCTTAAATCCTAGTATATCCATTGAAATACAGGGGCATGTTAATGAAGAGGGCGCGAATTCTATGAGCTCTCAAAGATTGTCCAAAAAGCGCGCTCAAAAAATAATGCGCTATTTAGTTCAGAATGGAATAGACCCTATTCGTTTGAAGGCCATTGGCTATGGGAATTCTAAACCCTTATTTCAATTTCCAGCAGATGACAATCAACGGGAGGCCAATCGTCGGGTAGAAATTAAAGTAGACTAAGCCGAATAGAAAGGAGAAATCATAAAATAGACGACCACTCCTGTTATTGCAACATATAGCCATATTGGAAATGCAAAACGCGTCCACTTCTTGTGTTTCACAAAATCGCCTTCCCAGGCGAATAAATAAGCAAAGAGTACGATCGGAATAACAGCGACACTTAATAATATATGAGATATTAATATAAAATAATAAACAAGATTATATTTTCCTTCATACTCGGTAGGATCTGAAGTCATGTGATAGGCAATATAACTTAATAAAAAGACCACAGATAATGCCATACATACTTTAATGGTTATTTCATGGCTTCTCCTTTTCCCAATTTTAATAAATACTAATGCCAGGATTAATAAAATCGCTGTTACACCATTTATTCCCGCATAAAACGGGGGTAAAAAAGACAGGTCAATTCCAGGTACTTTTATAGCAAAAAGCGCAGCAACTGCAATTGGGATTATTAAAGACAAGGCAATTACCACCTTGCGATATTTGGTTGATTTTAAGTCGTTATTTATCATGATATTCGTATTTAATGAGATTGTTCACATCATTTAAAAGCCTCTTGTATTCTTCTTGATTGACGGTCAAGTCAAAATTTGTTACCGCATAAACGCCTCGAACATACCCCGCTTTATCAACTAAAGTAAATGAACCAGAATGTGCATATCCCCCCGCAGATAGGCTGTCTCTTCCTGCGAATGTCAAAAAATGCTTAATACCGAGCGTGTGCGTGGTAGCTTCATCACCCGTTAAAAAAGTCCAGTTTTTGGCGTTGATGCCATTTCGATGTTTAAATTCCATCAATTTGGAAGGGGTGTCTTTTTTTGGGTCGATTGAGAAAGAAATAAATTGAATCTGTTTTTTATATTTATCAGTTTCGGTTACTAACTTTTTCAATTGCTTATTCATGATTGGACAAATTGTTGGACAAGTAGCAAAGAAGAATTCAACAATCCAAACTTTATTTTTAAAGTTAGTATTTGTTACCCAAATAGAGTCCTCATTTAAATAACGGAAGGTTGGTATGGTTGAATAGATAGAATCAATTATTTCTTTTCCATTTTTTTTGTGGTAAACGACATCGTAATTGCCAAGTTTTGGAAGTGGAGCAGGAACAGATGGCTGGCAAGAAACTAGCAAATATCCGAAAAGAAATATTGCGCCATAAAAAAAATTCATTTTCGTACGATTATCTTATCATATTCCTTTTGAAGAAGTGCTATATTTTCTTTCATTCTTCTAATTAAGCCTTCTTCATTTCCGGGTAATACCATACGAAGACTTCCCGCCTTATCGATTAAAAGGAGGAGTTCCTGGAAAGCCTCTCCACCAAAATACTTGTCTCCTTTCTGTAAAAGAGATTGTCCGTTATTTGAAATGTCGTATATCTTTCTGGCATCACCATTCGCGATTATCCAAAGTTTTGGATCGTAGCCCTCAGCTAAATCCTTAACACTATTTCTCACTTCATTAAGATTATTGACGGGGTTGCCTTTACCATCTGTCACAAAGGAAATAATCCGAACCTGCTTCATTTTTTTGTGACTATTCTTACGGATGTGTTGGTAAATGAGTTGGTTCAAATGCCAAAGCGATATAGCACATACATTGGGACAATCATTTTGAATCGTTGTAATTAATAAAATATCATTCTTAAATTCAGAAGAACTCCTCGTTTTATTATCAGCATCAATAAAAAGAAAGGGTTTAATCTTTCCAAAATTTTCTAATTTTTGAAATTTATGTTCACAGCCGATTGACGAAATGAATATTAATATGAATGCAGGAGCAAATACGAGTAACAAAGCTAAAAAAGCCTTCTTCTTATTCTTTACAGGCGGGTTGTCCATTTTTAGTTACCATACAAGGCTAGGGCGCCGCCCACTTCTAATGCCTCCCAAATAGCAATAAAAATCAAATAGAGAACAAAAATAAAGTAAGGAATTAAAATGACATTTCTCATCCATTTCTTTTCGTCGCCTAAATGCATGAAAATCATTACAATATAACCAGCTTTAAATATGGTTAAAACTACAAATGTCCATTTCACAAATGGCCAAAGGCTTGAATTTTGATGAATAAAAGCCCCTAATAGTACTTCTACTAAGGTAATTACAGTCAAAAGAATAGTTACAAAGAATATTTTCTTTCGAATTTTTTTTCCTTGATCTTCCGAATGATGCGTATGAAGTGAATATTCAATTAAATCGTCTCTTAACATAAAATAATATTTAAACTAGATAGAAAAATGTAAATACAAAAACCCAAACTAAATCAACAAAGTGCCAATAAAGCCCCGTTTTTTCAACCATTTCGTAATGACCTCGCTTATGGTAGGTCCCTAAAACAACACCAATACAAATTATGATGTTAATTAGTACACCAGAGAACACATGAAAACCATGAAAACCAGTGATAAAGAAAAAGAATTGGCCGTATTGCTGAGGTCCGTATTCATTTTGCTTAAGGTTTGCGCCATATACTACTTTATTAGCATAACCATCAGAAATTGATCCGTAATACAGTTCCGCAGCTTTTTCTCCTTTAATAGGCTCTCCGCCAACTTTAAATTTAGCCCCAGACTTTTTGGTAATTAACATTAAATGCTCATCTGACTTTTTATTTATTTTGGCAATTGATCCATCATGTAAAACAATCACCCCCCCTTTAAATGGTTTCGATTGAATTTCGTTATGTTGTTTTTTTAGTAGATTCAATTTATTATTTAAATCACTTAAAATTACTGTGGCCCCTTTAACACCTGTTGTATCCATTTTTAATTGGGCAATTATTTTCTTTTGCTCTTTAAGATTTTCAATTACAGTTTCATTACGGAAAATTTTACCCGTTTCGGCTGCATGTTGAAATTGATGAAGCAAATCAGTTTTGATTACTTCTCCACTCTTATGATGCGCACCAGCTTTAACAACCACAAAGTTTTCAATTTCACCAAAATGACCTCTCACAATCGCCTGAGAACCATCCGCTAATTCGATTTTTCCGAATTCAGATCCATGTATAAAATGACTCCATTCCCAAGCTTGAGAGCCTAAGAAAAAGAAACCACCAATAATAGTTGCAATCATCCATTTTATAACCCCTTTTTTATCCATTCTATGTCCAGCTTCAACAGCTAACACCATTGTTACCGACGATACAATTAAAATAAAAGTCATCAATGCTACATAGAGTAATGGGTAACCGTGTCCAAGGAAAGGCATAGAATTAAATGTCTCTTCTCCAATTGGCCAAGCGGCTTGTGCAGCATGCCTAGTAAATCCATATGCAATCAGTAAACCGGTGAATGTAAGCGCATCAGAAACCAAGAAAAACCACATCATTAATTTCCCGTAACTAGTTGAAAATGGAGATTCTTTACCTCCCCAAAGTGTTTTAGAATCTAATACTACTGAATGTTCTGCCATTACTTTTAATTTTGAGCGAAATTAATGAATAAATACCAAAAATAACAACAAATATACCCATAAAATACCAAGAAAATGCCAAAATACGCCAGTAGTTAAAATTTGCAAGTAATTGTTTGAGTTGTATTTGTTTGAAAATGAATTAATTACGACAACAACAAGAAAAAACAACGTGATAATCATGTGTAATACATGCAGAGCCGTTAAGATAAATAAATAAGAACTGGCTGCATCTGCCGCTTCAGCCGCTTTAATTTGTAATGAGGGAGATAGTACTCGATTCTTGTAAACAAGTTCCCGGTTTTTATATTTTAGAGGTTTTCCCTTAAAGTAGATGGTGAAATCTTCGCCATAGTTCCCACGGGCAAAAAAATCTCCCCGTTTGTCTCTAATGTTTATAGCCAAATCACCTAGTCTTATTTCGTCCACATGTTCCATTGGAATAGTATCTGAAATGTAGAAGAGTTGTTTTTTTATTTGTAATGGACTTCCATTAAGAACCAACGTAAAATCCGGATTCTCTTTAACACGCAAGGCAGTTTTTTGTTTTGGATTAATAAATTGCTTGGTGAAGTTTTGGAGTTCTTTATATTCCGCGATGGTCATATTACGTCCTTTGACTTTATAATCGTTACCATCTACTTCAATAAAATCACCTTTATATTTAATTTCGAAGTAATCTCCGTAACGCCCATCAGTAACGAGAAGGTAGTTTTTTGCAGGATGAATTCCTCTTTCGATCAGTTTGCTAAATCCACGAAATTGAAAGACAACGAAAAGAATACCCAAAATAAAAGTGGTAAAAATCGAAATCTTTTGGATAGCACTCTTGTTTTTTTTTGCAGCGTTAAGGGAAATAATAAAACTAATACTGCTCAAAGCAATAAAAAAAGTGCTCCAATAAAATGCGCTTGGCAAGGCAAATTTCAACCAAAATCCAGCTCCCATGCTAACAATGTAAGCCGAAGTTAATCCTGCAAAAAGCATCGTAACACTAAAGGATACCACATAAATAAGATTAAGATTCATCTTTTTTCTTATTTCAGGACTCAAATCTTTTGAATAACTCATAGTTTTTTATTTAATTAATAGCTGTTCAATTTTATCAAAAACATAGGTAAATTGAATAATTGGTAAATAAACAAATGAAGCGAACATAAGTTTTCTAGCATCAGAGTCTAGGCAGCTGTGGTATAAACGATAGGCCAATAAAAAAAATCCACCACCTAGCAAACTTCCAATAATTAGTGTGATGTTTCCGGTTAGGCCATAAAACCATGGCGCAAGACTAAACGGTATTAAGGCTAGCGAATAAGTAGCAATATGAAAAGCGGAACTTTTCGTTTTTCCTGATGAAGAAGGAAGAAGAAAGAATCCGGCTTTTTGATAATCTTCATGAAGCACCCAAGCAATTGCCCAAAAATGTGGGAATTGCCAGGTAAACTGAACGAAAAACAATATCCCTGGAATAAAGCCAAACTCATTAGTGGCTGCGATGGCACCTAATAATGGAGGGACCGCCCCGGGTATAGCCCCAACAAAAACAGCCCAGGCGCTCTTTTGCTTCATAGGCGTATAAATAAACACATAAACAAAGAAGGCTCCCAGTCCTAATAAAGCACTATTTAAATTAATAAGATACAAGAGGAACTCACCAAGCACTAATGAAAACACGCAAATGAGAATTGCCTCTTGCTTGCTCATCCAGCCCATGGGCAATGGCCGTTTAGCGGTTCGAGTCATTTTTTTATCAATATCACGTTCCCATATTTGATTGGCTCCATTTGAGGCAGCAGTGACCAACGTCCCTCCAATCATTAATAAAGTAATTTCCTTAAGGTCACGTCCTCCAGCAAATAAGTACCCAGACAGCGCTGAAATAATTACCAGAAACGATAGGCGGAACTTAGTGAAAACCAAATAAATTTTGAGAATTGACGGCTTTTTTATTAAATCTTCCATTGGGCACAAAATTAATAATTTTTAAGCGATTGCATTCACTAGTTAAATGACGAATTAAAACAATAGCGTAAATTCATTGTTTAGTTTTCATTAATATATTATTTTTGTTGCAATATTTATGGTTAAAAACTATACATCCGGCCCATTTTTAAGTCAAATAGTAAATCCTGGCGATTTAAGATCGAAATTTTCGACCGATGATTTAATTCAGGTATCTGATGAATTACGTCAATATATTGTTGATGTGATTTCGGAGATTGGAAACAGCCATTTTGGGGCAAGCCTTGGTGTAGTTGAGTTGACGGTAGCTCTACATTATGTTTTCAATACGCCCCAAGACCAATTGGTTTGGGATGTCGGCCACCAAGCATATGGCCATAAAATATTAACGGGACGTCGAGAAAATTTTCATACCAACAGATTAAAGGGTGGAATTTCAGGTTTTCCAAAAAGATCAGAAAGTGAGTTTGATACTTTTGGGGTTGGACATTCCTCTACTTCAATATCTGCTGCATTAGGGATGGCGGCAGCTAATCGTTTAAAAGGAAATCTTAACACGCAGCACATTGCTGTTATTGGCGACGGAGCAATGACAGCAGGATTAGCATTTGAAGGATTGAATAATGCCGGCTTTGAAAAAGACACTAATTTATTGGTGATTTTGAATGATAATTGCATGTCGATTGATCCAAATGTTGGCGCCTTAAAGGAATATTTAACGGATATAACGACTTCACATACTTATAATAAAGTTAAAGATGAGGTTTGGAAGTTGTTAGGTAAAATATCCACATTTGGACCTGATGCCCAATCTATCGCATCCAAAGTATCAAGTGCTTTAAAAGGAAGTTTATTAAAACAAAGTAATTTATTCGAAGCATTAAACTTTAGGTATTTTGGGCCGGTTGATGGGCATGATGTAATTGGTTTGGCTAAAGTTTTAGAAGATTTAAAAGATATTCCAGGACCTAAAATTTTACATTGTATCACTAGAAAAGGAGCAGGATATAAGTATTCTGAAGAAGGCAATCCTACAAAATGGCATGCCCCGGGGATATTTAACAAAGAAACCGGTGAGATAGTAAAAATAATACCGAAGTCACCCCAAGCTCCTAAATATCAAGATGTATTTGGGCATACAATTGTTGAATTAGCAGAAAAAAACGAAAAAATTGTAGGGGTAACGCCCGCCATGCCTTCTGGCTCCTCATTAAATATTATGATGAAAGCTATGCCAGAAAGAAGTTTTGATGTTGGTATTGCGGAACAACATGCGGTTACATTTAGTGCTGGAATGGCTACTCAGGGCCTAGTTCCTTTCTGCAATATTTATTCGTCTTTTATGCAAAGGGCGTATGATCAAGTAATTCATGATGTAGCCTTACAAAATCTCAATGTTGTATTCTGTTTAGATAGAGGAGGGCTTGTAGGAGCCGATGGCGCTACGCATCATGGGGCATATGATTTGGCTTACATGCGTTGTATCCCTAATTTGGTGGTGTCAGCCCCCATGAATGAGGAAGAATTAAGAAACTTAATGTACTCTGCTCAACTGGAAGAAAGGGGACCCTATTCTATTCGCTATCCAAGAGGTAATGGCGTGATGACAGCGTGGAGAACTCCTTTCAAAGAAATTAAAACAGGAAGAGGAAGAAAGGTAACTAACGGCGAAGACATTGCGTTGCTTTCTATTGGTCATCCTGGCAATTTTGCGCAAGAAGCGATTGCTAAAATGAGCGAATCTGGAATTTCTATTGCTCATTACGACATGCGCTTTGTAAAGCCCTTGGATGAAATGTTGCTTCATGAAATTTTCAGCAAGTTTAAAAAAATAATCACCATAGAAGATGGTTGTATTATGGGCGGTTTTGGTTCAGCAATTATTGAATTTATGGTTGATCAAAAGTATCAATCAGAAGTGGTACGTCTTGGTATTCCAGATGAATATATTCATCATGGCACACAAGAAGAATTATGGGATGAATGTGGATTTGATGTAGCGGCCATTATTAAAACCATTGAGAAACTAGTTAGTATTTCGCATTCTTCTACAGCATCATTTATACAAGCGGGTTAAATATAACCTTTGCCAAAACAAGTTATTGAATGCTTATAGTTCGTTTCTAAAAAACCGTTTTTTTTCAAAATTTAGTATTAAAAAGAGCGGAGCAGTATTAATTATTGTATTTTCGACAATTATTTAAATTTTAGCATCAGTGAAAAAAACAAATTTCGGCGCTTTTGGTACGCTAATTACCATATTTTTCTTTTGGGGCTTCGTTGCCGCTAGTAATGACATACTCATCCCAGTATTCAAAAAGGCACTAAGCCTTAGTCAATTTGAATCTCAATTGATTTCCTTAGCTTTTTATATTGCATATACTGTTGGGTCTTTATTGTATTTTGGCATATCCTCTTTATTGAAAAGAGACATTTTAAATGTTATTGGCTACAGAAATGGCTTGGCTTTGGGATTGATTATATCTGCTTTAGGAACTTTACTCTTCATTCCTGCATCCAATAATGCCTCTTTTCCCTTATTGATTTCAGGGCTTTTTACAGTAGGATTAGGGTTTTCTTTACAACAAATTGCTGCAAATCCTTTAGCAATAAAAATGGGAGATCCTGCAAAAGGGAATATGCGATTGAGTTTGGCAGGGGGTATTAATAATGTCGGAACGACTATAGGTCCTGTAATTGTTTCTTTCGCAATTTTTGGAGGTTTGTCTTCAGGGGAAACCACCTTAAACTTACAGGCTGTTCAAACGCCATATCTTTATCTAGGTCTTGCATTTGTCATTGCCGCTATTTTTTTTAAATTCTCATCTGTTCCAGATAGAATGACAGAAGATTCAGAGGTTAAAGGAGGTAATATAATGGCCACCTTAAAATATCCCCAAGTTATATTGGGGATGATTGCTATTTTTGTTTATGTTGGGGTTGAGGTTGCTACAGCTAGCAATCTGCCAGAATTCATGAAACAGAAATTAGGAACAGGGGAAAATGCTGTAGCTCCTTTTGTGTCTTTGTTTTGGGCAAGTTTAATGATTGGACGATGGACTTCTGCGGCGGGAGCCTTTAATTTTTCAAATCAAATTAAATCAATACTTGGTTTTATTTTACCTTTTGCGGCCTTTGGTATTTTTCTTTTCGTAAACTGGATTGCCGGGAATTCCATGGCGCAATTCTATCCTTATCTTGGTCTTGTTGTTTTGTTAATTATCGCGGACAAATTCAGTAAAGGAAATCCAGCGAATCAAATTATGATTTATTCCACCTTGGGTATTTTAGCTTTAATAGTTGGTATTTTTTCTTCTGGTATAATAAGTGTCTTTGCCTTTATTTCTGTAGGGCTGTTTTGTAGCACTCTTTGGCCTTGTATCTTTACACTTGGAATCGCTGGTTTAGGCGATAAAACAAATACAGCATCGAGCTTATTAATTATGATGATAATGGGAGGTGGATTTATTTCTACTGCACAAGGAGCACTTGCTAGTAATGATTTGTTGGGCATTCAACATTCCTATTGGGTAGGGGTGATTTGTTTTATGTATTTATTATTCTTTGCCTGGAGTGTAAGAAAAACATTAATAAATCAAGGAATTACTGACTTCTCTACCAAGGAAGGTTCACATTAAGCAATAAATTAATAAGGGAGTTTATGTATCGAATAAATTTTAGCGATTTTTTCACCTCAGCTTTTTCAGTTGATTGTATGTTATTTGGTTATTCTCAAGGACAGATAAAAGCCTTATTAATAAAACGGGCAATGGAACCTTATAATAATTTTTGGGCTATACCTGGGGATTTGGTATATCCCGATGAGGATCTTGATGAAGCGGCAAATAGGATTTTAAAAGACCTCACCGGTTTAACAGACGTTGGTTTGCATCAGGCACAATCATTTGGGCATCCTAAGCGGCATCCTCAAGGGCGAGTTGTCACCGTTTCTTACTTTGCCTTGGTTCGAATAGAGGATTTTAATGCTAAGGCATCTTCATGGGCAGATGAAATTTCATGGGTTCCAATTCATGACATTCCTGTTTTAGCATTTGATCACAACTTGATCATGGCCACAACCATTGAACTACTTAAACAAAAACTACACGTGGAGCCCATCTGTTTTGATATGTTACCTGATCGGTTTACCTTAAGTGAATTCCAGCAGCTTTATGAATACGCCTATAATCAGTCATTAGACAAAGCGAATTTCAGAAAAAAAATAAAACATATTCCATTGCTAGCGCATGATGAGAAACAACAAATGGTTAAACACAGACCAGCAAAGCTTTTTTCGTTCTCACATACCGAGTATATAAATAAACAGGGATTAAAGGACTATCAATTCAAAATGTAGTTCTAAAAAAAGTGTTGTCGAATTAATTTGGCTTGCTTAATTCGATTTTAATTAACACAAAATTCAATAAATCGGCAAGTTATTGTTGTTTATACAATAATTAAAAATTAGTTTTATATTTGCTTACAATTAACATATATTAAATGGCTAGAATTTTACTTTTTCCAATTTTACTAGTTTTTATTTTGGGGAGTCATGCTTTTTCTCAAGACAATAAGGTTTACGGCGTTGTTTTAAACGAGCAAAAGGAGCAAATCCCTTTTGTCACTATTCTTGAGAAGGGTCAAAAAAATAGTGTGGTAACTGATCTTAAAGGAAATTATAGCATTTTGCTAATTGACACCACTAATGCAATTTTAATTTTTTCGTTTTCGGGCTATTCGAAAATGGAAGTTCCTGTAAATGGGCGAAAGATTGTCGATGTCGTGATGTCTGATTTCATTACTAAAGATGTAGGAGAAGTAGTCGTTATTGGATATGGTTCTGCAAAAAGCAAAGAGCTTACCGGAGCAAGCACAAAAGTAGGTGGAGAGAACATTGAAAAGCTAAATATTTCGCGTGTTGATCAAGCCTTGCAAGGTCAGGTTGCAGGGGTTAATGTTTCTACAAACTCTGGTTCGCCAGGTGGTTCCGCAAACATTAGAATACGTGGCATCTCTACTTTCGGTGACAATGACCCCTTGATATTAGTGGACGGGATTGTTTATGACTCTGAAGGGTTAAATGCATTAAATCCATCGGATATAAAGTCGGTGAATGTATTGAAAGATGCGACTGCAGGAATTTATGGTGTGCGTGCTGCAAATGGTGTCATAATAGTCGAAACGAAAAATGGAAGCATGAATTCCAAACCAAAATTTGAATACAATGCCTATTATGGGATTCAACAAACAGCTAGAAAACTTGACTTACTGACCGCTCAAGAATATGCGGTAATAAAAAATGAAATGTTTGCAATGGGAGGTCAGCCATTACCTTTTGCAAATACGAATATTGGAATTGGTACGCCATGGCAAGACTCGGTTTTTAGCACCTCGCCTGTTCAAAGTCATAACTTGAGTTTAAGTGGCGGCACTCTTAATACTAAATATTCAATCGGTTTAGGCTATTTTACGCAAGATGGAATCGTTGGTGGTTCCAAATCACATTTTTCTAGGTATAATGCTCGACTTAATTTTAGCACCGATATGTCGGCAAAGCTAAAATTAAATTCAGTACTTCTTTTCTCTAATGATTCAAGAAATACCCTGCCCGAAAATGGAATTGGATCGGTTTTATATAATACCATCAATGCTTTTCCAAATGAGCCGGTTTATACGCCAAATGGCCAATATTCTTACCTCGAAGAAGTTAGCGACATTATTAATCCAATTGCACAAATTAAAAATCAATATAATTGGGGAACTGCTGCAAAATTCGTCGGGAAAGAAGAGTTCGTTTATGCTATTAATGAAAACATTTCTTTCACTAATCGATTCAATTATAATTATTCTATAATAAATTCAAAAGTATTCTCGCCCTTGGTTTGGTATGGTGACGGAAAATATGCCAATACGGCGATTAATGAATCACTAGAATCGCCAACAGTTGAGATAGCAGACAGTGTGTTTATTGAGCGTGGAGCAGCGGTGTATGAAGAGCGATCAAGTTATTTGGATTTATCCTATGAGAGCTTCATAAATTATGATAAAACTTTTCAAGAGGTACATACTATTAAGGGCACCGCTGGGATTTCTATCTTTCAACGGAAAGGTGAGTCACTAAATGGAACTGGCTACGGAATACCGAATAACTCCTTAGATTATGCTGATATTTCGGCAAATACGGCACAAGGTGGATTTTTGAATAATGTTGGTTCGTGGGAATTTAAAGAGCGTTTGATTTCTTCCTTTATGAGATTGGAATACGCTTATGACTCCAAATACTTGTTTTCAACTATTTTAAGACGTGATGGGTCTAGTAAATTTGGGCCGAATAGTCGTTATGGCTTTTTCCCTACTTTTTCTGGTGGATGGTTACTCTCGGAAGAAAAGTTTTATAACCTTAAGTTTATTAACTTTTTAAAGTTCAGGGCTAGCTTTGGTGTTTCGGGAAACGATCAGATTCCGAACTTTGCTTACCGTGGATTGTTAAATGGAGAAGGTGTGTATGTATTTAATGATGTAATCACACCAGGCGTTGCAATAGGTAGGCCTTCCAATCCAGATTTGAAATGGGAAACTACCAGACAATTTAACATTGGTGCTGACATGACATTTTGGAATAAGTTAGATTTTACGACAAATTATTTCATTAAGAACACCTACGATTTACTTTTTCAGCCTGAAGTAACAGCGGTTTTAGGTTCTTATGGCCCCGGAGGATATCCGCCAATAATCAATGCTGGAAATGTATCAAATAAAGGGGTAGAATTGGAATTGGCATACAAATCGCAGCGAAAAAAACCATTCACGGCAGATTTAAACCTAAATTTCACTACTATTTCAAATAAAGTAACGGCAGTTCCGGAAGGAGTTGATTATATTCCTGGTGCGCAATTTAGCGTGGGTGGGGATGTCGCTACACGGTTTCAAACGGGATATGAAATCGGTTATTTTTTCGGTTACGAAACGGCGGGAGTTTTTCAAACGCAAGATGAAATTGATAATGCAGCAGTCGTTCAGGATGGTGCTCAGCCAGGGGACTTAATCTTTGTTGATCAAAATGGCGATGGCGTTGTAAATTTCAACGGAGATTTAGACAAAACATATTTAGGGTCGCCAATACCTGACTTTACAATGGGATTTGCATTCAATTTAAAATACAAAGGGTTTGATCTTTCTGGTAGCTTATATGCAGCTATCGGTCAGGAAATCATCAGGAACTATGAGCGTCAACAACCTTATGCCAATCAGTTAGGTTATGTGGTAGATCGTTGGACAGGGCCTGGGTCAACAAATGAGCACCCAAGAGTAACTACTGGCCCAACTAGAAACAATGTTTTTTCCTCTTATTTTGTTGAAGATGGTTCATTTGCTCGCTTAAAAAACATTCAATTGGGCTACACAGTTCCAACTACTAAATTAAAGCGATTGAAAGTAGATTCTTTCAGAATTTATACAGCAGTAAACAATTTATTCACCTTAACCAAGTATCAAGGCTTTGATCCAGATATTGGTTCTCCAGGTGTCTTAGCTGCAGGTGTAGATTATGGTTTTTATCCTCAAGCGAAAACATATATGGTTGGAGTTCAACTTAAATTTTAAGTTATGAAGTTATTTAAAGTTAGTTTATTTAGTATTTTCCTTCTTGTCGTTTCTGCTGGATGTGAAAAGTTTCTTACTGTTGATCCTCCCTACACACAGGATGTAGAAAACTTTTTTGAAACGAAAGAAGATTATGAACGGGCTTTAACTGGGGCATATGATTTGCTTCAGGGTTCGTTTATGTCATTTTGGATTGGTGAAATCGCTTCTGATAATTCAATAGCTGGTGGAGAAAGTGTAAATGATTCTCAAGGCTTGCATCAAATAGATGACATGACCCACGGTGGCGTGAATAATGAGTTGAGAAATGTGCTTAGATGGAATTATGCTGGGATTACCCGCGCAAATTATCTTCTAGAGAATAAAGATAAGATTGACTTTCAAGGAAAAGAACATATTATTGCTGAAGCTAGATTTTTGCGTGGGTATTATTATTTCGAACTGGTAAAGTTTTTCGGGGACATTCCGCTAATTGTAGATAAAAGAATTGGGATTGATGAGGCCATGCAATTGCCAAGAACACCTAAAGCAGAAGTTTATGCTCAAATAGAAGCGGATTTTGCTTATGCTGCTTCTATTTTAAATCCGGTTGCAAGTCAAAAAGGACGTGCCACAAAAGGAGCCGCATTGGCATTTTTAGGGAAGGCTTATTTATATCAAAATAAATTTGCGCAAGCAGCCTCAACTTTTGATGAGGTGATCGCTATGGGCATGTATAGTTTAATTCCTGATTACAATTTATTGTTTGCTGCAAACAATGAAAATAATAGCGAAACTGTTTTTGATGTTCAATACTCTGGATTAGAAGGTGGATCTTATGGTTGCTATATTTGTTTAGAGGGAAATGCTGCAGTTGGTTTTCAAGGTATTCGACAATATAATGGACCTGTTTACGGTGATGGAAATAGCTACAACTTGCCTACTCAAGCGCTTTATGATGCTTTTTATTCACTTGACATTCGTAGAGGAGCGACGATTTTAGATATTGACGCTTTCATAGCAACACAACCGAACCCATCCTCCATTTCCTATGCTATTGGCGCCGGCGGCCATACGGGTTATTACAATAATAAGTACATAAAAAGGCAAGGTGAAATTGGACTGCCTGACAATGATTTGACAAGCCCTGTGAATTATCGAGTAATTCGTTATGCTGATGTACTTTTAATGGCAGCTGAAGCACATTATCAGAATGGAAATACCGCCACAGCTCAGTCCTTAGTTACTCAAATACGTCAACGTGTTGGCATTCAACCAATCCCTGTTAATTCAATAGATGTAATTTATAGAGAAAGAAGGTATGAATTATCAGGTGAAGGTCATCGGTTCTTTGATTTAGTGAGAACAGGAAAAGCAGCGGATTTTATTCCTGGTTTTGTGGTCGGAAAGCATGAGTTGTTTCCAATACCGCAAGTAGAAATTGACTTAGTAGGAGGCAATTGGTCTCAAAACAATGGATATTAAATCGAATGATATGAAATTATCTTTTATAGCACTTATTTCGCTTCTTTTTATTGGATGTAAAAAAGAAGACCCACAATTAGGAAATCCACCAACCTTAGCTGAGGCATCGTTTACCTATAGCGTTTCTTCGACGAGTGCTAATGTTCTCGATTTAACGGCCAACAGTCAGAATTATCAATGTTTATGGGATTTTGGAAACGGTGTTAAAGCACAAGGTGCTACCGCAACGGCTTCTTATCCGTATGCCGGGACATATACAATTAAGTTAACTGTTTTTAATAAAGGAGGAAGTCGAAGCACTACGCAAGATGTTGTTATTGCGCAAGATGATCTGGGATTATTAAACAACCCCATTTTTACGATGTTAACGGGTGGCGCAAGTGGTCCCGGATTTAAAACTTGGCTGATTGATTCTAATAATGCGGGGCACTTTGGTGTAGGTCCTGATCCAATAAGTCCCTTGGGGAATGTCCCTGAATGGTGGGCCGCAGGTCCCAATGATAAACCGGGATGCGGTTTATACAATGATCGATATGTTTTTCATCTTAATGGATTTAAATTTGACATGATCAATAATGATGATGTATATGTTCATAATTCGTTAGCGGGCTCTTTTCCTGGTTCATTTCAAAACTTGGGAGATTACACCGCTCCATACACTAATCAGATGAATGAGTCATGGAATTTAGTGGAAGGGCTAGACACAACAATTACGATTTCCAATAATGCCTTTATCGGATTTTTCTCTGGCGTTCACACCTATCGAATTGTTAGTATTACTGATTCTTCCTTATTTTTACAATATAGTCACCATGCCGGTGGATTAAAATGGTACCTGCGATTGGTTCCGGAATAAAACAATTTACTTATGAATTTAAATCTTCTTCTTGTTTTTGCGCTTGTAGGTTTCTCTGCGTGTAAAAAACCAGTTACCCCAGTTGTAGTTTTACCCACCAACCTAGTAACCACAATCACTTTTTCTAACGGTACAGTAAACGTAGCGGCTCAGGCTGAAAATGCAAATTTTTACACCGTAACATTTTATCATGGGAATGATTCAACTGTGGTAGAATCTCAAGCAGGCACTGCTTCTCACGTATTTACCGTCTCAGGGTCATATACTATTAAAACCAAGGCTCATACTACTTATGCTGATTACATTTCAAAAACGGATTTAGTGCAAGTTACTGTGGCTAATGGCCAAGGAGGGCCGCCAACTTCGGGTTACTCCAGTCCGTTAACGTATCCTAATTATTCTTTAGTTTGGCAAGATGAATTTAATGGGGCAGCCTTGTCAAATGATTGGACATATGATATAGGTAACGGTTCGTGGGGTTGGGGTAATAATGAATTGCAGTACTACACCAATCAGAATGCTACAGTAGCCAATGGTGTATTGAAAATTGAGGCGAAACAAGAACAGTTCAATGGCCAGGCATATACTTCATCAAGAATTAAAACTCAAGGTTTAAAATCTTGGAAATATGGTAGAGTTGATATTCGCGCAGCGCTTCCTTACGGTCAAGGGGTATGGCCGGCATTGTGGATGCTGGGTGATAATATAACCTCTGCTGGTTGGCCAGCTTGCGGTGAAATTGATATTATGGAAATGAAGGGTGGCGCAGGGGCCAATGATAGAACCACTTTTGGAACGATACACTGGCAGGATAATGGTACTCATGCCCAATACGGTGGCACTACAACCTTAGCTAGTGGAAAATTCGCGGATGAATTTCATGTTTTTTCAATCATTTGGGATCAGTTGGGTATTCACTGGCTGTTGGATAATGTGGAATTTAAGTCTGTTAGTACAACCCCTGCAGAGCTTAGCGAATTTCAGGAAAAATTCTTTTTAATTTTTAATGTGGCCGTTGGGGGAAGTTTTCCAGGAAATCCCGATGCTACCACGGTCTTTCCTCAATCTATGTATGTGGATTACGTTAGAGTTTTTCAATAAGAATTGAAAATAAATTCAAAGAATAATTTAATTAGTATGAAAGTTATTTCGTTCGTTTTAGGGACTTCTCTTTGCGTTTTTGTATCGTGTAAAAGTGCTAATGAAGTGGTTCAGCAGGCTAATCTTCAGTCCTCTTTCTCGCTTCCTAAAGAAGATGAAAAGCAAATTAATAGTTTAATTGCTAAGATGAGTATAGCGGAAAAGGTCGGTCAGACTTGCCAAATAACACTAGATGTCTTGCTGAAAACTAATTCCGATGGGTCAGCAAGAACGATAGCGGAAATTGATGAAGAAAAGCTAAAAGTGGCCATTGATAAGTATAAAGTCGGTTCAGTATTAAATGTGGGAAGCCACACCTTAAGTATTACTGAATGGGAAGGTATTCTGAAGTCTATTCATCGTAATTATCAGCAAGGCCTTTCGAAAACTCCGATTATTTACGGTGTTGATGCTATTCATGGAGTAAACTATACGGTAGGTGGTACATTGTTCCCCCAAGAAATAGGGTTGGCAGCAACATGGAATCCTAAATTGGCTACTAGTTTTGGGGAAATCACGGCCTATGAATTGCGCGCCTCAGGGATTCCTTGGAATTTTTCACCTGTGTTGGATTTAGCACGTCAACCTTTGTGGTCGAGAACATTTGAAACGCTAGGTGAGGACCCTTATTTAGCCTCCCAAATGGGTGCGGCAATAGTGACCGGTTACCAAGGAAAAGGAGGAATAGACGCTTATCATGTTGCGGCGTGCATGAAACATTTTGTTGGTTATTCTGCCACTACTAGTGGAAGGGATCGAACACCTGCCTGGATTCCTCAAAAATACATGACAGAATTGTATTTGCCATCGTTTAAAAAAGCAGTAGAGGCCGGCGCTTTGACTGTCATGATTAATAGTGGCGTAGTGAATGGGATTCCAGGGCACATGAATTATGATTTAATCACCAAAACATTAAAACAAGATTGGGGATTTCAAGGCTTTGCGGTATCCGACTGGGAAGATTTTATTATGCTTCATACAGTGCATAGAACAGCTCCGACACTTATCGATGCATACATTCAATCGTTTAACGCAGGTGTGGATATGAGTATGGTACCACTCAGCCCTCAGTATCAGGAATATTGCAAAAGTATGACGGAAGCAGTAAAAGCGGGAAAGATTACGATGGATCGCTTAGATGATGCTGTACGAAGAGTTTTACGCGTAAAAATGAAACTGGATCTTTTTAAGCATCCAATTCCAACTTTCTCGATGTATCCCGATTTCGGATCAACAAAATTTAAGTCAATTGCTAAACAAGCGGCAACTGAATCAATAACCTTATTGAAAAACAATCAAGGCACACTTCCTTTAAACCCAAAACAAAAAGTGATGATTGCTGGCCCTACAGCGGATAATTTAATTTTTCTTAATGGCGCTTGGACACATACCTGGCAAGGAGTCGATAAACAATACAATACAAAGGGCTGCTTAACCATCAGAGAAGTGTTTGAACAAAAATTAGGCAAAGAAAACTGTCTATATGCCGCTGGAGCATCGCTTTCTCTCGATGAAAATGGCTTTGAAAAAACAGTTTATACCGACTTAAAAGAATATAATTCAATGCTCGATAAAGCAGATGTTCTTGTTCTTTGTTTAGGTGAACTACCCGCTACGGAAAAACCGGGGGATATACTTAGTTTAAATTTAGATCCGCAACAACGCGAATTGGCGAAGTTGGCCTATGCAAAAAATAAAAAGGTTGTACTTGTTCTTTTAGAAGGAAGACCGAGAATTATTCATGATATTGTTGATAGCGCTTCGGCCATTATTCAATGTTACCTACCAGGAGATTATGGTGCAGAGGCCTTAATTAATTTGATGTATGGCGAGGCAAATTTCAGCGGCAAACTTCCTTACACGTATCCAAAATATGATGGCGTAATCGAATTTTATGACCATCCGAGAAGTGTAGACCGATCAAAGAATGGCCCTTTCGATGCATATAACCCAGAATGGGATTTTGGATTTGGCTTATCGTATTCAAAAGTTACTTACTCTAAGCTAACGTTGAACAATTCTACGATGCATAAAAATGATAGCCTTAGGGTATCTGTTTTTATCCAAAATGATAGTAATCTGAAAACTGATGAGGTGGTCCAATTGTATCTTAGTGACCAATATGCCAGCTTTGTACCTACCGGCAAAAGTCTAAAACGTTTTGAGAAAGTTACCCTTCAAGCCAATGAGCGTAAAGAACTTGTTTTTTATTTATACCCCGAAGATCTAAAATTTGCCGACCACAATGGAATGGATGTGTTTGAACAAGGAGATTACACCATTACGGTTGGTAATCAGTTACTTGATTTCAAATTCATATTGTCTAATTAAGATTTTTTTAGTCAATAATAAAAAAAACAACCACTTATTGTATTTATTACTATATTTGTCTTTGAACTATATTAAATTTACATTGTTATTCAATTAACTTAAATTATTTTATTATGAAAAAACTACTACTACTTTTAGCATTTCCAATTTTAGGTGTTTCCGCACAAATTGAAGGAACCTGGAAATTGGCAGGTCAAGCAGGATCTTTAGCTGTTGGTCCAGCATTGAATGACCTAACTTGGTTTTCAAGTTCTTTAGGCGACGTTACCACGAGAGCTTGTTTGTTCGACGACTCTATTAAATTTGCACCTGGAGGTGCCATGACGCATTACATGGACGGAAGTACTTGGTTGGAAGGTTGGCAAGGCGCTCCTGAAGGTTGCGGAACTCCTATTGCTCCTCACACGGGTGGTGCAGCAACTTATACTTTTGATGCAGTGTTAGGCACTTTAACTGTTAATGGTTTAGGCGCTCACATAGGATTGGCTAAAGTAAACAACGCAGGTGAACTCACTAGCCCTGCTGGAGCTGTTTCCTCAATTACCTATAATGTAACTTTCTCTAACGGAGGAAATACCATGACTGCTCAAATTAATTTTGGTCCAGGATGGTGGCAGTTTGTTTATCAAAAAACGGAAGTTATTAACCCTCCAACACCAAATGTTACTTTTAAGGTTGATATGAATCAATATGCTGGCCCTGCTTATACAGGTGTTTTCGTAAATGGAACATTTAATAATTGGTGTGGGGCATGTAATCCAATGTCAGATGCAAATATGGATGGTGTATGGGAAGTAACACTACCAATAGGCCCTGGAGTTATTGACTATAAATTTACTCTTGATGGTTGGTTTGCTGAGGAGCAATTTATTGGAGGCGAGTCATGTACCGTAACTAATGGAGGATTTACAAATCGTACGTACACAGTTGTTGGCGATGCTGTTTTAGGTACAGTGTGTTATAACAGTTGTACTGCTTGTGTTGCTGGTCTCGAGGATATCTCCAACCAGGTGGTATCGGTTTATCCAAACCCATCTAATGGAACATTGGCTGTTGTATCTAATTCATCGACAATCTTGAACAACATTACAAACATTATGGGTGAGACAGTTATGTCATTAAATGGCAATGAAAGTAGCATCAATATAGCGAACTTAGGAGCTGGTATTTATTTCTTGAACTTCACTGTGAAAGGAGAGAACCAAACAATCAGAATAGTTAGAAATTAAGAGTTTTAACACCGAGTTAAAGGGGCGATTTTTTCGCCCCTTTTTTTTGTCAATAAAATTGGTAATTCAGTTAAATGAATATTTTTTTTTATCTTGTCAGTATATTTTAGGATGCCTACACCACAAGACCAATCGAATAATCTCTTACATGGGATAACGCTCGAGAAAATGCTCACTGAACTCCATGAAAAATTTGGTTGGGAGAAACTTGCTTATTTTATTCCCATAAATTGTTTTAGTCACGAGCCAAGTGTAAAATCAAGTTTAAAATTTTTGAGACGTATGCCTTGGGCTAGAGCCAAGGTCGAAAAGTTGTACCTTGATCGAATAGTAAGTGAAAAACTCAATGGATTCGATTAATTTTTAATGGAGGACTAGATTTCGTGTTCTCCTAGACCTTTCCTTAATGATCATTTTATCTTTTATACTATGGATTTAAGCCAACAAAACACTTTTCTCGGACCGAAACACCAACTTCTTTCAACCAGACGATGATGGTCAAATTATACTTCGGGATTCCATTGAAAGAATATCTAAGTGGAGGCGAAATATTTTTAGGAGCCAATTAACAGTTTTACTGTTATAAAAAAGGTAAATGCGATGACCGTTTTTCAGCAAGGACGTAAATCAAACAATATTGATTCAAAATACACACCTCTATTTACAGAATTACAAGAAAATTCATTTTGACATAACCAATTACTAACGATATGAAAAACAAATTTTTGTGTGGGTTACAAAGTGGTCGGGTTGTGAAATGTCAATTTTTTGTTTTCAACCCTTTGCATTTAGCTCATAATTATTTCCCAATGAATTTAACAAGTCTCGTTCAAGAATATAATAAGTAACATAAGTTACAGTCAAATAAATTTTAAAAATGTAGCTTGCATGAAAATTATTTCTCATGAGAAGTTTCATCGTTGCATTTTTATTATTCAGTTTTGAATTAACCGCTCAAAATCCTTTATTTATCCCTGACACTTTAGTAGGTTCTTCGATAAATCTAAGCCTTCAAGAAGGAAGTGTGAATTTTTATCCAGGACCCGCTACTCAAACAATGGGTGTTAATGGAAATTTACTTGGGCCAACTTTGATTCTTAACAAAACAGAAACGGTAACAATGAATGTTACAAACAACTTAATGGATTCTTCAACTATCCATTGGCATGGTATGCACGTTTCTTCCCTAAATGATGGAGGTCCACACATTGTAATTTCTCCAGGATCAACGTGGTCTCCAGTGATTCCTGTAATGGATTGGGCTGGAACATATTGGTATCACCCACATTTGCATTCACACACACATGAACAGGTTCAAAAAGGAATTGCAGGGCTGATTATTGTGCGTGATAATACTGAAGCAGCCTTGGTATTGCCAAGAAGCTATGGAATTGATGATATTCCGCTAGTAATTCAAACAAAAGCATTCGATGCAACCAATCAAATTATTACACAAGAAACGGCGCTTGATACTTCATTAATGATTAATGGTACAATTGATCCATTTGTAGGTGTTCCAGAACAAGTTGTACGATTCAGAGTTTTAAACGGTTCAAGTGAGCGTGTTTACAATATTGGTTTATCTAATAATCAAACTTTTTACCAAATTGCATCGGACGGTGGTTTATTAACTGCCCCAGTTTCAATGACAAGATTGCGCTTATCACCTGGAGAACGAGCTGAATTGTTAATCAATTTTTCAGGATTACTTGGTCAATCCGTTCAACTTGTAAGCTATGGTACTGAACTTCCATCTGCAATTTATGGTGCAACACAGCCGGGAATGGGAGCTGGACAAGTGATTCCAAATTATACGTCAAACCCTTTGAATGGAGCAAACTTTCAATTGATTGATTTTAATGTAATCGCAGCCACGGCAAATGCAATTACTGCAATTCCAATAACTTTAGTAACACATGCACCTTGGTTAGCTGCGAATTCAAATATTACACGCACATTGACTTTTTCACCTCAAAACATGGGACCTACTGCTATTAATGGGCCATTTATGTTTGACATGACAATGTTTGATATGATGATGATTAATCAATATGTTCCTTATAACAATATCGAAATTTGGACTTTAACGAATAACACACCTATTGCACATCCTTTCCATATTCATGATGTACAATTTTATATTTTAGACATAAATGGAATTGCTCCTCCGTTGAATCAACAAGGTCGTAAAGATGTGATATTGGTTCCTGCTGGTGGTGGAATTGTTAGATTCATTACCAAGTTCGAAGACTTTTATAACGACACTGTTCCTTACATGTATCACTGTCACATGTTAACACATGAAGATGGTGGAATGATGGGTCAATTTATTGTTCAAGCTCCACCTGTTGGAATAAATGAAATAGATTTCACCAATTCAGGAAATTTATTTCCAAATCCAGTAACTAATAGCCTTACAATTAGCGAATTAGACGCCAATCAAACAATTAAATTAGTTGATTTAAGTGGTAAGGATGTAATCTCTCAATTTACGGAACAAACAGCAGCTGTTTTGAATCTCTCAAGTTTAGTTTCAGGTGTATATTTTGTGGTTTTTACACATGAAAAGAATACTGAAATAAGAAAAATCATTAAAAACTAAAGGGTATTTAAAAAAGTATCTCTCGCATGAAATGTACCTACTTCGCTATAATTTGTATCAATAGGCAATTCCTCTTCTGCGACACGATCTTCTAAAAATGAAAGTCATCTAAATTAAACGATTTCCAGGCAAGACTAGATTTCGCATTCTCCTTGACGTTTCCTTAATGATCACTTTATCTTTCGTACTTTTGTACTATGGATTACGATATTGAATTACGCTTTCAGGCATTAACCAAACACCTAGAAATAACTTTTGGTGGAGGAATGGATGTCCAGGCCATTTTATTTTTGATTGGGGTGAATGAATTAGGGCAAGGACACAAAAATTATTCAAAATCTGAAAAGACGGATTTACTTCATATAGCTATTTGTACTTTATTAGAGCCTTATGGTTATTACCAATTTGAAGGGCGTGATAAAGAAAACTGGCCACATTTTAAGTTGTTAAAAGCGATTCCCGCGATTTCCGACAGGGAACAACAGCACCTTATTAAAGAGGCAATGATTGATTATTTTGTTGCCAATGAGTATTATTTGGAAGAGAAGCCCCTTAATTAACTTTTGCTACCTAGGTTTTGGCCCAATGTATTCAAAACATGGATTTAAGCCAACAAAACAGTTTTCTTTCATCGTAAAATTATTGGTGCTTTTTGCTGTTTCTTTTTTAACTTCAAAAACATAATCTAATTGTTCTTTCCAGATGGTAATTTTTTTATCACCAGCATAGCGATAGTTTATCGTGTCCATTACGGAATAATATTTTTTTAACGTTTCTATTGACCACGATTTTTCTACTTGTTTTAATGCGTAATACCCTACTTTAAACTCACCAAAATAATTCCCATTACTATCCAGCTCAATTTTTTTAAGCACTTTATCTTGCTTATTTAATAAGTCAAAAACAATATAAACTTTATACGAAGCAGGCATCACAACACCCTTTTCTTGCTCTTGTGTCGGTCGAGCGCCACCGCAATATGGCTTATAAATATCTCCGTGCAGCTGTATGTGATAGGATTGGCAACTTGCGATAAAATATACACTCATAAAAAACACGAATAGGTTTTGTATGCTCATAAACGCTCTATTTTTTGACGGGTAATTTCTCGAGCGCTTAGGTCTACACTTACGAAATCATCGTATTTTGGGGAAAGGACATTGGCAATGGATTCCATTACCTCTTCATTGAGCCTTGAAATATCTAGAAACTGTATTTTATTGTCTAAAAATGCGGCGACAGCGACTTCATTTGCTGCATTCAAAGCACAGGCGGCAGTACCTTTCCTTTCCATCACTCTGTACGCCAAATCTAAATTTTTAAACACCTTTCTATCGGCTTGTTCAAAGGTTAAATTGGGGTAATCCATAAAATTAAAGCGAGGAAAATCTGTTTTGAGCCGATGGGGATAGGTAAGTGCAAATTGGATGGGTAATTTCATATCGGGCAAGCCCATTTGTGCTTTCATACTACCGTCTTCAAATTGAACAAGCGAATGAACGATTGATTGAGGGTGTACAATTACATCTATTTGGTTACTTTGTAAATTAAATAACCATTTGGCCTCGATAACCTCTAGTCCTTTATTCATTAAAGAAGCAGAGTCGATGGTTATTTTTGCTCCCATCGACCAATTCGGATGTTTTAATGCCTGTTCTAAGGTTACTTTTGTAAGTTGATCGATTGAATAACCTCGAAATGGCCCCCCAGACGCCGTGAGGTAAATTTTCTCAATGGGGTTATGAAACTCACCAATCAAACATTGAAAGATCGCAGAATGTTCCGAATCTACAGGAAAAATGGGAACACCATTTTCTTTTGCTAGTTGCGTTATTAATTCACCAGCAACCACTAATGTTTCTTTATTGGCTAAGGCAATGGATTTCTTTGCATTAATAGCTGATATGGTTGGTCGTAAGCCCGCATAACCAACCAAGGCGGTCAGTACAATATCAACGTCTGTAGCCTCAACCACTTGACAAAGTGCGTCTTCTCCACAATAAACATGAATATCTTCATTCCAAAGGGCCTCTTTTAATTTTTTATAATGACTTTCATTTGAAATAACGACCGTATTCGGGTGAAATTTCAGCGCTTGTTCTATCAATAATTCAACATTATTATGGGCAGTGATGACTTGTAAATCAAAATAGTCTGGATACGCTTCAATTACTTCTAATGTTTGTGTCCCAATAGACCCTGTGGAGCCTAGAATGGCAATTCCCTTCTTCTTATTCATTTGTCAAATTTAACCAATTCAATACGTTTATTTATTTTTTTGTTCCTATGGATGTAAAAGAAGTCCCTCCGCCAAGGCCATAATAACCTCCGATTATTGTGAATTTGGATTTTGTATTAAATTCCCCTTCAATTTGGTAATGCCAATCGGGACTTTTATAGTGTATTGTCCCATCTTTTTCTAAAAGATAGTTTGTTTCCCCATTATCAGAAGTAAAATTCACATAATATTTTTCATCCGACCGCTCCACTTTTATATCATAATAGCTCGTGTCATAGGAATATGCTTGTCCACCAATCCAGCTCTTATTATATTGAATCACTTGATATGTCCCAACATATTTACTTCGATAATCATAAATAGGTTTATTACAAGCATAAAGAAAGCTGGTCATCAGGCTAAAAAAAAAGAAGTTTCTCATATTAATTATTTAATGTGCTTCGAGCCAATTTTGGGCAAGTTTTAATTCTACTTCCATTGGAACAATTAGGTTAATAGCATTCTCCATCGCAGATTTAACCAGTAATTGCATCATTATTTCTTCGGACACATGTACGTCAAAAACTAATTCATCGTGTACTTGAAGAATCATTTTAGACTTCACATTTTCTAATTTCATGGCCTTGTGAACAGCAATCATGGCCATTTTAATAATGTCAGCGGCAGAACCTTGAATCGGCGCGTTGACCGCATTTCTTTCTGCAAATCCCCGGACAATAGCATTCGTAGAATTAATATCTGGTAAATACCTTCTACGCTTCATAATAGTTTCAACATAGCCCAACTCTCTTGCATCTGACACCACTTTCTCCATGTAGGTTTTAATCGTTTTAAACTGTTCAAAATAACTATCGATGATTGTTTTCGCTTCTGTTCTGGAAATAGAAAGGTTTTGTGAAAGTCCAAATGCGGATTGCCCGTAAATAATTCCAAAATTAACGGCCTTGGCAGCACTTCGTTGCTCTCTTGAAACTTCTGCTAAGGGGGTTTTAAACACATTGGCAGCAGTTGCAGTGTGAATGTCAAGTCCAGCTTTAAAGGCTGAAATCATAGTTTCGTCCTCACTTAGAGCGGCAATAATTCTTAATTCAATCTGTGAATAATCTACTGCCATAAGTTTAAATTCAGGATTCCTAGCCACAAATGCCCGCCTGATTTCACGTCCTTTTGCTGATCGGACAGGAATGTTTTGAAGGTTTGGATTATTTGAACTTAGCCTCCCTGTTGCGGTTACGGTTTGCATAAAGTTGGTGTGAATCCTTCCATCAACAGGATCACAAAGCATAGGTAACGGATCGACGTAGGTAGATTTTAATTTTCGTAGTTGTCTATATTCTAATATTTTAGGAATTATGGGGTGATCTTTTTCATGTTTTTGTAATACATCTTCAGCAGTTGCATATTGACCGGTCTTTGTTTTTTTTGCTTTTGAGGAAATTTTTAAGTGTTCAAAAAGTACCTCACCCAATTGTTTGGGAGAATCAAGATTAAAGTCTAAACCAGCGTCAATTTTAATTTCTTTTTCTAGTTGAATTAATATTAGATCTAATTCGTGGGAATAGTCTTTCAAAGCGGGTACATCAATTGAAATACCTTCAAACTCCATGTCTTTAAGCACTTCAACCAAGGGCATTTCCATGTTATAGAATAAATCAAATAAATGTGGCTTTTGAATTTGAGGTTCCAACACTTGTTTTAATTGAAAGGTAATATCCGCGTCTTCGCATGCGTAATCAGAAATGTCTTCCTGTTTCATGTCTCCCATATTCCCTTGTCCTTTCCCTTTCTTTCCAATTAGGGCTTCAATAGAAATAGGTTGGTAATTCAGGTAGAAATTAGCAAGGAAGTCCATGCTTTGTTTGGCTTCTGGATTAATCAAATAATGCGCAATCATCGTGTCGAACATTGGCCCCAGTACCTTAATACCATATCGCTGTAGTACTTTTAAATCATATTTAATATTATGGCCAATTTTTTCTATTTCCATACTTTCAAAACAAGGCATAAAAAAGGAGAGTATCTTTTTCGCTTCATCAAATTCTTTAGGTACGGCCACGTAGAATGCTTCTCTGGCTTTATATGAGAAAGAAAACCCAACTAAATCTGCATGCAAGGCATCAACTCCTGTTGTTTCGGTATCAAAACACACCTGCGATTGGGTAAGTAAGATGGCCAACAACTCGTTTCTTTCTTCTTGCGTATTAATAAAGTGATAGCTCGGTTTCTCAGAAACAATCGTTTTGTAATTAGCTGTTTCAACGGGCTCCTGCTTTTCGATCATACTTTGCATACCAAACAAATCCAATTGTTCCGTAGTCCCATTTTTAGGATGTGCGAAATCCGTTTGCGTAACCTCCTCTTCACCAAGAATTCGCTTGGTTAAATTTCTAAATTCTAATTCTGTAAATACGTCTCTAACTTTGTCGGCATCGACTTCGCACATGATGAGCTTCTCCTCATCGAATTCAACATCGATATCTGTGATAATTGTCGCCAGCATTTTTGAAACCAATCCTTGTTCAGCAAATTCAATAACATTTTCTTGTTGTTTTCCTTTTAATTCATGTGCGTTGGCGATCAAATTTTCAATAGAGCCGTATTTAGCAATGAGAATTTTACTGGTTTTTTCACCAATACCAGGAATACCAGGAATGTTGTCTGCTGCATCTCCCCACAATCCTAAAATATCAATTACTTGTTCGGGTCGCTCTACTTCAAATTTTTCACAAACTTCTTTTACACCTAATATTTCAGCTGGATTCCCACTCCTTCCGGGTTTATAAATGAACGTTTTGTCAGTGACTAACTGGGCATAATCTTTATCAGGCGTCATCATGTAGGTAACAAAACCTTTGGTCTCAGCTATTTTAGCTAAAGCGCCAATAAGATCATCTGCTTCGTACCCAGCAATTTCCAAAAGTGGGATGTTAAATGCTTCAACGATTCGTTTTATGGGTTGAATCATGGACCGAATATCTTCAGGCATTTCCTCCCGGTGTGCCTTATATGCCTCAAATTGTTCTTGACGATGGGTTGAACCTCCAGGTGGATCAAATACAACGGCAATATGCGTTGGCTTTTCATTTTTAATTATGTCAATAAGTACGTTGGTAAAACCGAATGCAGCAGAAGTATTTTCTCCTTTTGAATTAACACGTGGGTTTTTAACAAAGGCAAAATAGGCCCGATAGATTAATGCGTAGGCGTCTAATAAAAATAGTTTTTTTGGTGATTCAGCTGACAGCATAGTTAAGGACTTGTAAATAGGTTTTTAATAATGGCTTTACTTGAAACGTTTTTCGTGAATTGAACGGGGAATTTATGATAAATAAAAAACACACCGGCCTTTATCGGCCCTTTTATTTCCATTGAAATCGAATCGCGAAAAGCCATCCCCATCATCTTTACCATTGCCCCAGGCTCCAAAACTAATGTGATAGGAACGGATAAGTTATTGTCTAGTTTTGATTTAATTTTGATCTTATTATCGAGCGATATCACCCCGAATTTTTTATTTTCAATGTAAATATCCAAGCTTGATTTTTTTATTTTAATCGCATACCAATTAGGATTTGAAATAATTCCATCAACATTAAAACGGATATTATTTCCATCCATTTCGGTTAATTTATATCCATTCAGTTCTTTAAATTCAGGTTCTTTATAAATAGAACAGGCACTTAGAATTAGCAGCCAAGCAACGAAAAGCAATCCTTTTTTCATTTATTGATCAATTGATTAAAATAGTAATAAAAATAGGGAATGGTCTCAATGCCTTTGTAAAAATTAAACAGTCCAAAATGTTCGTTCGGAGAATGTATGGCATCGCTATCTAAACCGAAGCCCATTAGTACCGTTTTTAATCCAAGTTCCTTTTCGAACATAGCAACAATTGGAATGCTTCCACCACTTCTAACTGGGATAGGCTTTTTATTAAAGGTCTTTTCATACGCTAAGCTAGCCGCTTTGTATCCGATTGAATCAATTGGTGTTACCGCTGATTCTCCCCCATGATGAGGTTTTACTGTCACCTTAACGCCTTTAGGGGCAATGGATTCAAAATGCTTTGTAAATAAATCCGTTATTATTTCTGGCGCTTGATTAGGAACTAAACGCATAGAAATTTTAGCATTTGCTTTAGATGCAATAACGGTTTTTGCGCCTTCGCCTATATATCCACCCCAAATGCCGTTTACATCTAAGGTTGGACGGATAGATCCCCTTTCCAAAGTTGAGTATCCTACTTCTCCATATGTATCTTCTATATCAAGTGCTGTACAATAATCCTTATGCGAGAATGGAGCCTTAGCCATTTCTGCTCTTTCTTCATCCGAAAGATTTAATACGGAATCGTAAAATCCCGGGATCGTTATTTTTCCTTCTTCATCGTGTAATGACGCAATCATTTCTGAAAGTATATTGATAGGATTCGCCACGCATCCACCATATAATCCGGAGTGTAAATCGCGGTTGGGACCTACTACCTCAACTTCTACATAACTTAGCCCTCTCAACCCGGTTGTAATTGATGGAACATCGTTGGCCAGCATTCCTGTATCCGACACAATTATTATATCCGCCTTTAATTTCTCTTTGTTATTTTTAATAAAAACCCCTAGGTTTTCGCTGCCAATTTCTTCTTCTCCCTCTATCATGAATTTCACATTGCAGGGCAACTCGCCTGTTTGCAACATGGCTTCAACCGCTTTTAGGTGCATAAACATTTGCCCTTTATCGTCGCACGCTCCACGGGCAAATATGGCACCTTGAGGATGTATTTCGGTTTGTTTTATTTGAGGCTCAAAGGGAGGAGAAATCCATAGTTCTATTGGATCGGCTGGCTGCACATCATAATGGCCATAAACTAATACAGTTGGTAATGAGGGGTTTATTATTTTTTCTCCATAAACAATTGGAAACCCTGCTGTCGGACAAACTTCCACCTTTTCCATGCCTATATTCTTCAAGCCTAACGCGATCATTTCTGCACAATTGTTTACTTCATTAGTAAAAGTGGGATTAGCAGAAACAGAAGGAATCTTAAGCAATAGTATTAATTCATCGAGGAATTTTTCTCGGTTTTTTTCAATAAACTTTTGACTTTGTAACATGATAGTAAAGATAAAGGTCAATAATGTCCCGAAAATACTATATTTTTGAATACTTATAGCATGTAAGTGGACGAAATGCAACTAAAATAAATAAACTCTAGTCTTAACAATTTTGTAATATAAAAAATCATTGCTAATGAAATCAATTTTTACAATTTTCACATTTCTATTCATTTTTTCTCAAGGTTTCGGTCAGTCAATAGTTGTAACTAATACACAAACACCTCAACAATTAGTTAATGGTATTTTATTGGGGTCCGGTGTTACCGCATTTAACATTATGATAAATGGGAATTTAGGTGCTGCCAACACACCCATTGGTAGCATAGGTTATTTCACCAATTCAAATCCAACTTTTCCAATTTCAAGCGGGCTAGTTTTAACGACCGGAAACGCTAGTGGTGCCATTGGACCTAATAACTCAACATTTTCTACGGTTAATACACCTCCAACAGCGTCAGTTTCTGGAGACCCTCATTTAAATGATATTGCAAATGGATCAGTTGAAAATGGAATTGTGCTAGAATTTGACTTCATCCCTTCAGGGGACACTTTGTTTTTCAATTATATGTTTGGTTCTGATGAATACCCGGAATTTTCACCATCCAGTTATAACGATGCATTCGGTTTGTTTTTATGGGGCCCTGGAATTTCTGGGCCACACATTTTAGGCGGTTATCCTAATGGAGGAGCAAACATTGCGGTTATTCCTGGAGGAATTCCTGTTACTATAAATAATGTAGGCGACCAATCTAATACTTCTTATTATGTTTTTAACGAAGCGGTTTCAACACCAACTTATGGCGATGCCATTCAATATGATGGGACCACCGTTTTATTAACAGCTTCTGCGGATGTACAATGCAATGAGGTTTATCATATTAAATTGGCTATTGCAAATGTAGGTGACGAATCTTATGATTCTGGTGTTTTCCTCGAGGCTGGCAGCTTTAATTCTGATGCCGTAAACGTTTCCGTAGCCACTGTTTCTGGAGACACAACCATTGTGGAGGGTTGTACCTATGCGGATTTTATTTTTACTCGTCCTGACACGGAAGTCAATGATACGCTAATCATTAATTATACAATAACTGGAACGGCTACTCAAGGCGTTGATTATAATAACTTAATTAATCCAATTGTATTTTTACCAGGGGTAGATACCGTAATAATTAATCTTACCCCTACGCAAGATGGACTTCTTGAAGGATTTGAATCGGTGATTATTTCTGTATATATTGTTAATCCATGTGGAGACACCATCTTTTCACAAGGCACGATTTATATAGGGGATGGTCCCATTATTAATATCACAGAAAGTGACCCAACTATTTATTGTGCTCAAGATAATTTATTGATAACGGCATCTGCTTCTGGCGGTTATGCGCCATACACCTACACTTGGACCTCGATTTCTGGAACTCAGCTAAGTACAAACGACTCCCTATATTTGAATGTTACCCAAAATGGCACCACACAGATTCTGATCACTGCGGTCGATAATTGTAATTTTTCACAAACGGATACCGCGATAATTATTTTGAATCAAACCATCGCGATTGACACCATTTATATATTTCCGTCAAGTTGTCAACCAACAGGGGCGTTGTCAGCAGTCGCAATTGGAACAAGTGGAGTCCCTTCTTATACGTGGACTGGCCCAGGTCCAAATGGATTTATTGACGCTTCGGTATGGCAAAACTTACCGTCTGGTTGGTACTACATTACAGTGACAGATGACTTTTGTGCAGTGAGTGATAGCGCTTTTGTCGACATTTTAAATCCACCAATTGCCTCTTTTCAAGCCATACCGGCGACTGGTTGCGCTCCTCTGGATGTTGCAGTAATAAACAACAGTCAAAACGGAACAAGTTACAATTGGAATTTTGGAAATGGACAAACCAATACGGTAGGGGACTTAAATCCGTTGAATACTTCGTATAATCCGGCTTCTGCAGGTGTATTTACCATTCAATTAATTGTTACGCAAGGCGCATTGTGTTCTGATACAGCATATTCAACCATTACGGTAGAAATCTGTGGATGTAATGATCCCAATGCATTGAATTTTAACAGCAATGCTTCTCAAAATGATGGTTCATGTGTTTATCCTATTCCACCTAATCCAGAAGTTGAGGCTCCAAATGTCTTTACTCCTAATAACGACGATGATAACGATGAATTCTTTTTAACCAGTAAAAACTTAGCTTCCCTAAACTTGGTAATTGTAAATCGTTGGGGACTTGTTGTCTTTGATAAATTAAGCACGGACTTAGTTAATGACAATCCTAGTTGGGACGGAAAAGTGGACCAAAATTCGGCAAGCGATGGTGTCTATTTTTATAAATATATCGCTGTCGGAATCAATGGACAAGAGTTGGTAGGCCACGGTTTTCTTCATTTGTATAATTAATTATTAAGTGGTAACTTCAATAAAAGAAGTTATGACAAATGAAGAATTAGGCCAATGGGGTGAAGAAACAGCTTGTAATTTATTGGCATCGAAAGGGTATAAAATTGAAGCGCGTAATTTTCGCTTTAACAAAAATGAAATAGATATTGTACTTAGTAAGGACGCTTATTTTATTATTGCTGAGGTTAAAACGCGACAAACAGCAGAAATAGGGGAACCTTGGAAAGCTGTAACAAGAAGTAAACAGCGACAAATAATTAAAGTAGCTAATCATTACTTGCAATCGAATAATATAGCGTCTCATGTCCGTTTCGATGTGGTTTCTATTGTTCACAATCAATACCACACAAAAATTCTTCATATTGAAGATGCTTTCTGTCCTATTGCTTAACGCACAATTAGCTGTACCTTTGTAAAAATCTGCTCGCGATGAACACACCTAAAACCTCTAAAAGAGGGGTAAAAAGAACGGAGAAGCCAACTCGTAAAACAACGGTAAAATCTAAGTCTGAAACAAAAACCGAAACAAAAGAAGTTTCGGCAAGGGATAAAAGAAAATACATAGATTATAAAATAAAAGTCAAAAAAGGAGATCCTTTACCATCCTTTAATGAGGATGCGATAAGATTGAATAAATTTTTAGCGAATGCTGGTATTTGTTCAAGAAGAGAAGCAGATGTCCTTATTGCAACAGGTGTTGTAACCATAAATGGGGTGACCATTACGGAATTAGGGTATAAAATAAAGCCTACTGACGTGGTACAATATGATGGAGAAACCATTAATGCCGAGAAAAAACGGTATGTTTTATTAAATAAGCCGAAGGGTTTTATTACCACCATGGATGATCCTCGAGGGCGAAAAACTGTTATGACTTTAGTGAGTAAAGCATGCAAAGAAAGGATCTATCCAATCGGACGCCTTGACCGTGAAACAACAGGATTATTGTTGTTTACTAATGATGGTGATATGGCTAAAAAGCTAACACATCCCCGGTACCAATCAAAAAAAATCTACCACGTTGAACTCAATAAGTCGGTTAATAAAGCTGATTTTGAAAAGCTTCTGAAGGGGGTTGACCTTGAAGATGGACGATCAAAAGTTGATCAAGTTTCTTTTGTTAGTGATGCCTCTTCTAAGGAAATTGGTGTAGAACTACAATCTGGTAAAAATCGGATCGTGAGGCGTTTGTTTGAGGCGCTTGGATATGAAGTAGTAAAATTAGACCGTGTTCAGTTTTCAAGTCTTACGAAGAAAGATTTGCCAAGAGGAATGTATCGACATTTAACTGAACAAGAGGTCGCCTTCTTAAAAATGTCTAAGTCATGATAAAATGCCTATTTTTTTTATTGAGTGCCATCACAATTGTTTCTTGCTCTTTTAATGAACAAATAAAGAGCACACATCCTTAT
This sequence comes from uncultured Flavobacteriales bacterium, assembly GCA_903939755.1. GTDB lineage: Bacteria > Bacteroidota > Bacteroidia > Flavobacteriales_D > Crocinitomicaceae > UBA952. Next base: position 86,335 of record CAJAII010000077.1, on the reverse strand, counting down.
GCGGATTATTTTTACTCTTACGACACCGTGCCTAAAATTTACCTTTATCGCGATGTAGCTAATGGCTTAGATGAAGAATTTCATCGTGTGTACTCCCTTGGTGATAAAGCGGGAAAACATATTGTCGTGGAGCGATATTCTTCAGATGGCCGGATACTTGAGGCGCTTAATTATAACTTAGATTCATTGGACTTACAAGACCACATGGTTGTGAATTTTAAGCAAGAAAAGACGAAAGCTATTTTATATAAAAACAAAATATTTCCGCTAAATAAAAATAATCAAACATGGTTTGCGACTAAGTTTCAAGGAATGAATGATTCAACCTTATTCCTTCGTGAAGTTAAACGTAACTTAGTTAATACTTCTGTATTAAGAGAAATCATGGAAAAAAATGTGCTTTGTTTGGAATTTCATGATGGCTTGCGTCAATCGCTAATCAACCCTTTTACTAACAAGGAAAATGTTATTGAGGCAAATATGATTACTTATTTTGGGGAAGGTCTTGGATTGGTAGAATGGTATAGTCCAAACAAAAAATTACATTTCCGCTTAGAACAAATTTTAACGCAAGAAGAATGGTTAAAGATAATCTCTCACTAACTAGAATTGTTGTCTATTTCGCAATAGCTTTCTTTCCGTTCATTTTGATCTCCCAAAGCGGCAAAGCAAATAACTCTGCATATGCTGGAAATGTTAATTTTTCTGTTGGTTTAGGGTCTAATTTTTATTCTCACTCAACACTTAAATTCTTCGGGTCAGGCTATAATTTCTCTTTGGAAAAGGTTGGTCTTTGGCAAAATTCTCCCCCTTTTTCAATGCCAGACCTTAGTAAAATGCTTTCCAACCAATATGCGATTAGAGTAGGTTATAATATTCGTAGAGGCGTTAATGTATCTCTGGGAATTGACCGCCTTAAATATGGAATAAAACCCAATCAGTCCGTTTATTTGAATGGGTTTGTAAGTTCTGAGGTGGATACGGTTTCGAACTTGTCAGGTCAATACACAGATGAATTAATTAACCTTGACTCTGCCCGAATTCAGTTCGGATCTGATTTGGGGATGAGTTTTGTGAACATTGAATTAAATTTAATTCAAAATTTGTATCGAACGAAACGCCGAAATTTTGTGGTGAATGCTGTGTATGGGATTGGAGCTGGCTTATTACATACGAACGCTAATTTCAATTTCGGCGGCTTTGAAGAATCCAAAAGCAGCTTGTCTGGTTTTGGGGTGAATGCGAATGCTGGATTGCGTTTTGAGTTCTTTAAGTATTTTTACGTTCAGCCAGATCTTAGTGCAGCCTTCCTTGATCAAATCAGCGTGCACACCCACCAAAATGCTGCAAAAAACTCGGTATCGCACATTTTTGGTGCATTTAATACTTCAATCTCTGCAGGCTTTATTTTATACCTAAAATCCAAAAAGGATTGTGATTGTCCCGTTTGGAATTAATTATCCTTCGCCCGCCTGAAATCAATTTTATAATAAAATATAGGCAAGAATCCTAGCTGTGTTTTTTCAGCAGTTGGTTGATATCCAGGCGCACTTGTTTCTGCAGGGTTTAAACTTGGTGCGTATGTAAGACCAAGAATATTCCTTGTCCCTAATAAATTAACCAAGTCCAAGCCAATTTCATGGGTCATTTTTGCCGTGTTTAAGCGCCAGCTAATTTTTAAGTCTAATCTAAAATAATCCTTAAATTGACGGGTGTTGAATGCGGAATCAAGGAAGGTTAAATCGTAATTTTGGTTCGTAGCGTTTACATCAACATACCCATATTTCTTACCTCCCGCCCGTGTTACTTTAATTCCAAGTCCGATCACATTGTTTTTACCTAACTTAAATTCTTTTCCAGCTAATAGATTGGCAACATATTTTCCGTTATAAGAAGTGTTGCGTGTGACTCCATCACTTCCTTTATATTCGGAATTATATAAGGTCCCTGAAAATAAGAAGAAAAAGTTTTTGTCAAAATATTTTTGGATGGTAATTTCTAAGCCATAATTGACTCCTGTCCCTGTGTTTTCAAGAGAATCTGCAAAAACACGCGAAAAGGAACTACCTAAATTGATCATTGAAAATGAGGAAGGGGCTATTGTTACAGGTACTTTATAGAGGTACTGATAATAAGCTTCCGTTCGGACACTAATCCCTTTTTTAAAGAATTTTTCATACCCTATACCAGTATGTAAACTCCGCATAAAATCCATGTTTTTATTATGATAGATTGGATTAGTTTGCGTGCCATATTTGTTATATGTATACGTGTATAAGGGTTGCATTTGGCTATGCATTCCTCCACCAGCAAAAATGGATTGATTCCCATTCATTCTATATTTCCAGCCTATCCTTGGCTCTGCAATACTTAAACTATTGCTTAAACTAAAGTATTGTGAGTGAACACCGGCTGTAAAGTCCATTTTATCGCTAATACGCCATTTCCATTGTACAAAAGGTTGTATTAAAACACAAGCGCCATTATAATCCCATCGGTTTTTAAAAACATTGGGAACGCCTATATTTACAAGACCTGAATCTAACTGTTGCATTGAAATAAGATCCATATTAATTCCCGCTTTTATAAGATGTTGCTTTGAAATTTTATGGTTAATACTGACGAATCCGGAATATTTTGTAAAATTGAAGGTGTAGGCCATCAAGGCGTAAGAAGTATCCACTTTAATTTCAATAGCGCCACTGGAAAGTGTATCTAAGCTCCGAACTAGGTAATTATGATTAGCATGTTGGTTCTCGTGAGAAATGGCAAGGGTGGAGGTAATATATGTTTTTTCATTAAGTGATTTCTTATAGTTTAATCCTACAACTCCCATGGCTGTCCCAAAAAACTGATCCCGATCTCCTTCTCCATAAAATTCTTTCGTGTATTCTTTTTGTTTAGATATTTCAATGGCAATGTTGCTGGCGCCCCCTAGGCCAAATAGGGCAAGATTACCTCCGTTTTTGAGTTTCCAATTAAATTTGAATGCCCCATCTCCATATACGGGCACAGCATCAGTGCCAATTTTTACTCCGATTTTTTGAAAAATACTGAGCGTAGAATACCTGCCCATAATTAGATAACTCGCGGTTCCCTTTTTGTTCATCGGCCCTTCAGCCATCATTTCGGTTCCTAAAAACCCAAATTGACCAGTAAATTCATGGCGCTTGTCATTTCCGTTTCTCACTTTTAAATCAAATACGCCGGATGTGCTATTCCCATATTCTGCTGGAAAGGCGCTCATAAAAAAGTCTGAATTACCCAAGAATTTATTGTTAATAATGGAAACTGGCCCGCCCGTACTTCCTGATATCGCAAAGTGAGTGGGGTTGGGTAAGTCAATTCCTTCCATTTTCCAAACGACTCCTAATGGAGAATTCCCACGTATAACAATATCGTTTCGGGAGTCATCTGAACCTTGCACTCCTGCAAAATTAGAGGCCATCCTTGCTGGGTCCATCCGAGAACCGGGATATCGATTTGTTTCTTCTACGCTAAATTGTTGCGCTGATAGCATGGCCATCTCATTTAAGACGCTGCCTTTCCGCCTTCCTACCACGGAAACTTCTGCTTGTTTATTAATAAGTTCAGAAAGTGAAATTGTTAAAATCAGCTCTTTGCCAGAAGAAAGTTCTGCGGTTACTGTTTTGGTTTCATACATTGCAAACGTTGCAACCACTTGGTGTTTTCCAATTGGGACTTTTGTTAATTCAAAATTCCCATCCATATCACTTAAAGCGCGAAATTGTTCTCCACTTGCTATTTTAACTTCAACTTTAACCCCTATTAATGGGGATTGAGATTCGCTGTCAACCACCTTTCCACGTATTGTTTGTGTAGGTGTTTGCGCGATTAATGTCATCGAAAAGAACGAGAAAAGAAGGAATGTAATGCTTAGTTTCATAGTTGAATATTTATTACGAATATAAGTTATTTATAATTAGCACATTAAAAATTAACTATTAATTAGGCTGAAGAGAATAATTTGCACGGTATTTGCAAAATCGGTTTCGCATTATTAACTTTACTAAAATTATCTATATGAAAAACACATTCTTTTTATTGTTCATTATTCTATTCTCTGCTAATCTATCTGCTCAAAAAGAACAATTAACTTGGTATACTGATTTAAATGAGGCGTCAAAAATTTCTGCCAAAACCAATAAGCCCCTTATGTTGTTTTTCACAGGAAGTGATTGGTGTGGTTGGTGTGTGAAGCTTCAAAAGGAAGTTTTTTTAACCAAGGACTTTACAAAATGGGCAAGTGAAAGCGTGATTTTGGTAGATGTTGACTTTCCTAAAGATAAAAGCAAACAATCTGTGGAACTTCAAAATCAAAACAATCTTTTGGCTAGACAATACGAAGTAAGAGGTTACCCTACCGTTCATTTTGTTACTGTGTCAGGTTCAGCGGGAAATTACAATTATACAAAATTAGGTCAATCAGGTTACATGGCAGGTGGCCCATCTGTTTGGACATCAAATGCTAATACGTTTCTTCGGAAATAGTAGCTGGCAAAACTCGTAATAAATTCCCAAAAGATAAGACTTTGCCGCTTTTTGTAGTCATTACAAGTTCGGCAACTTCTTTTTTTCTATCTGGAAAATATAGATCACTTAAGTCATCAATTAAGGATAAATTAACGGTTGGTGAATAAGTATTCATTATTAAAAAGCCGTCCTGACTTAATGCTTTGGAAGCATTGCTCATCAACGTATCGATTTGGTCTTCTAATTTCCACTTCTCTCCCTTCGCACCATTTCCCCATGCGGGTGGATCCATTTGGATGCCTTGAAATTGATTTCCACGTTGTACCTCTTTGTTTAAAAACTTAGCAGCGTCTTCAAAAACCCACCGAATATTTAAAAGTTTATTTAATTCCATGTTTCGCTTAGCGGCATTAAGCGCTGTTTTTGATGCATCAACATGATATGTGTCGGCTCCGAGATATCTTGAAATACACGATGCTGCACCGCTATAAGCAAAGAGGTTCAAGAATTTTTGATCCCTTTTCAAGTGTTTTTTAATAAAATCCCAATTATTCCTTTGTTCAGGAAATAATCCAAGATGCTTATAGGAAGTTTGCTTTAACTCAAAGTAAAACTGGTTATAATTGATGTTCCAAGCAATTGGAACTTCTTTATTTAATGTCTTCCAGGTGCCTTGTTGTCCTTTTTTTAAGATGAACTCTACGTGTGCCAACTTATACCATTCTTCAAATGGCATTCCGCTTCGAAAATAGGCATTGACTTCAGGCCTGATGGTGATTATTTTTCCCCATCGCTCTAATTTTTTTCCTCCTCCAGCATCCATTAGTTCATACTCTTCCCAGGAAGTCGATGTAATCTGCTTATTTTTTAACATGGTTTTTGCTTATCGCATTTTAGGCATTTTCTTGCGTCCACCCATCATTTGGGCCATGCGCATTTGGTTTTTTGATGGTGCCATCTGCAATTGTTGTTGCATCATTTTTATTTGGTCTTTCATCATTCCAGACTTATCTAATTTTTTGGCTTCAGCTAGTAAAGCAACAGCTTCTGATTTTCTGCCTGTTTGAGCACAAATACTTGATAAATGCATTCTTGCCACCGCATTGTCTTCAGCAGTCCTTAAACCAAGATGCAACGCTTTTCGAAGCAAGACCTCACTATTCGCAAACCCAAGCTCCTGGGCATTCATAACCGCCTGTAAATAAAGTACATATGCATGTTGTTTTCGCGGTAAAAATTGTGGGGCACTAATACGATTGATGTATTTCTTTGCTTTGTCTTGGTTGCCAACACGCATTTGGTTGAGCGCCAAAATCATATTCTCATTTCTAAAAAATGACAAAATTATGATAGCAGTTATAAATATAAAAGAAATTCCCCATCCCCAAGAGCCACTATAAAATAGATAGGTATTAAAGCCAAGAAAAGATACTGCAATAACACAGCGTAATATAAATCCGATCATAGTTATTTAATTGAGGCGATACATTTTAATTCAATAGCAATGGGAGTAGGTAAAGAACTGATTTCAACGGTGGTTCTACAAGGTAAATTGTCTTTAAAGTATTCAGCATAAAGTCGATTATAAAGCTGAAAATCACGTTTCATATTAACTAAAAAGACAGTTACATCCACCAATTCTCCCCAACTTGAGCCAGATGCTTCTAGGATTATTCGTACATTTTCGAAGACACTACGACATTGCGCCTCAAAATCAAAGGAAATAAAATTCCCATTCTGATCTAATTCTAATCCAGGAACAACGGAATCATTTTCGTTAGAACCCGCTACGCGAGGCCCCACACCTGACAAAAACAACAAGTCCCCTACGCGTCTTGCGTGTGGATACAATCCAACAGGTTTTGGCGCTTTATTTATTGAAATAGGCTTGTCAGGCATTACTTTTTTTATGCAAATATAGGGAATTGAGTTGAAAACATAAAGGATTTTAGCCTTAACGTTTGTCCTTAAAGAATCGTTTTAGTATTTCTGAACAGGGCGCTTCCAAGATTCCGTTGGTAACCAATGTACTTGGGTGAAATAATGAGGGGTGTTGGCGGCAAGCGCCTCTTTTTTCGTCCCGTGTTGCAAACACCACCTTATCAATTTGGGACCAATACAATGCCCCGGCGCACATTGGACATGGCTCTAATGTTACGAATAAGGTGCATCCCTTTAAGTATTTTCCACCTAAATAGGTGGCAGCGGCAGTTATCGCCTGCATTTCTGCATGTGCTGTAATATCATTTAAAGTTTCTGTCAAATTGTGTCCTTTGCCAATAATTTGATTATTACAAACAACGACCGCTCCAACGGGCACTTCGTTTACAGAAAAGGCTTTTTCTGCTTCTAACAATGCCTGCTGCATAAAATAGGTCTCGTTGTATGGGGAAATGATGTTCAAGCAAGGGTGTTTAGCATGATTTGGGTGGTAAATATCGCAATAATAATAAGATTCGAGTATATGTCGCATCAAATTGTTAATTTCGAAACCATCAGATTCAAGCAGAAAACAATTGAAACAGTAACGACCTAAAACTATGTTAAAATCAATCACCATCCTGTTTTTCATTTTTATAACCACTGTGTTACAGGCTCAAAAAAAAGGCTTGCTTGAAAAACGAAGGATTGATATTGTAAAAAACGGTCCTTATTTTGGTCTTCAAAAAGGAAGGTTTATTGTTGTCGGAATTGGAGGTGAACGTCAGTGGAAAGATTTACAATTCCGAAAACCTAAAACGCATGCATTAAACATTGGGTTCAATTATGATTTTTCAAATAATGTATTGGGTTACGACCTAGGATATTGGTATAAACCTAGCAATATTGGCCTTACTTATGGTGCTTCTCTTCTTTTGCGAACTGATTTTACCAATACTAAGATTGGATTCGCGCCAGTGTTAGGATATAAAATATGGCAATTTCATATTCAAACAGGCTATCAGTTTTTGTCAAAAGCGCGCACTAATTTTTTCACAACAAATACACTATTTATTGATATTCGTTTTGTATTAATCAATAACACAAAAATAAAAAAATGAAGACGCAGGCGATCGTATTAACTAAAATTGGCTCCGCAGAAAGTGCGTTTTGCATTGATGAGGTAACCCTTCCCGAATTAAAAGAAGATGAAGTCCTCATTGATTCAGAAGCTTTTGGATTGAATTATGCCGACGTTATGGCAAGAAGGGGTTTGTACAATGAGGCTCCACCATTGCCCTGTGTAATCGGTTATGAATTAGTAGGCACCATAATACAGGTTGGAAATAAGGATGACCAGCATCTTCTTGGAAATCGCGTATTAGCATTTAGTCGTTTTGGTGCCTATGCTAAAAAAGTGATTAGCAAAAGAACTGCGTTTATTTCTTTACCAGAAACGAGTGCTGAGACGGCAATGGCCTTAAGTACTCAAGCCGTTACTGCATTTTATATGTCAGATTATATTTCTAAAATAAGACGCAATGATTGGGTTTTAATTCACGCTGCTGCAGGTGGTGTTGGGTCTATACTAATACAACTTGCTAAGCTTGCGGGTGCAACGGTTATTGCCAAAGTAAGTAGTGCTGAAAAAGAAATATTAGCAAAAAAAATAGGAGCAGACTTTACCATAAATTATACTGAAAACGATTATGAAAAAGAAATTGAATTACTATTAAATGGCCGAAGATTAGACGTTAGTTTCAATGCCGTCGCTGGATCAACGGTAAAAAAAGATTTGCGCTTATTAGGGTCGGGTGGGCGCTTGTTTTTGTTTGGTGGAGCCGAATTACTAAAAGGTAGATTGGGGATATTTTCTAAGTTGTCTTTTTTACGTAAAATGGGACTGTTAATTCCAGTTGCCTTCATGATGAGGTCTAAAAGTATATTGGGAATAAACATGTTAAAGATAGCCGATAATAAGCCACACGTAATTCAAGAATGTATGGAGGCGGTAGCCTCTCTTTTTCATGACAAAAAAATCACGCCATTGGTAGGTAAGACATTTCATGTAAAAGAGATCGCGAAAGCACATGATTTCCTAGAAAGTGGGCAGTCGGTCGGAAAAATAACAGTCTTTTGGGACTAATTCGCTGGTTTGAATAGCTTTTTAAACAGACCTACAATTTGTTTCCTAAACAAGAAGAGAATTAATAAATAGGGAATAATCATTAAATATAGTATTCCACTATTAATGTTCGTTCCAAATGCCGTCTCATCCATTTCATTACCTTGCTCGGCCATTAATTTACATTGCGAACAACCTTGGCTAAACAGCGTATTTCCAATTGTTAGACAGGTGAATACAAAAAGTGTTACCTTGAATTTCATGGCGATTTTTTTCAATAACAAAAGTAAGAATAAACGAAACAATACAAATTACTTATCTTTGTTATTATGAAAATAATTTTTGGAATTTTTCTTGTCTTTTCTTTGTTTTTAGTTTCGTGTAAAAACAAACCCGTTTTAGGGCACAATTCGACTTTGTCTTTAGATAGTTTATTATTACAATATCCCGACAGTGTTAATTTATTAGTGAAACATGGAGAGCAAGCTTTAAACAATTTTAAGTACGATGTTGCTATCGCTGATGCCGCCAAAGCATTTAGACTTGACAGCTCTCGTCTCGACACCAGGATTCTATACGCGGATGCTATTTGTAATAATCCTGATCGTCAGAATGCAGATGTTTCAAAAGCACAATATCATTACAGAAAACTTATAAGTAAGGACCCAAAAAATGTAAGAGCTTTAGTTGGTCTAGCAAATACGTTTAGTTTACGTCAGGATTTTGACAACTCCTTTAAATATATCAATCTCGCACTGAAGATTAATCCAAAGTATCGAAACGCCTATATATTAAAAGGAAGTAACTATCGATTATTGGGGAATTCTAAATTAGCTATATCATCCTATGAAACAGCTGTCCAACAAGACCCTACTTTTTACGGTGGCTATCTAATGTTAGGAGCTCTTTACCAGTTCGAAGAAAACCCAATTTGTATCGAATACTATACAACGGCCTCACAGCTACAGCCAAAAAATCCAGATGTTCTATATTCATTGGCTTATGCGAAACAAATTTATGGAAGGGAAAATGAAGCCAAACTGATTTATAGAAAAATGCTTAAGCTTGACAGTACCTATTATGAAGCAAATTTTCAATTGGGCTATATCAAGCAATTTACGGATCTTGATTTAGATAGTGCGTTGTATTTTTACAATGCTGCACTGGATATTGAAGTTCGGCATATTGAGTGTTATCATAATATAGGATTAATATATGAGGACAAAAAAGACATCTCAAATGCATTGCTTTCTTATGCTAAGGTGTTAAAGTATAATCCTGAATTTAAATTAACAAAAGAGCGGGTCGCAGTATTAAAAAAACGCCGTTGAAAATTCAAGAAAAAATAATTCTTTTAGTCGGCGATGTAGCCCTGCCGCTTATTGGCTTTTTCTTTTGGGATTGGGGGTTTTATTTCATTGCACTATATTTTATTATCGATCAGTTGGCTAAACAAGCCTTTTTGATTATTCGCATGAATAAGATTCAAATACAATTTTCAGACAAAGCTTTAATTTTAAGTAAAAGCATGATACTCTTTTTCTTTGAGGTATTAATTATTATATTGATTAACTACCAAATGACGGTTGATTTTAATCCCATAAAAGGAGTAATAAAGTTTTTAACGTATGAAGACATGGGCGTCCAGCAAGGGATAATTTTAATTCCACTTTTGATCTTTGCCGAATGGATGAAATTAAAAACAGAGCAAAAATTCAAGCAATCAGACGAACTAAAACAAAAAAACATCAATCATAGTCTACAGCAATCTCAGGTTCGGCTTTCGATTTTGGGGATTATATTAGGAATGGTTAATTTTATCATGCTTTCTGAGTTAATAATTGTCGTTCTTTTTCTAGTTGGAATAGGACTTCCAATTTTTGCGCCGGTTAAGAAAGAGATAAAACAAGCTTAATTTAGCACTTTTTTGTTAGTGGCAGCTAAAAAATCATGTATTTTTGACCCCAATTTGATATGGAAAAAACTAAACAATTATTAGAAAAAAGATTCCTTTCTACCTTGGGAGGTGGGGAAGATAGAATTAAGAAACAACACGATCAAGGCAAGTTAACTGCTCGCGAAAGAATAACCATGTTGTTAGATGAAGCTTCATTTCATGAACTAGGTGCTCTGGTGGAACACCGAGCAACAACTTTTGGCATAGAAAACCAACGTATACCTGGCGACGGCGTTATTACGGGTTATGGAACTATTTTTGGGCGCTTGATCTATGTTTTTTCCCAAGACTTTACCGTTCTTGGAGGGTCTCTTTCTGAAACGCATGCCGCTAAAATTTGCCGATTAATGGACATGGCGATGAAGAATGGCGCGCCAATAATTGGACTGAACGATTCAGGGGGAGCTCGAATACAAGAGGGAGTGGTTTCTTTATCAGGATATGCAGATATTTTTTTTCGAAATACCCGTGCCTCTGGTGTGGTGCCACAAATATCTGTAATTATGGGGCCCTGTGCTGGTGGAGCAGTTTATTCGCCCGCACTCACCGACTTTGTTTTTATGGTGGAGGAAACGTCGTATATGTTTGTTACGGGTCCGAATGTTGTCAAAACAGTTACGCATGAAGAAGTTTCATCTGAGGATTTGGGCGGTGCAAAGACACATGCTGAAAAATCGGGGGTGAATCATTTTACAGCAGCGAATGATGTGGAGTGTTTGAAAAAAGTAAGGGATTTAATTTCATACCTTCCTCAAAATGCCTATGAGACGTCCCCTGTACCTTCTGTTGTTGAATTCACTTCATCAAAACTAAATCAAATTAAGGAAGTGCTTCCTGAAAACGTAAATCTGCCCTACGATTCCCGAAAAATAATAGATTGTATTATCGATGACGATTCATTTAGGGAGGTTCATATGGATTTCGCAAAAAATATAGTAGTCGGTTTTGGTCGTTTAGAAGGAAAGTCAATTGGTATAGTTGCCAATCAACCAGCTTCTTTAGCAGGGGTTTTGGATATCGACGCTTCTAGAAAAGGCGCTCGATTTGTTCGGTTTTGTGACTCATTTAATATTCCCTTATTGGTTATTGAAGATGTTCCGGGATTTCTTCCTGGAACAGATCAGGAATGGAATGGAATTATCACGCATGGTGCTAAATTACTGTATGCCTTTGCAGAAGCAACGGTTCCAAGAATCACAGTTATTACACGAAAAGCCTATGGAGGTGCCTATTGTGTAATGAATTCCAAAACCTTGGGGGCAGATTTAAATTATGCTTGGCCTACAGCTGAAATTGCCGTAATGGGCGCAAAAGGGGCTGCCGAAATAATATTTAAAAAAGAGATTTCTGGTGCAACTAATCCTTCCGAAAAATGGCTTGAAAAAGAAGCTGAATATGCCGATTTGTTTGCGAACCCATACCGAGCAGCCGAAAGGGGCATCATCGACGATGTCATTTTGCCAGAAGAAACGCGTAATAAGTTAATTGCAAGTTTTAAGATGCTTGAAAAAAAAGCAGAGAACTTACCTTATAAAAAACATGGAAATATTCCACTTTAAATTTTAATATAATCGTATATGAAAACATTAATAGAGGCCTTCTCGCAAAATATTAGAGATGCCATTCAAATAGGTAATTCTAATGCATTTACCACCCCAAAGAATGAAATAAAGAACATTGTTATCTGTGGATTAGGAGGGTCTGGTATCGGAGCGAAAATAGTTCACAATTGGACGCAAGATGAAATAAAAGTCCCGATAACGTGCGTCAATGAATATACATTGCCCGCTTTCGCAAATGAAAACACGTTGGTAATTGGTTGTTCTTATTCAGGAAACACCGAAGAAACAACAATGGCCATTGATGCGGCTCATGCCAATGGCTGTCATATTGTTGGGATTACAAGCGGTGGAAATCTTCAAGATTTTTGCACAAAATATACCTATGATTGTATTATTGTTCCCGGAGGAAATCCTCCACGGAGTGCTTTGGCATTTTCATTGGTGCAGTTGCTTAATTATTTATCTCGACAAGGTTTCATTTCACCTAAATGCATCGATTCAATGAACAATGCGGCTGATGCTTTAGTTAAAGACCTTGCGTCTATACAATCAATAGGATTGGAATTAGCAAATTATCTTTACAAAAAAGTAGGTGTGTATTATGCTGAGACTAAGTATGAGGGAGTCATTGTTCGCGCCCGTCAACAATTTAATGAAAATTCTAAATACCTAGGCTGGCATCATGTTATTCCGGAAATGAATCACAACGAACTGGTTGGTTGGGGAGGTGGTGACACTCGATTTGCACCAGTTTTCTTTAATTCTGTCGACATGCATCCTAGAAATAAAAAACGTTTTCAAATCACTTTGGATGCGGTGGAGAAAAAAACAGGTAAAGTTTTCGTGATCGAAGCTAAAGGGGAAACAATCATTGAGCGTTCTTTGTATTTTATTCATATCGTTGATTGGGCATCTTATTATCTTTGTGATCTAAATAAAGCGGACATTATGGACATCGAGATTATTGATTACCTTAAAAGTGAGCTAGCAAATTTTTAATGTTAAATAGGGCAGTAACAATTCGCCGCCTAGGCCTCATTGATTATAAGGAAGCCTGGGATTTACAAGAAAAAATATTTAAAGAACTCGTTGATCTAAAAATCCAAAACAGAAACGATAACACAAGCTTTACGCCTCAAAACCAATTGCTTGTATGCGAGCACCCGCATGTTTTTACGCTCGGAAAAAGCGGGAAAGAAGACCACCTACTTTTAGATGAAAAAGGCTTACAAGACCATGAAGCAAATTATTATAAAATTAATAGAGGGGGTGATATTACTTACCATGGCCCAGGCCAATTAGTCGTTTATCCCATTTTTGACCTTGAGCAGTTTTTTACCGATATTCATAAGTACATGCGATTTTTAGAGGAAGCGGTTATTTTGACTTTGTCTGAATACGGAATTAATGGAGAGCGAGCTGATGGGCAAACAGGTGTTTGGCTAGGTGTCGGCACTCCAGCTGCTAGGAAGATTTGTGCTATGGGTGTAAAAAGTTCTAGATGGATTACCATGCATGGATTAGGTTTTAATGTGAATGCTGATTTAAAGTATTTCGATTATATTATTCCTTGTGGAATAAGCGATAAAAGCGTAACTTCAATGCAGCATGAATTGGGGCGTAAAATAGATATGGATGAATTACGTGAAAAACTCTTATCCCATTTGTCTAAATTGTTTGATTTTACTATTTAATGCAAAGAATGAAAAAATCAATTTTTTATTTCTTAAAACGACTTGGCATTTCCTCATTTTACCTTGTTTTAATTATCAATTTATTGATTATTCTTTCAGGTAAAACTTATTTGTATGATGGAATTTACCAGACATATCTTCATGGCAGAAATGGGCCGGGAATTTATGATTTGGACAATTTTAATGAAAGAAAAATTCAGGCCAGTAATAAACCTGTCTCTTGGTCGCATACGAAAAGTAAGACGGACTTAAAATTAACAAAAGCAGAACTGGATTACCATGAAAAACAGGATAGTAAAGCTTTTTTAATTCTTCATAATGATACCATTATTCATGAATCTTATTGGGACGAACATGAAATCAGTCAAGTCTCGAATTCCTTTTCGATGTCAAAATCAATCATTAGTCTTTTAATTGGAATTGCAATTGATGAGGGAAAAATAAAAAGTATTGATGAACCAGTTTGCACGTATCTACCTGCGTTTAAAGACCATGGAAGGAATGCTATTACAATACGGCATTTGTTGACAATGTCTTCTGGTTTTGATTGGAATGAAAGTGGGACGGATCCGTTATCGGAGAATGCTGAAGCATATTACTCACATAATTTAGTTGATTTGATTATGCGACAACGTGTTATAAATAAACCAGGTGTTAATTTTAAGTATCAAAGTGGAAACTCTCAGTTATTGGCTTTTGTTCTTGAGAAAGCAACTGCCGTAAGCTTATCATCCTATGCCGAGACAAAACTCTGGGGGCCGTTAGGGGCAGAGTACCCAGCGTATTGGAGTTTAGATAAAAAAAATGGTGTCGAAAAAGCATTTTGTTGCTTTTACGCAACGGCGCATGATTTTGCAAAAATCGGGTCGCTTTTAGCAAATAAGGGACAGTTTATGGGAAAGCGTATTGTAAGTGAATCGTATATGAATCAAGTGATTCAATGTCAAGATCTTGTCACAGAAGACGGCCTAATAAATCAGCGTTATGGATTGCATTTTTGGGTATATCATAATGGGGATGAATTGGTTTATTATTGCATTGGATTAAAGGGCCAATTTATTATTACAATTCCTTCTCGAAAGCTAGTTATTGTTCGTATTGGGAATTATCGTGATAGCGACTTGCAGCTTATTGACCTATTTAATAGCAAGCGCGGCAGGATGAACAATGCATTTTATTATAAAATTGGACATCCGGCTGATTTATTTATTTATTTAAATATGGCAAATCGAATTATGAATGTAAAAGATCACCTTAAATGAAAAAGGATATCATATTACCAAAAGTCGACCGGGTCGATGTGGTAGTAATATTAGAAGATGAGATCACAAATGAATACAATGTTTATCTATGGAATCATAGCGAAGACATAATTGAAGGCGTTATTATTACGAGTGCTGGTTTTGGTGAACACCCATTGACAGCAAAAAAGATTAAAACGGCAACCTTACGACATAGTTTAGAAGTGCTTCTTCCCAATGAAGTGGCTAAAATTGAAGTGATAATGCCCGAGGTTTTTAGTCTTTATAATGAATATTGGGTTAGTTTTTGGGTAGATGATGTTCTTTATGATAAGCAGTTTTTATTTCCTCCGGAATCAATAATCGCAACTAATTTTAAGTTGATCAATCAATTTGGAAAAAAAGGTGTCTTAGCTCAATAGGCTTGTTTTATTAGAGTGCTGAGTTCTTTGAATGGAATAATGCCACTTTTTCGCCAAACCACCTCGCCAGATTTAAATAAGATGAAGGTTGGAACTCCTTTTATTTTAAATTGTTCAGCAATTGCTGAATTCTTATCTACATCTATTTTAAGGATTCTTATTTTATTTTTTTCATTACTTTTTAATTCATCTAATATCGGGTGCATCGTTTGACAAGGCCCACACCAAGTGGCATAAAAATCAACTAATGTTGGCTGATTGGATGCTATTGCATCCTGAAATTTTCCCATAGGTTTTAAGTCTTTGCAGTTCTATTTTATTATGAAATAAAAAAGGCTAGCAGAAATGCTAGCCTTTTAATAACAAATGGCTAATTATTGTTTATCGTATATTGCAATACAAGTTCCAGTACCACCGATTAAAGGTGCTTGGTTATCATAGTTGTATGTAATTTGAAATTGAGTTCCAGTGTTATTCATGGTTCCATTTCCAGAAAAGATAACGTCACCAATTGTAACATTGATGGTTTGTTGTGGTATAGTAATACTTGCTCCATTCACAGCTCCTGTCGCTGTTCCACCTACTAAATTAAACATGTTGTCGATGACTACTTGGTTCGCACCACCGCCTGCTGTTATTGCTGGTGAAGCTGAAAGTGGAAATTGTGTTCCACTACAAGTTGATGACGCTACCCATGTTATACTTGGATCTGTCCAATTGTCATTTCCAATAACTACGTTGATTGTTCTTGTAGCAGTAGTTGTACCATTTGCATTAGTTGCAGTATAGGTTACTACGTATGTACCGGTTTGTGCAAGGTTAACTTGCGTTTGATCTGTAGTTACAAGAACTGAAGACCCGTCTTTATTGGTAGCAGTAGCGCCTGCATCTGTATAGGGAGCTCCTACATTAACTGTGACCGTTGCTTGACCGTTGATTGTAATAAATGGCTTGTATAAACAAGACCCGTCATCTTTTTTCGCAATTGTGTTGTAATTCGAAGCAGATGGATCCGTACATCCTTTCTTTTTACAAGAACTGATTGTTAGAACAAGTAAACTTAAAGGGATAAATAAAAGTAGTTTTTTCATAAGTTATAGTTTTACTCAAATTTAGATAAATTTGTTAAGTAAGAAAAATATTGAAAAAAAAAAGACGGCTATTAACCGTCTTTTTTCTAATTTATTAAACTTATTCCTGTATTACGAGTTCTTGTACAGTTGGTTTTTCTAATTGTGCCTTGATTTTTAATTCTAATTCTTCTGCCAATTCTGGATTATCAAGTAAAATTGTTTTTATGGAATCTCTTCCTTGGCCGAGTCTTGTTTCTCCATATGAAAACCAAGAGCCACTTTTCTTTAAAATATTAAGTTCAACTCCAATGTCAATTATTTCTCCAATTTTAGATATGCCTGATCCGTACATGATATCAAACTCCGCTTTTCTAAATGGTGGTGCCATTTTATTTTTCACCACCTTTACTTTAACACGGTTTCCTATAATTTCTTCGCCATCTTTTAATTGTGTAGATCTTCTAATGTCTAAACGGATGGAAGAATAAAATTTCAATGCATTTCCACCAGTAGTTGTTTCTGGATTTCCAAACATTACGCCTATTTTGTCTCTTAATTGATTGATGAAAATACAACAAGTTCCAGCTTTATTGATTGAACCAGTTAATTTTCTCAAAGCCTTAGACATTAATCTAGCTTGTAATCCCATTTGTGAATCGCCCATTTCACCTTCTATTTCTGCTTTTGGCGTCAATGCAGCTACAGAGTCAATCACGATTAAATCTATCGCGCCTGATCGGATAAGATTATCAGCTATTTCTAATGCTTGCTCCCCATTATCGGGTTGTGAAATTAATAAGTTAGCGGTGTCTACCCCTAAATTTTTTGCGTAGAATTGGTCAAAGGCATGTTCCGCATCTATAAATGCAGCAATTCCACCTTGTTTTTGCACTTCTGCGATTGCGTGTATGGCAAGTGTTGTTTTGCCGGATGATTCTGGACCGTATATTTCTACTACTCTACCCTTTGGATAACCATTAATTCCTAGTGCAAGATCTAGTGTTAACGAACCAGTTGGTATTGAATCTACTTTTTCAACTGGATTATCTCCGAGCTTCATTACCGACCCTTTTCCGTATGTTTTATCTAATTTTTCCATTGTTAATTGAAGAGCTTTTAATTTTTCTTCGTTTGCTTCTTTCTTTGCCATGTTTTTTAATTTTAAGTGCTTTCGCGTTTTTATTGATTCAAAGGTAATACTGGTTGGTCGTAAACTATTTACGATTAACTTAACTATTAAATAATTGTAGGATTTCTTTTGAATGTTCTTTTGTTATCGGTTTTTTTATTACTGAGATAATTTCCCCATTTTCATTTGCTAAAAATGTTGTTCTATGAATGCCATCGTATATTTTTCCCATAAATTTCTTTTCGCCCCATACGCCAAAAGCCTCAATAATTGCTTTATTTGTATCTGCAATTAATGGAAATGGCAAATCATATTTTTGGGTAAACTTTAGGTGAGACCCCTCAGAATCAGCGCTAACGCCGATTATTTGGATATTATGTTGCAGAAGTAATTGATAATTATCTCGAATATTACATGCCTGCGTTGTACAGCCTGGCGTATCATCTTTAGGATAAAAATAGATTACTGTTTTTTTTCCGTTGAGTTCATTCAATTGAATTACTTTTCCAAATTGGTCTATTCCACTTATTGATGGTAGTTGATCTCCTATTTCTAACATTTGCTTAAATATTAATCAGTTAAATGATGTTTAATTAATCAAAATTAACTATTATTTTTATTTAAGAAACGTTTTTAGATAATATTATTTAAAAAAAGCAGATTATTTTTTTACATTAAACTAAAAATCACTTATTCAGTATCAATATCCTTCGTCTACTACTACCTCAACCATTGGGCTTAGGTTAGTTATTAGGTGTTCATACCTCTGTCTTAGCGCCTTTTTTTCATTAGCTATTGTGTATAACTTGGATGCTTCATCCTCTGCAATTTCATTCTCTAATTCACCTGACTTAGTCTTGTACTGTTCAATCGTGTATTCGATAGCACGCGACAACCACATTTTAGTAAAGCGGTTACCAAATTCATCTAGATAACTGAATACGGCAAGTGATTTTTCCTGTAGATTAATGTCATGACGAACAATGAAGAGTGTATAGGCAATCATAGCTGATAATTCATCTTCTCCTTTCGGTTTATCTATTAAATTTAATTTTTCTAAAAAGGGGTAGTCTTCAGCTGTTCCAAATGACCCCAGAACATCACCTGCTTTTATGTTTAATTTAGGATTGTTAAGTTTAATTAAGTTTCTGGCTGTTAGCAAGGCTTCTGCAGAATCAAGTTTTACTAGCTTCTCGAGTGTAGTTGATATTACGTTATATGACTGATCATTTGCTATTATAGTTTTACACAAACTGATTAGTGCCGCATTATCAGTTGAGCTAATTTTCTTAGTAGCAATTGCTCGAACGTATGATTTTGTATCGTTTAGTGCGCTATTTTTAATTATTCCATAGGTCTCATTAGTAAGGGATTTATTCGCAGCGGTATATAGTTCAATGGCCTTTGCCCTAATGTCCCAGTGCTTGTCATTGATAGCGTCCAAAATTAATTTGTCCGTTGCTATTGATTTGCGTTTTGCGGAACGGTTTAGGGCAGTTAATCTTGCCTTGTATCTAGAAGAATTATAGTATTGGTGAACAAATTGTTCAATCGGTTTATCTTCATAAACTTTTCCAAGCAACATTTGTTCTTCGTCAAACAACATGTTTTTTAGTTCTCCACTGTATGAAAAGCTAAAAGTTTGTTCCAAACTATCGATCATTATTTTTTCGGTTCTCTTTCCTTTGCTGTCCCATATGGCCACATTTACAGGGATTTTAAAAATGGGAAAATCTGTTATTTTTTGTCTTTGTTTGATATGTAATGTAACGGTGTTTTCTTCGTCGTTTATAGCTTGGGAAGTATGAATAATTACATGCCCTTTAGATAAAAACCACTGATCAAAAAACCAATTTAAGTCTTCGCCACTTACATCCTCGAAAGCCATACGTAAATTGTGAACTTCGGCCGCCTTATATTTATTTGTGGTTAAATAATTGTTCAAGCCTTTGAAAAAAGCATCATCACCTAAGTAAGATCGGAGCATGTGTAATATGCGTCCACCTTTATTATAGGAATGGCCATCAAACATATCTTCTTTGTCCCCGTGCCCATACCAAATTAAATTATGGTAACCCTGATACATGCATGATTCATAATACCCTTTGGCCTCATCCTCCGCATTATAATCTGCTTCATCAATCCCATAACGGTATTCATCCCAAAGGTATTGGGAATAATTAGCGAATGATTCATTAAGCGGCAAGTTAGCCCAGGATTCGCATGTTACAAGGTCACCAAACCAATGGTGAAACAATTCATGTGCAATAGTTGATTGATTATTGCCATCTAATAATTCTCTATCTGTTTTATAAACATAATCTCCAAAAACTACTGCGCCGGTATTCTCCATGGCACCAGAAACATAATCTCTAACGACAATTTGTGCATATTTATCCCAAGGATATTCAACTCCTAATCGTTCAGAAAAAAACTTTATCATGGCTGGTGTTTCCCCAAAGATGGCTTTGGCGTCTTTCTCATAGGCAGGCTCCACTAAGTAGTTAACCTCCATTTTTGTTCCATTTTGGCGGGTATAAAAATCCTTGACAGTAACAAACTCACCAACAGCCATCATAAATAAGTAGGGTGCATGTGCTTGATCTTGTTTCCAATGGTCAGTTCTTGTTCCATCTACATTTTGCTTGCTTTCAATTAATTTACCATTGGACAAAGTGCTATATTTACTATCAACGGTAATAAATATTTCCTCTGTTGTTTTCGCATTTGGGGCATCAATTGTTGGAAACCACACTGAATTTGCTTCTGTTTCTCCTTGTGTCCAGATTTGTGGCATTTTGTCTTTGTCAGTCCCTTTCGGGTTGATAAAATAAAGGCCTTTATCGGAAGTGATAGCAGCGCTTCCTTTTGTCCTGCGTTCATCCGGCTTAGACACATAGTCGATTACAACGGTAAAAACTTCGTCTTTTTTGTATGTTTTCCCTAAATTAATCGCTAGTTTTAAACTGTCTCTGTAGGAATAAACCAACGGCTTCCCATTCAATTCCACTTTTATTATATCCATTCCTTTGGCATCTAAAATTAAACTGTCGGATGGATAGAAGTGCTGTTTGGCACTTATGGTAGCTTTTCCATTCATGCGTGATTGCGCCCAATTAAATCTTACTTCTAATTTGGTATGTACGAGATCTGTTAACAATGTTCTCGAAGGATTATATATGGAACGTACAGAAGTTGGCTCATCTAAAAAAAACTCATCTGAAAAGAGGGTTTCGTCTATTACAGGAGCATCAGTATTATCTTCCGAGAATTCATCTGGGAGAAAATCTACTACAGGAATATCCGAAGAATTTGTTTTACATGCCATTAAGCCCAAAACAAGAAAAAGCAACAAGAAATAATTTTTCATAGATAAATTTATATTACAAATATCTTAAATTAATTCATTAAAATTATTGTATGCTTCCTTTTTATTATGAGAGGATTTTATTTTAATTAATTTCGCATTACTTTTAATTAGACATGACTAATATTATCGATTTCAATTTTTTTCAAAAGAAAGCGCTTATTAGAGTTGATTTCAATGTCCCTCTTGACAAAACAAGTGGGCTTGTAGCAGATGACAAGCGAATTCGTGCGGCACTTCCTACCATACAACATGTTTTAAAGGGTGGAGGATCCGTTATTTTAATGTCGCATTTTGGACGACCAAAAAATGGTCCCGATGAATCATTTTCATTGAAAAAAATAATTCCGTGTCTTACCAATTTAGTAGGTTGCAAGGTGCATTTTGCCTATGATTGTATCGGTGAAGAAGCGACTTTCCTTTCAAATAAACTTCAGCCAGGTGAAGTGTTATTGTTAGAAAATGTTCGTTTTTATAAAGAAGAAACGATGGGAGATATGGCGTTTGCAGAAAAACTATCTTTCTTGGGGGATTGTTTTGTTAATGATGCATTTGGAACAGCACATCGTGCCCATGCTAGCACAACTCAAATTGCCACTTTTTTTCCACAAGCAAAAATGATGGGTTTCTTGATGCGTGGAGAAATTGAGACGGCAGAAAAAGTTATGAAAAATGGACAAAAACCAATCACGGCTATTATTGGTGGGGCAAAGGTATCGGATAAAATACTGATCGTTGACAATCTACTATCAAGTGTTAATGATATTATTATTGGTGGCGGCATGGCGTATACTTTCTATAAAGCGTTGGGTGGTGAAATAGGTAATTCTCTTTGTGAAAATGAAAGAATTGAAGCATGCCTCCTGATTTTAGAAAAAGCCAAAAAACTAGGTGTAAATATACATTTACCTTCAGATTCCATTATTGCTGATGAGTTTTCGGCAAATTCGCAAACGAAAAATTGCCAAAGCGATAATATTCCGTCGGCATGGATGGGCTTAGATATTGGTGAGAAAGCGCGGGATGCTTTTCAAAATATAATTGCTAAAAGTAAAACTATATTGTGGAATGGGCCAATGGGTGTTTTTGAAATGGAACCTTTTTCAGAAGGGACAAAGTCGATTGCAACCGCTGTTGCAATGGCGACAAAGAATGGAGCCTTTAGTTTAATCGGTGGTGGTGATAGTGCTGCTGCCGTTAAGAAATTGGGTATGGAAAGCCAAGTAAGTTATATTAGTACAGGGGGTGGAGCCTTACTAGAATATTTTGAGGGGAAGGAACTCCCAGGAATAAAGGCGCTTGAAAACTAAACGATCTTTATTAAGTCTATTAGTCGGCTGGAGTATCCCATTTCATTATCATACCAACCAACCACCTTCACCATATTATTAAATACTACTGTAAGTCCGCTATCAAACACACAGCTAGTTGGATTACCAAGTACATCGACTGACACAATTGGGTCTTCGGTGTAAGTCATAATGCCATTTAATTCGCCTTCACAAGCCTTTTTCATAGCGTCATTAATTTCTTCAACGGTCACTTTTTTTGAAGTAACTAGTGTCAGTTCTGTCATTGAACCATCGCATACTGGCACGCGGACGCTACCTCCAGTTATTTTGCCATTGAGTTCCGGAAATATTTGCGTGATAGCTTTTGCAGCTCCTGTTGATGTAGGAATAATTGACATGGCAGCGGCTCGTGCTCGTCTCAAATCTTTGTGGGGCGAGTCGTGTAACCGTTGGTCAGAAGTATAGCTATGTATCGTTGAAATATACGCAACATCAATTGGAAATAATTCCATGAGCACCTTAATCATAGGAGCAACATTATTGGTCGTACATGATGCATTTGAAATTATTAAGTCCTCTGCGCTCAGTTGGTCTTCATTAACACCAAGTACAATGCTCTTTATTTCATTATCGGTAGGGGGGGCGGATAGAATTACTTTTTTTACGCCTGATTTCAAGTGTTTGGTAGCGTCTTTTTTTGATAAAAAATGACCGGTAGATTCTAATACATAATTTACATGATGAGCAGACCAATTAATATCCTCAGGATTTTTTTCATTGACGAAGGTGATCTTCTTGCCATTGGAAAATAGGAGGGAATTGCCTTCAATGACAAAGCTTAAATTCAGACCTCCATGGACACTATCATATTTAAGTAGATGTGCTAACGTAGTAATGTCCGCTACATCATTTACGAGTGCGACATCTATTGTCGGTTCCATAAGTGCGAGGCGTGTAAAACACCTACCAATTCTGCCAAAACCATTTACCCCAACAACTTTCATCTCTTTTTTTTACAAAATTACAAAAACACACTAATAATAAGAGTAAACAGAGAAATTAGACCAATTGTTTAATGGGAACAATAATAATAAAGATGTTCTCAGAAAAATGATCAACCTTAAATAAGTAGGGCTATTGTTGAATTGTCTATTGTAATATCAGTATTTTACGTAAACAAAACCATGTTTCTGTATTTCAATACCACCATCAAATGTGGCATTTATTTTATAGAAATAGGTTCCTTCTTCCACTAATTTACCATCTTGAGTTTTTCCATCCCACCATCCTGCAGGATCTGTATATGTATAAATGACATTACCCCATCTATTTAAGATAAAACATTCAAACTCTGAAATGCCGTTATAATCTATTGTAAAGTGTTCGTTGCCATTAACAGACGACAAAACAATAATATTAGGAACTTCGATATCACAAGGTTTAATCGTTACGGTTGAGGTATCCGTGGAGGAATGACAAACATTTGCAAATGTCACTATGTAATTTCCAGCAGAATTAACGGTTATTGAAGACCCTGAGGTTCCAGTACTCCAATTCAGTGTAGTTGTAGGAGAGTAGCCAGGCTGTACATTTCCAGAGTTGATTGTCGCCGCATTTAGAATGATTTCCGCCCCTAAACAGATTGCAGAATCCAAGACTTGTGTATAAACATAAGGTGGGAACTCAATTACAGCTGTGTCGGTATGATTACATGCCAAATCGGTATAAGTTACCGTATAAATCCCAGGACTTGTTGTATTAATAATGGGGTTTAATGCTGCATTGTTAGAAAAATGAACAGCAGTATCCAAGCAAGCCCAAGTACCTCCATTAAAAGAGAACGTGTTTTGAACTTGCATAAAAAGATTACAAGCTAATGTATCATCAAAAATGTTTGGTAAAGGCAAGACTTCCAATGTCACAGTTGTATCATAGTTACAACCAAAGTCATCAGTTACATTATACGTGTAATAAGAAGTACCAGCAACCATCGGTTGGATGATTATAGCGGTATCTAATTGTCCAGAAATTATGGAAGGATTATTTGACCAAAAATCATTAACTACGGTGTTTTGATACCCCTCTGATTCAGGATAAAGTGATGCATTAAAGTAGAGGCCCCACTGAAAAATATAGCCATCATCTATTCCTTGGTTATCTTGTACGGTAATGGTCCAGTTTCCATTAACAGGACAACCAATAAAATCATTGAAATTACCATCCGGTAAATAAACACCATTCGGGTTCATCGATGGAAATCCATATGAATTATTTATCCAATTACCCGCCGCATTTTCCGTACAAATGGTTCCAAAAGTTGCCATTGTTGGTGAAAAACAATACGTCCATACTGGAGATCCAGGAGCTCCACCATCGAGATTTGTGTCGTTGCCTAAAAAGGTCCCGATTCCATTTCCACATCCACCAGGTATCATTTCTCCAAACTGATTATAAGCATTCATTAATGAAACAACAGTTCCGTTAGGACAAGTTAAAGAAATCTCTAAATCGCCAATATATGAATGTTCAATATCAACACACAACTGATCAAAATCAGCTGCACTTGAGATTAATGTTGAGTCATCAAAGCCCGAAATTGCAATGTTAGTTTGGTATTGGGCACCTGAACCATCAGGTAAAAAAGTTAACCCAGCGAATATTCCGCCAATTTGAAATTCTCCAACAGGTATGTCAATTCCCACCGTGTCTTGTGAAGTAACCCCCCCAATCAATAAGGTGTTTTCACCAAGGCAAACAGTGTCCTGAAACGGCCCTGTTCCCGCAAAACTGGGCAGTTGGGAAACGCGGACTTTACAGGTGATTCGTTCGATAAGCGGAAAAATATCGGTAATTCGTAAGTCAACAAAATAACCAGAGCGCTGAGGAGGTGTAAACCAAAGTGAATCATTGGTAAATTGTCCAATTCCTCCAATTGTCCATTGATAGGAGCAGTTATTTGCATTTTGAGAATAGCCTGTGTTTGTAACTTCAGAAGCGTATGGGAAATTTGCCGTGGACACAAATAAGATAGAATCTCCAAAACAAATATCAACATAACCAGTATCTATCGGGTTTAATGCATTTGCACCTACTCCATTAATAAAAGCTTGAATATGCGGAAAAAATGGTTGTTGTGGATTTCCACATGCTACATTTGCATCCCAACCAGTGCCCTCGTTCGATCCGTTCGATCTAAATCTTAAGGTAAGGCAACCGGAAGGATTGTTTTGAAATGATGCTTGCACAAAAAAACCATTTGGGTTAGTCCCTGAATTGTATGCCCCTAATAATGGAGAAGCAATGGAAGGGCCATCATAAACATACAAGGTATCTGTTGGGTGGATGTTAAAGGTAAATCCAATGTTTGTTGCAAATGCAATCGAAACCTTAGATCCTTGCGCTAAATCCGGACAAAAAACGACAATTTCATCCATGTTGGGCAAATAATTGGCGGGGCCATCGGAAAAGTTTGTTCCACCTGCTGGAGGAATAATACCCGCGCAATTTAAAGGGCTTGCTTGAGGATAATCTGGACCTGTTAGTAATAATTGGCCAAAACTAATTTGAGCCAAAGATATAAAAATGAGGAGAGCTATTATTTTTTTCATTGTTTGCTAGTTTTTTTCATTTCCAATTGTAAAACATACATTGATTTCACAATTAATAATTTGTTTTGACCCGCTACTCGGAAATATTGAGAGCGGTCACTTATTTTAATAGTTAAATCGGTAAAGGTTGGTAACTCATCCTTATTTATTACTATTTCAGGAAATGCACTTACATCTTTATCCTTGGGTGCATCAATAATATAAATAGCATGATCAATTGCATAACAAAGCACCGCATATTTGTCTCCATCTTTTTTCAATTCGGATAATTCACTTTTAGCGTAAACTTTTAATAGTTCTTTTTCTTGAGCGGTTTGTTTTTGTGCAAAAAGACTATTTGTACACATAAGGACTAAACAAAATGAGGTAATGGATATAATTTTTCGCATGTTTTTAATTTAAAAATAAAGCAAATTTAATGTTTTTTTTTACGCTAAATGAATGCGTAATTAAGCATCACTTTTTTTTGTAACATTTCTTAAGACTTCAATTTAGTTGAAAAGTTGCATTTATTGTTCGTTTTTTAATGCATTAGCATAAAAGATTTAAACTTAGCTTTGCTTTTCGATTAAAAACAATTTAAAATGGAGAACACTAAATTAGTAGGAATTGCTTCGCAAGTACGAAGAGATATATTAAGAATGGTACATGCTGTAAGCTCTGGTCATCCTGGCGGATCGCTTGGCTGCGCAGATTTTTTAACATTTTTATATTTTGAAAAGCTTAGATTCGATTCAAATAATTTCACAATGGACGGAAAAAATGAAGACTTATTTTTCTTGTCGAATGGCCACATTTCACCTGTTTGGTATAGCGTTTTAGCAAGATCAGGCTATTTCCAAGTTGCTGAATTAGCCACTTTTAGAAAAATATCTTCCCGCTTACAAGGGCACCCCTCTACTGATAAAAAACTACCGGGCATTAGAATGGCATCTGGTTCATTAGGTCAGGGGCTTTCTGTTGGAATTGGTGCAGCTATTACCAAAAAACTTAACCACGATAATCATTTAGTTTTCACTTTACATGGTGATGGCGAATTACAAGAGGGTCAAATTTGGGAAGCTGCGATGTATGCCGCTGCTAATAAAGTCGATAATTTAATTGCAACAATAGATTATAATGGTAGACAAATTGATGGTGACTTAGACCAAGTTTTAGCGCTTGGAAATCTTTCCGCTAAATGGGAAGCCTTTGGCTGGGAAGTGCTAGAAATGGATGGACACAATTTTGATGCTATTCGCAGCGTTATGGAAAATGCCATTTCATTAACGGGTAAGGGGAAGCCCATTGTTATTATTATGAAAACAGAAATGGGGCAAGGGGTAGATTTTATGATGGGCACTCATAAATGGCACGGTTCTGCACCCAATGACCAACAATTGGAAAGTGCATTGAGTCAATTAAGTGAAAGTATTGGAGATTATTAACATGCGGATTTTTATACTCGTTCTTTTTTTTCCTTTGTTGTGTTTCACGCAACAGGAAAAAATAACGCGCATACTTTTTATACTAGACGCCTCTAATAGCATGAATTCCACATGGGATAAACAAACTCGTTTAGAGGGGGCAAAAGAAGTATTGTTGCAAGCGATGGAAAAATTTAAGGGCGTCCCAAATATCGAAATCGCTTTACGTATATATGGTCATCAAACGCCGATTACTAATAATACGCAAGATTGTAATGACACTAAATTAGAAGTTCCGTTTTCGAGTGGAAACATCGATCAAATAAAAAACAAGATTCGAGGCTTAATTGCTAAAGGAGCTACACCAATAGCTCGGTCTTTAGAAGCCGCCGCAGGTGATTTTCCCGATACTACTTCTAGAAACGTAATTATTCTGATTACAGATGGTTTGGAGTCATGCGACAATAATCCTTGCGTAATTGCGAAAAAATTACGTGAAAAAGGAGTAAAAGTAACACCCTTCGTCATCGGTTTAGGAATGGATTTATCTTATTTAGAAAATTTTGCTTGCATTGGCTCATATTCTGATGCCGAAGATAAAGGTTCCTTTAGCAGTGTTCTAACGACCATTATTGAGAAAATACTTACAAAAACAACGGTTCAAGTTAACTTAAACGACATTCTTAAAAAGCCAACAGAAACCAACGTTACGCTTTTTCTTTATGAAGCAGGAACACTTAATTTAAAATACAGCTATACGCATACATTAAATCGTTATAATAATCCTGATACCCTTGTGATTGATCCTGCTTTTAAATATGATTTGGTTGTGAATACACTACCTAAAATCGAGAAAAAGGGAATCTCATTGGTAAGAAACTCACATAATATCATTCAAGTCGATGCCCCACAGGGATTTTTAAAATGCTCAGGAACAAATCCAATTTCAATTCGCGTAATGGAAAAGGGCAACTATGAAACCATCAATGTTCAGTCAATTAATACCCAAGACAAATACCTTGTTGGGTTCTATGACCTTGAGATTTTGACCTTGCCAAGGACTTACCAAAGGGTTGAGATTACACAAAGTAAAACCACCTTAATAGCCATAAAGGCGGCGGGTTCCTTAGAATTGAAAAGTGTAAAATACTTAGTTGGACAAGTATTCGTTGATAAAGGCAATGGATTATTTGAATGGGTATTTAATTTGGATGAAAAATTAATGTCTTCTAAATATTTACTTCAACCAGGAAATTATAAATTGATCTATAGACAAAAAGATCAAAAATCAACAGGGTATACACAAGAGAAAAAATTTAAAATAGAATCCACAAAAAAAATACTTTTAAATCTTTAAAATATGGAAATAGAAATACTTGGAAATAAGGATACTCGCTCTGGTTTTGGTGAGGGCTTGGCTGAATTAGGAAGAACAAATGCGAATGTGGTGGCATTATGTGCAGATTTAACGGGGTCTCTAAAAATGGATGCTTTCTTGAAAGAAAATCCTGAACGGTTTTTTCAAATTGGTATTGCTGAAGCAAACATGATGTGCATTGCTGCTGGGATGACTATTGGGGGTAAAATTCCTTTTACAGGAACCTTTGCAAATTTTTCAACCGGAAGAGTTTATGATCAAATCCGCCAATCAATTGCCTATTCGCAAAAGAATGTGAAGATTTGTGCTTCGCATGCAGGATTAACACTAGGAGAAGATGGAGCAACTCATCAAACTTTAGAAGATATTGGGATGATGCGAATGTTACCAAATATGACGGTTATCGTTCCGGCTGATTTTAATCAAACAAAACAAGCAACAATTGCGATAGCTGACCATCAAGGACCTGTTTATTTAAGATTTGGACGACCAGTGATGCCTATATTTATTAAACCTGATGCTCTTTTTGTTATTGGGAAAGCCGATATTATTAAAGAAGGTCACGACGTTACGATTATTGCTTGTGGACATTTAGTTTGGAAATCAATTGAGGCAATTAAAGTTTTAGAGGAGCGTGGTATTTCAGTAGAATTAATTAATATGCACACCATTAAGCCCTTGGATGAAGCCGCAATTTTACGTTCTGTTGCAAAAACAAAATGTGTGGTAACAGCGGAAGAACATATGATCAATGGAGGATTGGGGGAAGCGGTATCACAAGTTTTAGCTCGTAAAATGCCCGTTCCTCAGGAGTTTGTGGGGGTGAATGACACTTTTGGCGAAAGTGGTACTCCTATGGAACTTATGACTAAATATGGAATTGATACCGAAGATATTATCAACGCAGCACTCAAGGCGTTGGCTAGAAAAGGGTAATTACAAGCTGTTTATTTGTGCCAAATAGTTTTCTTCTAAGGTAATTGGCGGGAGGCAGGTTTCATTTGCACAAATATAGATGCCATTTTCAGTGTGATTACTCCCCATAGGAATGTCACTATGATAGTTAAGAATAACACGTTCTCTTGGGTAAATAGCATGATGATTTAAATTAAATGACAAGGAATCAAGGCAAGTTATTTCTATCGGACCTTTTAATTCCATTAAATATAAAATCGCCCAGTTGGAATGTCCGGAGCCATAATTTTCCATTTCTTCTGTTGCATTAGCTAGCATTTGGCGAGCATAATTTATCCAATTTTCATTTTGAAAATACTGACCCATCATCCAAAAGTTTTTCGCCATAACAGAGTTGCTGGAAGGCATTACATTATCATGCAGCTCCATTTTTCTTGCAATTAATTGGTTGTCAGAACTGGTGAAATAACACATTTTACTTTCTGGATGCATAAATTCTTTTTCCACGGTTTTTGTTAGTTTTTCCGCTGAAAGCACCCACTTTATATTTTTAGTTGTTTGATAAAGTTTAATAAAGGCATCAATACAACAGGCATAATCCTCCAGAAAACCTGGAATATTTGCTTTGCCTAAGGTGAAATTATGGAATAGCCGATTTTTTTTGTCCATTTGTGAGTTAAGTAGCCACTCCCCAGTTTGCTCGGCAGTAGCTAAATAGATAGTGTTGTTGAAAGAATTATATGCCTGACATAAGGCCGAAATTAGCAACCCATTCCACGAAGTGAGGCACTTGTTGTCCAAACCGGGCGCTATCCTTTTTTGGCGATGAAATAGTAATTTTTTATTGATTTCTGCGGTTTTAGCGTTTAATTCCGGAATCGTCCAATTCATTTCAATCGCAAAATTAGGGTCGCTCTTGCGCTTTAGAAGGATATACTTATCATCTTCCCAAAATCCATCAGAATTTATGGAATAATAATTTTTTACCCAATCGAAATCGGATTCTAGCACACTCTTCAATTCCGTAATATTCCAACAATAGAAACGTCCTTCTTCTCTTTCACTATCTGCATCAAGAGCACTATAAAAACCACCGGTTTCCGATCGCATTTCCCTCATTAACCACTCAAAAGTTTTTTCTACCACTTGCTTGTATGAAAGCTCCCCATATAGGTTAAATGCGGTGGCATAAAGTTCAATTAATTGTGCGTTGTCGTAAAGCAT
The DNA here is from genome assembly GCA_903939755.1 of uncultured Flavobacteriales bacterium. Lineage (GTDB taxonomy): Bacteria > Bacteroidota > Bacteroidia > Flavobacteriales_D > Crocinitomicaceae > UBA952. The sequence continues at coordinate 55,528 of CAJAII010000077.1, read as the reverse complement.
TTTTTCAAAATGCGGAACTTTCCATAGCACGTCGACCGAATAGCGTGAAAACCCTCCCCCTATCTGATCGAAAATCCCTCCTTGTTCCATTTTATTTAAGGTGAGCCTCACATGATTAGTTACCAATTTATTGTTGAAAAGGTGGCTGTAATTAAGTAGAAAAAGATAATTATTTGGCATTGGAAATTTAGGAGCTCTGGAATTTCCTCCTTCGTACTTATCGAAGACTTTCACCCAAGATTGTACGGTATGGTTTAATTTTTCTTCGGATAATTGTTTTGGGGAAATAGCTTGTGTTATCAACTCGCTATTATGAATTCCTTCTTGGAGTTGGGCAGCAAAATCTAGCATTCTGGGAAAATCAGTATTTTGTGTTTTTATTAATGCGGCCATCACATTCATCCAACTATCTTTTGGAAAATAAGTTCCCCCGTAAATTGGTCTACCATCAGACAGGCAAAAACAGTTAAGCGGCCAACCACCTTTTTGCGTCATTAATTGTAGTGCGCTCATATACACTTGATCAATATCGGGTCTTTCTTCGCGATCTACTTTAATATTAATAAAGTGTTCGTTCATGTAAGCAGCGACAGTTTCATCTTCAAAACATTCGTGCTCCATTACATGGCACCAATGGCAAGCGGAATAACCAATACTAATCAAGATTAGTTTATTTTCTTTTTTAGCTAGGCTAAAGATATCATCGGACCAAGCGATCCAATTAACAGGATTACGTGCATGCTGAAGTAAATAAGGAGAACTTTCTAAGGCTAATTTATTCATTGAAGGTTGAGCAAAGAGTTGGTAGATATAATGGTATGTTTTTTAAATACAAATATAGTTTGTAAATTCGTTCTCCTTAAAAAACAGCTATAATATAGTGCTATGGTATTTTCAAGTTTAACATTCATTTATCTATTCTTACCCTTAGCTTTATTCTTTCATTATCTTACCCCGAACAAAATCTTCAGAAATGTTAGCTTAACAGTTTTCTCTTTGGCTTTTTACGCTTGGGAAGAACCGATGTGGATTTACCTAATGATTTTTACCGCAATCTTTGATTATTACATGGCGCTATTAATAGAGCGATGGAGAGGAGATAAAAAAGCAAAGGTGATATTGCTTTTTACTATTTTGGTTAATTTAAGTTTGCTGATATTTTATAAATACGGTGGATTTTTATATGACAATTTAAGCGCTATCGGCCAATTGCCTTTTGATAGGCCTAAAAACTCTTTGCCGGTTGGGATCTCTTTTTACACCTTCATGGTTATTTCATATATTGTTGATGTTTATCGGGGGCAATTAAAAGCGCAAAGAAATCCGTTAAATTTTTTAATGTTTATCAGTTTGTTTCAGCATCTAGTAGCTGGTCCTATTGTTAGGTACAGTCAAATAGGAGATCAAGTTGATAGTCGCACAATAGATTGGGCCAGATTCAGCAATGGAATATCACGGTTTTGCATAGGTTTATTTAAAAAAATTGTAATTGCTAATGTTGCGGGGGCATTAGTAACAAAATACCTGGATGCCGGCTTCGATGATCTTTCAACGATTGAGGCATGGTTTGGTATTACGATGTTTTCTGTGCAATTATATTTTGATTTTAGTGGTTATTCGGATATGGCAATTGGTTTGGCTAAAATGTTCGGATTCGATTTTGATGAAAACTTTAGGCATCCATATGCCGCACAATCTGTGGGGGATTTTTACAGAAGGTGGCACATTTCGCTAGGTAAATTTTTTCGTGATTATGTTTATATTCCGATGGGTGGAAACAGAAAGCTTCAGTTAAGAAACATAATGATTGTATGGCTATTGACGGGTATTTGGCATGGCGCTAGTTGGAATTTTGCTTTATGGGGATTGTATTTTGGTACGTTTATGATCATAGAAAAACTATTGGAAAACTTCCTTAAGAAAGTGCCGCGTTTTCTAAGACACACTTATACTTTAATATTAATAATATTCAGTCGTGCCATTTTTTACTTCGTCGATTTTGCTCAGTTAAAAACGTTCGTTGGTAATCTTTTTTATTCTGACAATTCGATAAGCGCCGGGTTTAAATCAGATTTGTTTGAGCATGTATTTTGGTTTATTTTGGTGGTGTTGTTATGCATTCCATGGGATGAGATTTATCCTTCTGAGACAAAAGTAAATATGGAGGCAACACGTTATTATCATTTGTTGAAGCCAGTCTTTAATATTGCCATGTTGTTTCTAGCAACGATGTTACTCGTTAATTCTTCGTACAATCCTTTTTTATATACTCGTTTTTAATGATAAATAAAATTAATTCAATCTTGTTTTTAGTTGCCTTGGTAGGGATGTATTCTTTTTATCTATTTACGCCTAAGCAGAAAGTTTCCCTAGGGGAGAAAAGAAAATTGGCAGTATTGGCAGAATTAACTTTTGACACTTATTTAAATGGTTCTTGGTCTCATAGTGTCGATGATTTTGTGGATGACCATTTTCCCTTCAGAAATAACTTTATTTCGATGGCTGAGATTTTTCATGCTTCCAAAGGAATTCACTTCAAAAATCAGGAAAAAATATTTATAGGAAAAAAACAATCATCCAATAAAAAAAATGAGGAGGATACTACTCATGCAAAAATGAATTTCAAAGATGACTTTGAAGAAGCGTACTCAGGTAGTTTGCTGATTCTTGATGGCAGCGTCTATCCGGTAGGTGGGGGTAGCCCTAAAATGTCCCGCGTTTTTGCAGCCATGCTCAATGAATATGCTGAAAAATTAAGAGGGAGAACAAGAGTGCTATCTGCGGTTGCACCACTTTCTTCGGCCTTTATTCCGGCCCTTAAATTTAGAAAATATAACGGTCAAAATAAAGAAACCTTGCTAGCAATAAAAAACTCCCTCAGTGGAGCTATATTTTGCGATGTCTTCAATGAATTAGATAAGCATGCTAATGAGAAAATGTATTTTAGTACAGATCATCATTGGAATGCAATAGGGGCTTATTATGCTTATGTTGCTTTTTGTCGCGGCGCTGGATTTACACCTGTTGATCGAAACAAAATGGAAAAAAGAATTAAGTATAATTTTCTTGGGTCTCTTTATCAGTTAACTCGTGACCCTTCTGTGAAAGCGAATCCAGACACAATGGTTTATTACGTTCCTAATGTTACAACTACGGCTATTCGTTATGGTGCTAACAATTTCGATCATCCAACGAAAGCTAATGTTTTTTCCCACGCATGTAGCGGTGGAAATACCTATTTGACTTTTTTAGGAGGTGATGCCCCATTAATTAAAATAACGACCTCTGTAAAAAACGGTAAAAAGGCAGTGGTCATAAAAAACTCAATGGGAAATGCCTTTGCCGTTTATCTAATTAGTCATTATGAAGAGATTTACGTGCTTGATTTCCGTTATTCAAACCACAATCTTTTACAATTGATTGAGCAAAACAAAATCAATGATTTAATCTTTGCAATGGGAATGTATGGTGCGCAGAGCCAAGGAACAATTAATATGATGCGACGCTTAGCAACCAACAGTGGGGTCCCAAAATACAAGGCGCCAGTGTCTGACTCCAATAAAGTTGCCAGGCCAGTAAAGGACACTCTAAAAACAAATTGAATTGAAAAATAAACTGTTGTTTTTTCTATTCTTTTTCCTCGGATCTTATTTAAATGCGCAGTCTTATCCAGCGGGCTTGAAACTCGACTCCAGCCATAATTACATTCAGTTTTATTCTAATGAGGTAGCTCAAAAACTTAAATCTCATTTTGAGAACACGTCCAATGAAAAATTGGTTTTTGTGCATTATGGAGGAAGTCATATTCAAGCAGAGATTCCAACAACCGTTGCAAGGGAAAAATTTCAGGAGAAATATGGAAATGGAGGCAGGGGGCTGATTTTTAATTATGGTGCAGCAAATACATATTCTTCTGTAAACTACGAGTCAACGTTTGTTGGTTCATGGGCGTATGTCAAAAGTTTTCAGGGCCGAAAAGAAATTCCACTGGGTGTTTGCGGGATGTCTGTGGACACAAAATCGCCTAGTGCAGCACTTAATTTTAAATTTAAATCGAAGTTAGAAACAGAAAACAGTCTATTATATTTATTTTATGAAAAAGATGGCTCTGTTGGGGAATTTAGCATTTGGGCGGATTCCATTAATCTATTAGTAGATAGTTCCAAGGTTAAGCAAACTGATTATGGGCTAGTGGTTTCTTGTCCTAAATCACTAAGTTCAATTAGTATTAAAGTCGTGTGTTCTCCTGGAAAACACTTTACATTTTATGGTTTTAACATCGAAAAAATAGCAGATCAAGGGGTGATTTACCACTCAACAGGTGTTGGTGCTGCAGCGATAAGGTCGATATTAGTGTTAGATAAACTGGAGGAACAATTACCGATAATTGAGCCCGACATTGTCTTTCTTGATTTCGGCACAAATGACATTTTGTATACCAATAAAATTGACCCTAGTTTGGTCGGTCAGGTGCAAAAAGCAATCACAAAAATAAAGACAATAAGTCCTGAGGTACTAGTTGTTTTAACTTCAACTCAAGATTTGTTTTACAAAGGCCATGTGATAACCGCAGGACCTATTTTTAGAGATTTAATGGACTCGATAGCCCGGGCAAACAATTGTTTGTTTTGGAATTGGTATGATTTATCAGGAGGATTAGGGACTATAAGAACATGGAATGAACTCGGATATGCTCAAAAAGACGGGATTCATCTAAACACGAAGGGCTATCATTTGAAAGGAGAAAAGATTTTTGAATCCTTTGAAAACACCTTATTGAAAATTAAGGCAAGTCCAACCATTTCCTCATTAGAAATAGTTGGAAAAATTTATCAGAATATTGATACCATACAAGTAGTTAAAGTACAAGAAAGAACCCCACCCAAAAAAAAGCCAGTAGTAAAAACATATACAGTAAAATCGGGAGATACTTTATCCCGAATTGCTCAGAAATATCATGTTACCGTAGCGGCATTAAAAAGGAAAAACAACTTGAAGAGTGACATAATACGCACAGGTCAAAAATTAAAAATCCCTTGATTTTTTAGTCTAGTCTATCATTTATTCCAACCTGCCATTTTACATTTTTGTATAGTTATTCGTCAAAAATCAAAATGATATTCATAAAACATAGTGATTTCCTTGACAAATGGGGTTCGGATAGTGTATCTTTGCATTCGTCAAATAAAAACGACCTTAAACAATTGGTATGAGCAAAATGAAATTATCGGAGTTTAGCTTCGAATTACCTGAAGAATTAATAGCAGAATATCCATCTGAAAATCGTGATGAGGCTAGGTTAATGGTAATTCATCGCAAAACAGGCAAGATTGAGCATAAATTATTTAAAGATGTTTTGAATTATTTCAGCGAAGGGGATGTTATGATCATGAATAACACCAAAGTTTTTCCAGCAAGAATGTATGGTAATAAAGAAAAGACAGGCGCGAAAATTGAGGTTTTTTTGTTGCGTGAATTAAATCGTGAAAGTCTTTTGTGGGATGTACTTGTTGATCCAGCACGAAAAATTAGAATTGGAAATAAATTATATTTTGGGGACGATGATTCATTGGTTGCTGAGGTAATTGATAATACCACCTCTCGTGGAAGAACGCTACGGTTTTTGTTTGACGGGCCTTACGAAGAATTTAAGGCTAAAATTACAGAGCTTGGTGAAACACCATTGCCAAAATACATAAAAAGAGCGGTAGAAGCATCTGATGAGGAACGATATCAAACCATATATTCTAAAGAAGAAGGTGCAGTTGCTGCTCCAACCGCAGGCCTTCATTTCTCTCGAGAATTATTAAAAAGACTTGAACTAAAAGGAATTAATTTTGCTGAAGTCACTCTTCATGTGGGCTTAGGTACTTTTAGATCTGTAGAAGTGGAGGATTTAACAAAGCATAAAATGGATTCGGAACAAGCGATAGTGGGAGAAGATGCGGTACGAATTGTGAATGAAGCTAAAAAAAATAAAAAAAGAGTTTGTGCAATTGGAACGACCTCAATGCGCACTATTGAAACGTCTGTTTCCACAACTGGAGATTTGAAGCCCTTTAACGGATGGACAAATAAATTCATCTTCCCACCGTATGAATTCTCGATCGCAGATAGCCTAATCACCAATTTTCACACACCACTTTCCACCTTATTAATGATGATTTCTGCATTTTGTGGGCATGATTTAATGATGAAGGCGTATCAAGAAGCGATCAAAGAAAAATATAGATTCTATTCGTACGGCGATGCCATGTTGATTTTATAAATCAATTGCTTATTTTAAGGATGTAGTTTGTTTTCTTTCCTTTTCCTAAGAGGATGAATTTACCTTGAATTAAATCCTTACTAGTTAATAGAAAGTCTTCGTTTACCTTTTCTTTATTGACAGAAATGGCATTCGCCTTTAATTCTCTTCTTGCTTCGCCATTGGAAGATAAAAATCCTGATTTTGAGGCCAAGGCATCCACAATTGACAAACCATTGTTTAAGTCACTTGTTGGAATAGTTACTTGTGGAACCCCTTCAAATATACTTAGAAAATCTTGCTCATTTAATCCCATTAAATCAGCTGAGGTAGACTTTCCAAATAAGATGTTTGATGCAATAATGGCATTGTTTAGATCTTCTTGGCCGTGAACTCTAAGTGTAATGTCTTCTGCCAATTCTTTCTGGAGCACTCTTAAATGTGGCGCCTCTTCATGCAAAGCAATAATTTCTTCTATTTGGCTTTTAGACTTCAATGTAAAAATGCGAATGTAATTTTCGGCATCTAAATCACTGGCATTGAGCCAAAACTGATAAAATTGATACGGTGATGTTTTTAAGGGGTCAAGCCAAACGCTACCCCCTTCTGTTTTACCAAATTTAGTACCATCTGCTTTTGTGATGAGTGGAGTGGTAACAGCATAAGCTTCCTTTCCAGACTTTCGACGAATTAATTCTGTCCCTGTGACAATATTACCCCATTGATCGGAACCGCCCAATTGTAAGATGCAATTTTTATGTTCATTTAAATAGTAAAAATCGTAGCCTTGCACTAATTGGTAGCTAAATTCTGTAAAAGAAAGCCCTGTTTCCAATCGGGATTTTACCGAATCTTTAGACAGCATGTAATTTATTGAAATGTGTTTCCCCACATCACGAATAAAATCTAGAAACGAAAAATCTTTAAACCAATCGTAATTATTTACCATTTCTGCCGCATTGGCATCACTACCAAAGCGTAAAAACTTTTCCAATTGTTCTTTAACACAGGCTACATTATGATTAAGCGTTTCCGCATTTAATAAATTTCTTTCTTTGGATTTTCCTGAAGGATCACCAACCATTCCTGTTGCACCTCCAACCAATGCATAGGGCTTGTGCCCTGCAAGTTGAAAATGAACTAGCGTCATGATTTGTACCAGGTGCCCTACATGCAGTGAGTCAGCAGTTGGATCAAAACCAATATAGCCGCTTGACATTTTCTCATTCAGTGCTTTTTCGGTACCAGGCATGATATCATGAATCATTCCTCTCCAACGTAATTCTTCAATAAAATTTGATGGCATTTTTATTTCGTTAGGTTTTTAAACACGTCTTCTAGGGTCTTTTTTTCAATGGTTAAGGTGAGGATTAACCAACCTTTCTTTTGGGCGAATTGTGCCATCTCTTTCCGTAAATCAATATCAATATCGGAACCTAATAGCCAGCCATTTTTAATCGCCTCTACTTTTTTGACTCCGGGAATACTTGTTAATTGACTCTTAGCGATTGGCTGATCAAATTCAACATATACCGTTTGTTCCCCTTTTGTTTCTTGTAAATTGAGTGTTTTGTCATTTGCAACGATAGCGCCTTTATTTATGATAACGATTCGATCACAAATTGCCTCTACCTCTTGCATAATATGTGTAGATAGCATTACCGTTTTTTCTTTTCCAATCGAACAAATTAACTCACGGATTTCAACCAATTGATTAGGATCTAAACCAGAAGTAGGTTCATCAAGAATAAGCACTTGAGGATCGTGAATGATCGCCTGTGCTAATCCGACGCGTTGCCGATACCCTTTCGATAAGGCACCAATTTTTTTATTTTGCTCTAGTCCTAAGCCTACGGCATCAATCATGTCATTTACCCTGCTTTTCAACTTGGATATTTTGTAAATTCCGCCAACAAATTCAAGGTATTCCTTTACATACATGTCGAGGTATAAAGGATTATTTTCAGGTAAATACCCAATTAACTTTCTGGTTTCTAAATTATCAACATCGACTTTTAGTCCACACACGGTAACTTCACCCTGATCTGAAGGAATAAAGCCACTAATGATTTTCATTGTGGTTGATTTCCCAGCACCATTAGGCCCTAAAAACCCAACAATTTCGCCTTTTTTTACAGAAAATGAAATGTTATTTACAGCAGCTTGCTCACCGTAATATTTAAAAAGATTTTTTACTTCAATTGACATCGCTGACGAAGGTAATTAAAAAAGATTAATTGGACTTTAGTGACGCATCTTTTGATGCATAAAAGGAATAGAAAAAAGCAAAAAATGTAACGCCAGTTTGTGTTTCTAATGCATCTTCCAATAGAAAAGAAATAAGAGAAAGTCCAATAAATAATAAGCCTAAATAATTTACATTTCTCCATTCTACTTGAAATAATGAATATTGGATGTAGGAAAATAAAATCAGCCCTGCCACCCCAAAACTTAGCCAATAGGTTAAAAAAGAATTGTGAGCACGAATTCTATTTTCTGCAATTAGCAGGGATTTATTCTCCTTATATTTTTGTTCAAATATATCGGCAACATCTCCGGCGCCAACACCAAAGATCCAATTTTCTTTTATTATTTGCCCTGCTGTTTTCCAAGATTCAATCCGTTGTAATAGTGAATGTCCATTTGGATTACCAGCGTGATGAATTTGATACCTTAATCCATATAATCGCGCACTAAATCCGAATCCAGTTTCGCGTATATCCGCAAATCCATTTTCAATATTATGTACATCATCTTCATCTAGTTCGTTTACCCCGTTCTTGTTTGGCAGTAAATCTTTCGATGCTAAATACCTTGTTAAGGTTATCTGTAAGGGCTGCCTTTTTAAATCAAGGCTGTCAAAAGAAATGCTGGATCTTTTATTCCAAGCATCCTTGAGTTCGCTTGATTGACTTATGGGGCTGATTATTTCCTTTTCATTGCTAAAAAGAAATCCAATTGTCACCATTAAGAGGGTTAGGCAGATGAGCCCTCCACTAATTAGCACCCATTTTTTTTCTCGAAAGTATAGTATTGCATAAAGTATAAAAACTACTAGTAATGAAAGTATTCCAGACAAAATTTGGCTATAATAAGTGTAAAACATAAACCAAGCGGCACAACTAATTAAACCGATTGAAAATCGCTTAAACTCCCGACATAAAAACAAACAAATTCCAATCCCCATAGCGAGTAATATACCATATCGAATATGGGATCCAAACAAAGATAGTTCTCGAATATCTTTTGCTAAGTGGGCATTTAATAAAAATTGGTAATGGCAGAAGTTAATAACAGAGGTCACCAACAAACTCAAAATCAAAAGTAAATAAAGCTTTGCATGATCTGATTTAATGATGGGCTTTGCAATGAGAATAATTGAAACAACAAACAATGGCGCTTTTATTCTTAAATCGTTTAATCCGTATGATATGTTATCGCTCCAAAGAAGGCTTATAGCATGTAAAAGATAAAAAGCAATTAGTAAGTGCAGTAACCGATTGTTTATTATTCTTTGCCAATAATTTTTAAAATCAGCCTCCAACAATAAATTAGCAACACATAACATCATCGTTATAGACATCAGAAACTTGCTCCCCACAATTCCTATAAGCATTAGCGCTATAAGCCAAAAGTGTATCTTATTCGTTGTATTTGTGGACAATAATTTTCTGGTCGCCTTCACCCTTCGTTATTAATTTTTCAAAATGGCATCGTAAGCCACTTTATTAATGGCAGTTTCAATGGCTTTTATTACCACAGGATCGTGCTGAAAGGAATTAATAGTTCTGCCTTTTTGATAATAATACCTTGAAACAATTTCATTTTCTAGTAATTCAATGATTTCTTGCCGCTTTTTTTCTAAATCAACCGCTTGGTTTGGGCTGATTTTTTCCAGCGTTTTTTCGTATTCCATTTTTATTTCGTCAAAAACACCTTCCTTTTCAGCGGCTTCTTTCATTTTTATTAACGCTTCTTCTGCCAGTGAAGTATAATTCAACTTTTCCTTTATGACATAATTTTTAAAAGCGGTGTACTCTTCTTCCGTTAAACGAAATTCATCCGCCCCCTTAATTTCTTTATTAGCAGCATGGTATGCTGTAGCATAATTAAACAGAATATTTTTAGTAAACAACAAGGCTGATAAACGACTCAACTCTTCTTTCTCTATAGAAATATCTGGATCAATACCTCGACCATCAATTACTTCGCGCCCATTTTTTGTTTTAAATTTACGCAATAAGGAATCGGGAATATCCTTTGGCTTTTCCCCGGACTCTTTATCATAATATTCTAATCGTTGAACGCATCGCCCAGAAGGTGTATAGTATTTTGCAATGGTAATCTTTACTTTAGAGCCATATTTTAAATCGTAGGTGCGTTGCACCAATCCCTTGCCATAACTTTGTTCTCCTATGATTACTGCTTTATCTAAATCTTGCAAACTTCCAGCAACTATTTCGCTCGCAGATGCAGACCCTTCATCAATTAATATTATTAACGGAAGACCTAGTGCGATAGGTTCTTCCATCGTTTTATAAACATAATTTTCTTCCTTCACTCGACCTTTTGTAAACACCACCACTTGATCTTTTGGCACGAAGAAATTAACGATCTTAACCGCTTCAATCAAAAGTCCTCCGCCATTTCCTCGTAAATCTAAAATCAATTGAGTCATCCCATTTTTTTGCATTTCTTTGATTCCTTTTTTTACCTCTTCGGCTGCAGTTTGGGTAAAACTGCTCAAAGAAATATAACCCACTTTATCTTTAATTATTCCGTAATAAGGAACATCTGGAATTTTTATTTCATCTCTTGTTATCTCGATGGTCTTTTTCCCCTCATTAATTCTTTCAACCAAAACCTTTACCACTGTTCCTTTGGGGCCTTTTAAAGCATCAGACACTTGTTCAGTGGTCTTTTTAAACATGGTTTTTCCATCAATTTCCAAGATTTTATCACCTGCCATTAAACCGCCTTTTTGAGCTGGATTTGCCTCATAGGGCTCACTAATAAATGTGTAATCATCCACTTTTTTTATGAGTGCACCTATCCCACCATATTGTCCGGTAGTCATTAAGCGGTAATCCTCGATGTTTGATTCATGGTAATAAACTGTATAAGGATCCAGTTCTTTCAGCATGGCATCTATAGCAACTTTTGACAATTTGCCCGGCTGTAATTCATCTACAAAATAAAGATCTAGATTTTCGTAAATCTGATCCATTAATTCTAGGCTTTTGATGACCTCAAACCCATTCGATTGTGCTTTAGCCCCTAAAGAAATTAGTAGTAATGCACTGAAAAATATCGGCTTAAGTAGGAAGTTGTTGTAACGCATTTTTTATTTTTTTTATATTATCAATGATTTTCAATTCAATTTCATCTGCCACTTTTCTTTCTTTGCAGATATATACCATGGCAATATCAACACTAATTCCTTTCAAAATTAGCAATTCTTCTAAGAGTTCTTTATTTTTTCTAATCCCTTCTCGCATGCATCGTTTGATATAATTTCGATCGTGCGCTTTCTTAATAAATTTTTTAGGCACACTTATTAAAACCTTAAACGAAGGATTTTCTTCTGCTTGAATTAAGTGATAGGATAGAAATGGAAAGCCATGAATTTTTTTGCCTTTTTGAAAGACCTCTTCTATTTTTTTTTTACTGCATAATCGGTATTGCTTTCCAAAGGTAAAGTTCATGCTTACAAATGTAATGAAGTTGTTGACAGCTAGCCAAAAACAGAAGGGTCATTTATTTAGATTGTCATTCTTCGTGGGACTTGATTTAATCCAACTCGATTCAATTTCCAAGTGTTCGTTTCTTGTAATGAGTAAATCTCCCACGTTTAATTTTGTGGATTGATCGATTAACTTCCCTTTATGCAATGTAATTGAATAGCCTCTTTTGAGCACGTTTTCAGGGTTTAAGGCATTAATGACACTTTCAAATGCAAACAATTGATCGTATGACTGCTTTGTTTTTTGACTTAGGACCCTGTTGATTCGTACTTTATATTCGGTGAAAATGGAGTCGCAATTTTCAAGTTGATTTTTTGAGGACCGTTTAATATTAGCTCCTAATTGCTCTATTTTTCCGTGCGATCTTTCAACTAATTGCCTGCTTGAATATGAAATCTTTGTTGAGAACAAACTCAGATCATTCCTCGCTGAAAGAGTGAGTTTTGAACGGAGCTGTTTTAACAGGGCAATGGCGCTCTTAAAGTCTGATTTGGTATAGGAAAAGCAGTTGCGACTTTTTTCTTTTAGGGTGTATGAAAATCGTTGAAGTGTTGCATCGAATTCTTTAAAATTAACCAAAAGGAATTCCGCTAATTTGGTTGGCGTAATAGCGTGTCTAAATGAAACCATTTCTGCAACGGTTAAATTGGTAGAGTGGCCAATTCCGGTTAAGATGGGCAAAGGAAATTCGGCAATGCTTTTACATAAATCGAAATGGTTGTAACACGAGAGCCCAACTTCGCCTCCGCCCCCTCTGATGATTAGCACAACATCAAAATGATGCCGAACTTTATTAATTTTATGTAAAGCTTGAATGATCGATTTTACGGCAACATCACCTTGGAGGTAGGCAGGAAACAAATGAGTTTGAATCGTGTATTTATTGTTTGATTCCTCTAGCATATGCATAAAGTCAGATAACCCTTTGCTTGATTCCGCTGAAATTACAGCAATGCGTTTCGGTAGTAATGGAAAAGGCAAGTTTTGATTATTATTAATAATACCTAAATCCGAAAGTTTTTTTAAGGTTTCGTCTCGCTGTTTTTGCAATTCGCCCAGCGAATAAGATGGATCGATATCAATTATCTGAAGGCTTAAACCGTATGATTCATTGAATACAATCTTAACACAAAGAAGCAAATTGGTGCCCTCGCTTAAAGGTTCTTTTACGATTTCAATAAATCGTTTATTAATTTGAGTAAATTGGGTTTTCCAGATATTGCCATTAATTTGAGCCACGATTTTATCCCCTTCTTTTTGAACAAGTTCAGGGAATGCGTGACCACTTGGGTATAGGTTTAACTTATGCATCTCTGCTTTAACCCAATAGGTGCTATGGTAGCGATCTTCAATTGTTTTTTTAATGGAAGAAACTACTTGTTTAAGGGTAAATATCTGTCGATTATCCATTCAATTAAATAACACCACTTTCAATCTCAAGATCTAAATATTCTTGTACAATCTCAATAGCATTTGCCACAACATCACTAAGTGCCACAATATACGTGCCTTCAACCGCCAATGAAATAGCGTGTCTAATCGCATCAATTTCCAGTGTTACCACCTCAAAGGTTGTTTGAGCATTAGATTCTTTAATGCCATCAATAATTAGATCGATGATTTGTTTTTCTGTCCTTCCACGTAGGTATTTTTCTTGGCGAATAATAATATGATCAAACATTCGAGCAGCGATTCGAGCGCACTCTTTTATATCATCGTCTCGCCGATCTCCAATACCAGAAATAATTCCAATTTTCCTTTTCGCTTCAATGCTTTGCATATAGTCTTCGATTCCGAGGTATCCGGCTGGATTATGTGCAAAATCAATCATGACCTTGAACTTGGAAAATTCAAAGACATTCATTCTTCCTGGTGTCTGTGTCGCCCCCGGCAAGAAAGTAGTTAAGGATAATTTAATATCTTCTATTTTAAAGCCATGTAAATAGGAGGCAAGGGTGGCAGCAAGGACATTAGCAATCATGAATTTTGCTTTTCCGTTCATCGTTAAAGGAATTAAGGTCGCTTTTTCAACTCTAATTTTCCAATCTCCTTTCTTGATGGTAACAAATCCATTTTCATAAATAGCAGCGATGCCACCATTTTTGCAATGTTCAATAATAGCTTTGTTATTTTCATTTAAACTAAATAGCGCCACATTACAATCCAATTTAGCAGCAATTTTTAGGCAATAGTCGTCTTCGCCATTCAACACTGCCCAACCATCTTTTTTTATACTTTCAACCACGACGGATTTAACGCGGGATAGGTCTTTTAAATCATGAATATCGCTAATTCCTAGGTGGTCTTCTTGAATATTGGTTATAATCCCAATGTCACATCTGCTAAACCCAAGACCTGATCTTAGTATGCCTCCCCTTGCTGTTTCTAATACGGCAAATTCAACATTTGGATCTTTTAAAATATATTCGGCGGATATTGGCCCAGTTGTGTCACCCTTCTCCATTAAATGATTTTGAATATAAATGCCATCGGAAGTGGTGAATCCTACTCGGAAGCCATTGTTTTTTACAATATGAGCGATTAAACGTGTTGTTGTTGTTTTACCGTTCGTTCCAGTTATTGCAATAATTGGAATACGTGAAGGTTTTCCTAGTGGATAAAGCATATCAATCACAGGAGCGGCAACATTTCTAGGCAATCCTTCTGAAGGGGCTAAATGCATCCTAAATCCTGGAGCAGCATTTACTTCTAAAATTACGCCTCCATTTTCTTTTAAGGATTGTGTAAGGTTGCTTGCCATAATATCAATTCCACAAATATCTAAGCCGATAATTCTTGAAATCCTTTCTGCCATAAAGATGTTCTCTGGATGCATCATGTCTGTTACATCTATGGATGTGCCACCTGTACTTAGGTTTGCCGTTGATTTTAAATATACAACATCTCCTTTTTCAGGAATCGATTTAACAGTTAAGTTCCTTTTTTCTAATAATTCCAAACTGTCTCGATCAATGTCTATTTCGGTCAATACATTTTCATGCCCATAACCTCTTCTAGGGTCTGCATTTACAATTTCGATTAGTTCTTCAATTGAATTTATTCCGTCTCCCACAACATGCGCCGGAACTCTTTGTGCGGCCGCAACAATTTTATTGTCAATAACTAAGACCCGAAAATCAAACCCTGTTATGAAGCGTTCAACAATTACTCTTCTTGAATATTTTTGTGCATATTCTAATCCCAATACAGCATCTTCCCAGCTGGTCACATTAATTGATGCGCCTTTGCCATGATTTCCGTCAAGAGGTTTTAATACGATGGGGTAGCCTATAGACTTGATAGTTTCAGCTAAATCTTCTTCATCTACGCAGATCGACCCTTTGGCAACGGGAATTGATGCGGCGTCTAACATTTTTTTTGTTTGCTCTTTATTGCAAGCAATATCAACCGCAATATTGCTTGTTTTGCATGTTATGGTCGCTTGAAAACGCATTTGGTTTATTCCATAACCTAATTGGATCAATGAATTGGTGCCTAAACGAATCCAAGGAATGTCACGCGATTTAGCTTCTTCAACAATGCTTCCGGTGCTGGGGCCTAGGCGCACTTTTTCACGGATCTCTCTCATCTTTTGAATATCTGCTAAAAGATCATATGTATCACCATTAATAATCGCTTGTGCAATTCTCACAGCTGATTCGGCGGCAAAAACGCCTACTTTTTCTTCTAAATAGTTAAAGACTACATTGTAAACGCCTTTTGTTTTTGTCTCACGTGTTCGTCCAAAACCAACGTCCATTCCTGCTAGAGTTTGAATTTCTAATGCAATATGTTCTATTACATGCCCCATCCAAGTCCCTTGGTCTACTCGTAAAAAGAAACCACCATGACAACCTTCTGAACATCGATGTGTTATAAGCGAAGGGATTAATAATTCAATTCGCTCCCGAAACCCCTCGATTTTATTTGTAGGCAATTCTTCCAGCTCTTCTAAATCCAATCGCATTTGGATTAATTTTTTCCTTGCAATACTCCAAATATTTGGTCCTTGTAGCGCTTGTATTTTTAATATTTTCATGTTTAAATCAGTTTAGTAAGCATAACACAATTATTACGGAGATAACTTTTGTGTTTATATTGAGGGTTAAAATTATTTTATTTTCTTTTAAATCCCTAACTTTGCACTCTTTAATAAACCAATGGGCGTTAAATTATTTTCTGGTAGAGCATCTAGTGATTTGTCATCTCGTATTGCGGAGCATTTTGGCTTGCCTTTAGGAGATGTTAATGTGACCGTTTTTAGTGATGGGGAATTTCAACCATCCTTCGAAGAAACAGTCCGTGGACAAGATGTATTTATTATTCAATCTACCATGCCTCCAACAGAAAATATTTTTGAACTACTTCTACTTATTGATGCAGCAAGAAGAGCTTCCGCTCGAAAAATTATTGCTGTAATTCCTTATTTCGGTTTTGCACGCCAAGATCGAAAAGATAAGCCACGGGTTGCAATTGGGGCTAAATTGATTGCCAATATGCTGATTGCTGCAGGAGTAGATAGGGTAATGACAATGGATTTACATGCCGATCAAATTCAAGGGTTTTTTGAGGTTCCAGTTGATCATTTATATGCTTCTACTCTTTTCTTAAAAGAAATAAACAAATTAGACAATGGTAATTTGGTAATTGCCGCGCCTGACGTTGGTGGGGCAAAGCGAGCGAATTCATATGCCAAAAACTTAAATTGTGGTTTAGCGCTTTGTCATAAAAATAGAAAACGAGCGAATGAAATAGCGGAAATGACTGTTATTGGTGATGTGGTGGGTAAGGACGTTATTATCATTGACGATATGTGTGATACAGCAGGAACATTAACAACAGCAGCTGATTTATTAATGGAAAAGGGCGCCCTTAGTGTTAGAGCATTTTGTACACATGCCGTCTTGTCTGGACCTGCTTTTGAACGAATAAATAATTCGAAGTTAACAGAAATTATTGTCACGGATACAATTCCTTTGGCTAAAACTAGTCCTAAAATTCGCGTCATATCGGTTGCAGATTTATTTGCAGACGTAATTAAAAAATTGGTTAATAATGAATCAATTAGTTCACATTTTGTAATCTCTTAAATAAATAATAAATGAAAACAGCACAATTGAGCGGTTCGCTTAGAGCGAACGTAGGGAAAAAGGACGCTGCGCTTATCAGAAATGAAGGCAGGGTACCATGTGTATTATACGGTCAAGGTACCCAAACACATTTTTCTGTTAGTCGGGTAGCAATAGATAAAATTGTATTTTCTCCTGATGTGTATCAAGTAGAACTTGATATCGAAGGAAAAAAAGCAACGGGAATTATCCGAGAATTACAGCAACATCCAACAAAAGACACTATTCAGCACGTAGATTTCTACGAGTTAAGTGAAACAAAACCGGTAAGTGTAAAATTACCAGTGCGTTTAGTTGGTTCGGCACGTGGTGTATTAGCGGGTGGTCGATTGATGCAGGTTTTTAGAAATTTATCTTGCGTTGGATTACCTTCTGCTATTCCTGATGCCATTACGGTGGATATTGCTAAGTTAAAAATTGGACAATCAATACGTGTAAATAGCATTTCTATTCCAGGAATATCTTTTTTAGATCCTGCGAATGCAGTAGTTGTTTCGGTTAAAATGGCAAGGGGAGCAATTAAGCCTGCTGATGATGATGACGATGAAGAAGAATAAGTCGTAAAATTTTTATATAAAACCGCTATGATTTTTTCTTAGCGGTTTTTTTTTGTCAAAAAGTTACGGTTTTACCCTTCCTCTAATAAAAGCGATTAATTTTGTACTTAATAAATCTAATAAGTAAATAAGTTGTAAAATGATGGAAAGTGTCTTAAATATATTTAATATTCAAACAATAAATAATGGCGCATCTACGGGTCAGAATTGGATGGATACAAACGGTGCGAAGATTGATTCTTTTTCTCCCGTTGATGGAAAATTAATTGCGTCAGTTAAGTCCGCAACGGCAACGGATTATAACTTGATTATTGAAACGGCGCAAACAGCATTTCTCGAATGGAGAAAAATACCGGCCCCAAAACGAGGAGAGATCGTTCGTCAGTTAGCCGAAAAAATAAGGTTTTATAAAGAGCCACTTGGAAAACTTGTTTCTTATGAAATGGGTAAATCACTTCAGGAAGGTTTAGGCGAGGTGCAGGAGATGATTGATATTTGTGATTTTGCAGTAGGACTTTCTCGCCAACTTTATGGCTTAACTATGCATTCTGAAAGACCTGGACATAGAATGTATGAGCAATACCATCCTTTAGGAATTGTGGGAATTATCTCCGCGTTTAATTTTCCTGTTGCGGTGTGGAATTGGAATAGCGCATTGGCATGGGTTTGTGGTGATGTTTGTGTTTGGAAACCATCTGAAAAGACACCCCTTACGGCTTTGGCATGTCAATTTATTACGAATGAAGTCTTTAAAGCGAATGGCGTTCCTGAAGGGGTTTCATCATTGGTTATCGGTGATGCTGAAATTGGCAAGTTAATGGCAAATGACTCACGCGTACCCTTAATTTCTGCAACAGGTTCTACCCGAATGGGAAAAAGTGTTGGCGCTTTAGTTGGCGCAAGACTTGGAAGAGCGTTGTTGGAATTAGGAGGAAATAATGCGATAATCATTGCACCTAGTGCCGACCTGAAAGTGGTTGTCCCTGGTGCTGTTTTCGGTGCTGTTGGTACAGCTGGACAACGATGCACATCAACCCGACGATTGATTATTCACGAAGAAATTTATGATAAAGTGAAAGACGCCATTGTGAAAGCTTATGGGCAACTAAACATTGGAGATCCGCTTGACGTTAACAACCATGTTGGGCCTTTAATTGATAAAGATGCGGTCAATAATTATTTGGAAGCAATTGAAAAAGCAAAGGAAGAAGGAGCAATCGCCCTAATTGATAGCGAAGTATTAACGGGACCTCAATATACATCGGGTTGCTATGTGAAACCGGTTATTCTCGAAGCAAAAAACCATTATTCCATGGTTCAACACGAGACTTTTGCGCCGATTTTATATTTAATGAAATATACAGGAGATTTATCGAATGCAATTACGCTTCAAAATAGTGTCCCTCAAGGACTTTCTTCTGCTATTATGACAAATAATCTGAAAGAAGCAGAAGCTTTTCTCGCTAATTCCGGATCTGATTGTGGTATTGCTAATGTGAATATAGGAACTTCTGGGGCTGAAATTGGTGGTGCTTTTGGCGGTGAAAAAGAAACTGGAGGAGGGAGAGAATCTGGTTCTGATGCATGGAAAGTTTATATGAGAAGACAAACGAACACCATTAATTATTCGGATAGTTTACCCTTGGCGCAAGGGATTAAATTTGATTTATAGTTTGTGTTTAATTACCATGGGGTATAACTAAAATGCCCTACAATCTCAGCACTAAATAAAACATCTTCTTTTTGAGGTCCACAACAAATGTTGTGAACTACGTAATATCGATTTGTCCCTGGAACTTTTTCGTCGATTACTAGCCCCACATGCCCTCGTGCAATATCCCAAAAAACGACCTCTCCGGGCTTATAATCACTACCATCATTACTTATGGGTAAACTAGTCGCATGCGAAGTGAAAAAAGGGATTAATGTACTGCATCTGCGATGATCAATATTCGCATCTGGTTGGGCAATGTTTTTGTAGCGCCTAGGATTTGATTTTATATCCTCATGAACTAATTTTTGTAAATCAAAGTTAATTGCACGATAGGCCCTAATTATGACATCGGTACAAACTCCTTTATTGGGAGAGACATCTCCATTTGGATATTTTAACACAACATATGTGGGGTCGTAAGTAACTTGTTGTGTGGCTTGCCATTTTGCATGATTTATTACTGTTTTTATACTATCACCTAAGTCAAGGTCATTTATTCCTACTTCATCAATTTGAACAGTATCTTTAACCTCTCTGTGATCGGGTCTTTTTCCAAGACTTTCATTCGCACAAGAAATCAAGAAAAATAGAAGGGCTATTTTAAATATTTTCATCCTCAAAAAATAAAGTTTTGATATGAAATTAATATAAATCCCTAAATGAGTAGTTAATTATCCTTTTTTATGCGCTGTTTTCATTGTATGATACAAGGGTAATTCCCTATCTTTGCAAGAAAATAGTACGCATGAATTTATTAACAGTAGGCAGTGTTGCTTTTGATGCTATCGAAACCCCATATGGTAAAACAGATAAAATTGTAGGTGGCGCAGGTACCTATATATGCTTTTCCGCCTCCTTTTTTGTTAAAGAACAAGGAATTATTTCTGTTGTTGGTGAGGATTTTCCTCTTGCTACGCTGCAAGAAATGAAAGATAAAGGAGTGAATTTAGAAGGCCTACAAATCATTGAAGGGGGAAAGACATTTTTTTGGTCAGGAAAGTACCACAATGACATGAATTCTCGGGATACATTAGCAACTGAGCTTAATGTTTTGGGGACATTTGACCCAATTGTACCAGAAAGTTATCAAAACATTGACTACCTATTATTGGGGAATTTGAGCCCTGAAGTACAACGAACAGTAATCGAACGATTAGCAGTAAGGCCAAAGCTGATCGCTATGGA
This sequence comes from uncultured Flavobacteriales bacterium, assembly GCA_903939755.1. GTDB lineage: Bacteria > Bacteroidota > Bacteroidia > Flavobacteriales_D > Crocinitomicaceae > UBA952. The sequence goes on along the minus strand of CAJAII010000077.1, from coordinate 34,952 downwards.
CACCATGAATTTTTGGATGGATATCGCATTGGAAGAATTACTGAAAACGATTCAATTAGTGGACGTGATTATAATTAATGATGAAGAAGCAAGGCAACTTTCCGGCACTTATTCTTTGGTTAAGGCTGCTGCGATTATTCAAGCGATGGGTCCTAAAATTGTGATTATTAAAAAAGGGGAACATGGGGCATTGTTGTTTCATGGAGAAAATATATTTTATGCGCCTGCACTTCCTTTAGCAGATGTATTTGACCCAACTGGTGCCGGTGATACTTTTGCAGGTGGATTTATGGGGTACATTGCTTCAACGGACGATTATAGTTTTGAAAACATGAAAAGAGCAATTATTGCTGGATCAGCATTGGCCTCTTTTTGTGTAGAGAAATTTGGAACTGATCGATTGAAAGAAATTACAAAGGCGGAGCTAAACAAGCGAATTGATAGCTTTGTTGAATTAGCACATTTTCAAATGAAAGAAATATGATCGAATTTCAGCCCTTTATTGAAAAAATTTCAGCGCTCACTATAGCGGAAGATTTAATCGTTTTAGGTAAAGAAGCGGCCGAAATCAGAAGTCACTTTGAAGATTTCTTGCTCGAACAAGAACGCCTACAGCAGGTTGCGAAAATGGAAGCCGCTGAGCGAGGAGAGGAAATACCAGCGATTGATTTTGAATCACCAAAAGAATCTTTTTATTTAGAATATAAAAAATTTCAAGAAATAAGGAAGCAACAAGTTGCTTTAAAAACAACCTTAGAAGCTGAAAATTTAAAGCTGAAAAAGTCATTGATAGGCAGCTTAAAAGAGGTGATTGAAAGTGAAGAAAATATTTCTGTGGCTTTTCAAGCGTACAAAGAAATTCACGAAACGTGGAAGAAAATCGGGGACATCCCTCGTGATAAGCGCGATGAAATTCAACGGGAATACTCACGGATATTGGAAATTTTCTTTTATACAATGAAAATTTATCGGGAGATTAAGGACCATGACTATAAAAGAAATACGCAGTTAAAACAAGGGTTAATTCAACGTTTACAACAATTGCGAAATAGCAAAGGATCCATTCGAGAAATGGAGTCCAATCTTCGGGTCTTGCAAGATGAATGGGAAGAAATTGGACCAGTGTCTAATGACGAATGGGCAGTGGTAAAAAACAGTTATTGGGAGGCCGTACGATCAGTTTACGATAAAATTAATGCCCATTATGACGAGCAAAGAACCCTCTTAGCAGATAATATTCTAAAAAAGAAATTACTGATAAATAATCTACAGGGAATCGTAGACCAACTTGAAGAAAATGATTCTTCCAAATTTTATGAAATTAATACCAATGCGGTATTAAAATTACAAGAGGAATGGAAGAAAATTGGGCCGGGTTCCAAAAAAGATAATGAGGTCGTTTGGGGCGAATTCCGAAAATTATGTGACCTGTTTTTTAGCGCCAAAAAAGTGGTGAGCAAAAAGAACGAAGCTAACATTCAACAAAACATTGAGTTGAAAAAAGGCTTAATTGATGAAGTGAAAGCGATCAATAAGGATACAGATTGGAAATTAACGGCAGATAAAATAATAAAAATCCAACAGCGCTGGAAAGGGTTAGGCCCTGCAGGACACAAATTTGAAAATAGGCTGTGGTCCGAATTTCGGGCTTCTTGCGATGTTTTTTTCAATGCTAGGGAAAAATCGATTAAGGATCAGGCGGGTGAATTGGAAAACAATTTGAATCTGAAGTTGGCATTAATTGAAAGTGTTAACGCTTATAAAATCACGGATAAATCGACTGCGTTAGCTGATTTTAAAAAGTTTAGCCAATCGTTTTCCGAAATTGGCCATGTCCCTTTAAATAAAAAAGAAACGATTTATAGCGCCTATAAAAAGGCACTAGATACAAAATATTCTGAATTGAAATTGGAGGGGGCTGAACGCGCAAGTCTGCTTTTTTCAGCTAAAATGGACGTGATCAATGCTAGCCCAGAACGAACAAAACTTTACCAAAAGGAACGTGCTGATATCAAGCGACAAATGGACAGCTTGACAAACGAAGCGTTGCAATATGAAACAAATTTGGGCTTTTTTGCTAAATCAAAAGGGGCAGATGAACTTAAAAAAGAGGTGGAGTTAAAAATTGAGAAAATTAAACAAGAAATCCTTCAATTAAGAGGAAAGTTAAAACTTATTCCGAATGAATAGTTTTGTAAATTCTATTTTGCTTGCGCTTACTTTTCCCTTAATAATGTTGACCATTATTGTTGGTTTTGATCTTCCAGTAGAAATGCTAAAAACATCGGGTAAGAATTTGAGTTTTGCAGATGAGGGATTTTGGTTATTGGGAACTTTAATGGGACTTATCGCTTTTAGAAGAAGTTTAAAGCGTTGGATGGGAATGAAAATTGTGAATTCCACGGATCGATTTCTTTTTAATTTTGAGGTAAGCACCGCACGTAAAAACAGGGTCGTTGTTTATAATTTGATTGAGTCCTGCATTATGATAAGTCTCGGCCTCTCAATTTATAACTTGACCACTCACGCAATTGTTCCGGCTATCGTTTTGTTGAGTTTTTCATTTGATAACTTATTGTTTTTAGTGATAGGCTATAAAAAGCGGTTTAGAATTGGCCTAAGTTCTAAAGCTTTAATTGTTAGCGATAGGGAGGTAACGGTTATTTATTTTGAAGGATTAAGAAAAATAAGCATCGAACAACAAACCATCTATTTTGATTATATTAAGGAATTACAATTATCTTTTCCTACCAATTGCCTTCGTAACGAAGACAAGGAGGCACTTTTTAATGGACTTAATGACATTGTGGATAAAGACAAGGTTATGTTTAGTAAAATTGGCGAATGGAGTTAGCCAAAATTTTAATTGTTGAAGATGATTTGCCCTTCGCAAACCTAATTCAGCATCAATTGGAAATGTTAAAGGTTGACACCAAAGATATATTAATTGTATCATCGTTAAGTGAAGCCAAATTAGCTCAAGAAGAATTTCAACCGGATGTTGTATTGTTAGACCTTGGTATTTCAGATTCTAGTGGTATTAATACTTACGAAGCAATTCATGAAATGTATAAGATGGCGTCCATTATCATTCTTTCCGGACTGAATGATCAGATTCTTGCTTTAGAAATAGTTTCCAAGGGCGCACAAGATTATTTGTTGAAAACAGAAATTAATGCGCAATTGTTGGACAAAACGATTCGTTATAGCATGCTCCGAAGAAGTTTTCGACTTGGCATCTTTAACTCCGAGCAAAAATATAAGGATGTTTTTAATAGGTCCCCATTTCCTGTTCTACGTTTGGTAGGTAAATCACTTATAATTGCCATGGCAAATCCTGCCGCGCTATCCCTCTATCAAGTTGAGAGTGATGAAATTCTAGGTAAATCTATTTATTGGTTTAATTATTTTAAAGATCAAAAAATTGAGATCGAGAGTAATCAGAGTTTTGCTAAACATCGGATAAGACAAACAACTTTAAATGGTTTAGAAATCGTTAATGAAATCGTAATTAATAAATTGGAAAGAGAAGAGGAAACATACATCGCATTAGTAATCGATCGAACGGAAGAATTGAAGTTCGAAAAACAAAAGTTCGATGTAATTACGCAAGCGGAAGAAAGGGAAAAGAAAAAAATCGCTAGGGAATTGCATGATGGTTTAGGACAGCAACTGGTTCTCTTAAATTTACTTTTTCAAAATATCACTCCCAAAAAAGAAGAGGAGGCACAGTTTAGTGATATTTCCAGTTTGTTGCAATCAAGTATCCGTTCGATTAAAGAAATAGCTTACGCACTAAATCCACCTGAATTAGAATTGGGATTTTTAAATGCAATTGATCGATTTGCCAATCGGATTAATTCTATTGGAGAAATTAACTTTACTGTAAAAATTCAAAAAGGAATCGATGAAAAAACGCTTGATAACGTTGACCGGATTAACTTGTTTAGAGTTGTTCAAGAGTTAATCAACAATACCTTAAAACATTCTCAAGCAACCGAAATCACTTTTGTTATCCAAAAATCTTCGGATCAAATTTTTATTTCCTTGGAAGATAACGGCATTGGCTTCGATATAGAAACAGCGCAACAAGGTATGGGAATGCAAAATATTCAATATAGAATGAAAATGTCAAATATTAAGTGCGAATATAAATCCGAAATAGGAAAAGGTGTTAAGGTTAAAATGATTATTAATTCCTAACACAATGGAAAAAAAGCTGAAGATCTTAGTTATTCGGTTTAGTTCTATTGGAGATATTGTACTAACTTTTCATGCACTACGATGCCTCAAAGAAAAACACCCAAATGCTGAAGTTCATTTCCTAACAAAATCTACCTATAAGGAGCTGCTTCTAGCTTCTACTTTTCATGATAAAACACTCTTTTTTGATGGTGATTTAAAGCAAACGAAAGGCGAAATTCGAAAGGAAAATTATTCGCATATCATTGATTTACATAATAATTTGAGAACGCGTTTGCTTACAGTTGGAATTAGTGGCGTTCAACTAAAAAGGCTGGTTAAATTAAATTGGAAGAAATGGTTGTTAACCCGCCTAAAAAAGAATAAGCTCCCGAATAAGCATGTCGTTGATCGATATATCGATGCTTTTACTGATCTAGATGTGAAGAGTGATCACAAAAACACAGCGTTTTTTGTTCCTAATACTTTTGAAATAGAGCTAAATAGATACGATTTAAGAAAAAAATCATTTTTGGCAATTGCAATGGGCGCTCAATATAGAACAAAAAAATTCCCGGTGGCTTCTTTAATTGAGGTTATTGAATCGTATGATTTGCCAATTGTATTATTAGGGGGTCATACTGAACAAGTGGATGGCAAAAAAATACAAGCAGCATTTCCTCAAAAAAAGATGTATAATTTATGTGGTGAATTAAGTCTGCTAGCTTCAGCTAGCATTCTTTCGCAAGCGAAAACGGTCCTTACGAATGATACTGGACTTATGCACATTGCTGCCATGTTTGACGTTCCAATTGTTTCTATTTGGGGAAATACGGTCCCGGCATTTGGGATGTCCCCCTATCGTCCAGGAAATGAAAAGTCTGTAAAAATTCATGAAGTAGTAGGCTTGAATTGCCGCCCTTGTTCTAAAATTGGCTATCAAGAATGTCCCAAAGGACATTTTAAGTGCATGGAAAAACAGGATCTTTCAGCCATAGCAACCGACATCAAGGCTTAGTTCCAACAACTCGTTAAAAATTCATTTATCTTTTCAAGCACCTCCGGAGAGATGGTTTCTTGGATCTCACCATATTCGGTAATGTTTCCCGTTAAACATTTTTGAAATAAATGGTTTAAATTGGGCAATTCAACGATTTGCTTTACTTTACCCGGGTTGTTAATAGCAACATCCAGTGCGGCTAAATTTTCTTTGCTTGGCACTTGTAAATCTTTACTCCCATTTAAGGCAAGTACATTGCATTTTATTTTTTTTAGATCGATGGCGGGCTTGTATCTCAGAAAAAAGTACATCCAAGGATTCATATAGGCACGTAAATTTTGTGTAACATATTCGGCTTTTCCACCATAAGCTTCTAAGTCACTTTTACTTAACGCTTTACTAATTTTCTTTAATTTTTTCTCAACTGAAATTGTTGCACTTTCTAAATCATTTGACTGTTTAATAAGATCAAATAAACTGCTATTAATTAGTGTATTTTCTTTAATTTCATCAGGATTAACTTGATTCACAGTCGCTATTAATTCTTGTTGCATCAGCAATAATTGATCCCCGGGAATTCCTGGTCCCGCTAACATTATGATCGCATTAATACTGGGGTCACTCGCCGCAAGAATTGCCGCAAGCATCGCTCCTTCACTATGTCCAGTCAAAGCAATTTTAGTAGCATCAATGTCTTTTCTCGTTTTTAAATAAGCGAGCGCAGAGGCCGCATCGCTTGCAAAATCGAGTGAAGTAGCCCCCTCAAATTTACCTCCAGATTTTGCCGTTCCTCTGTCATCATAACGCAAAACAGCATATCCTTTTTTTGTGAGGTAATCGGCAATAATGAGAAATGGTTTATGACCTAAAATTTCTTCATTTCTATCTTGTGGCCCACTTCCACTGATTAATAGTATTGCAGGAAAAACGCCTTCTCCTTTGGGTAACGTTAAGGTTCCGGCCATGTCAAAATTGGCATTTATATGATGAAATACGATTTCTTCTTCTAAATAAGGGAAGGGAGCCTGTGGTTCTTGAGGTTTTATCACTACTTTTTTCTCCACCTTTCTCCTGCTTAATTGAAGTGGTGCCTTAAAATATCCTTGTGCAAATTCACCAGAAATGGTGGTGTCAACCAAAACGCCATTGTAACTTAAGCCAATTTTTAAGATAGTCACTGCTAACTTCCCATTTTCATAAACAACTTCATCAGCCTTTATTCCAAAAGCTTTTTGATCCGGGCTATCCAGACTACCCGAATAAGTAGCGCCTACTTTTTCAAAATGAAAAATTAAACTAAGTTGTTGTCCTCCAAGTGATAAAGCGCCATTCCAATCACCAATGATGTTCTCTTGTGAATTTGCATTGCTAAAAACAACTAGAAAAATAAAGAGTAAGGTGCAAATCTTCCTCATTAGTCTAGAAACAGTTTTTTTAATTCCGTCGCCTCAGAAGCTTTCAATTTTCCTGCGAGAATTAGGCTTAATTGTTTCCTTCTTAATGCTCCTTCAAAACGTTTCTTTTCCTCCTCTGTCTCAGGAATTAATTCGGGGACATGTATGGGGCCACCGTTCTGATCTACAGCAACAAAAGTATAAATCGCTTCATTGCATTTTTCGCGTTCGCCCGTTATTTGATCTTCTACGAAAACATCAACAATAATCTCCATAGAGGTAGAAAATGCACGTGAAACTTTGGCCTCTAAGGTCACGATAGAAGCATGTTTTATTGGTTTTTGAAACGAGACATTGTTTACCGCTGCCGTTACTACCACTCGTTTACAATGTCTGTGTGCAGCAACACTTGAGATCACATCCATCCAGGCTAATAATTGCCCTCCAAATAAATTTCCCTGGGTATTGGTATCATTTGGTAACACGATTATAGTGGTAATCGATAATGTTTCTTTTGCTGTTTTCGATTTCATAAAAACAAAGTTATAGATAAATGCTTATTTACCTTAACTATTTCTGTTAGTTTAAAAAATAGTTTATTTTTGCGTGCACTTATATATTTATTTTATTCCTTTTTTATGTTTAAATATCTCCTCATTTTTATTTTCTTTAGTCAGGTTATTTTAATTAACGCTCAGAAAAAACCCTTCGATATTACCAATGCGCGAGAAGGCGAAAACGTAGAATATTGCCATCAACATATAAAATTAATGGAGTCAATGAAAGACCCAGCTTTTGTTTTGATTAAAGAGCAAGATGACTTAGAATTTGAACAATTGTTAAAAAAGGGTTCGGTTCCTAAAGCAATAGTATATAAAATCCCAGTGGTATTTCATGTCTTACACAACAACGGAGCAGAAAACATTACGCACGAACAAATTGTGAACGGATTATTTATTTTAAACCGTGACTTCAGACTCCTAAACGCCGATGCAGCAAATGTGCACGCTGAATTTCAAGGAATGCCTTCAGATATCGAGGTGGAATTTGTATTAGCTACAAAGGCACCTAATGGTGCATGTTTTAATGGGGTAACACGAACGATGTCTGCCTTGAGTTATGATGGTTCAAGTGGGAGCGCTCAAGTAACGGCAATTAAAAATGGCAATAATGTGTACCAAGGTTCTTGGCCAGGCAATAAGTATTTGAATGTTTTTATTTGTGGTGAAATCGGTGGAGCTGCAGGCTATACAACGAATCCGTCATTTGCGTCCGCTACTAGTATGACGAATGGTATTTGGCTTCTGCATAATTATATGGGATCCATTGGTACGAGCTCTGTTGGTACGAGCCGTACATTGACACACGAAGTGGGACACTGGTTAAATTTAAGCCATACTTGGGGAGGGAATAATAATCCTGGAAATGCAACAAGTTGTTCAACGGATGATGGGGTAACAGATACACCAAATTGTATTGGCGTTCAAGCTTGTGTCATGAGTTCTAATACCTGTAATTCCGATAATGCTTATTGGGGCTTTGACATTCGAGATAATATAGAAAATTATATGGATTATTCTTATTGTTCTAAAATGTTTACTGAAGGTCAAAAAACGCGCATGCGTACCGCATTACAATCGAACAATACAGGTAGAGCAAATTTATGGTCAGCGTCAAATTTGACTGCTACAGGTGCATCGGGTACTTTGACGCTTTGTGCAGCTGATTTCAATGCAGATAGAACGACGATTTGTGCGGGAGAATCAGTTCAATTTACGGATGCTTCATTTAATATAGTTTCAGGTCGAACTTGGACTTTCACTGGTGGTAGTCCAAGTACATCAACTTCTTCAAACCCTACAGTAACTTATTCTCAACCTGGACTATATGCAGTAACTCTATCTGCAACCGATGGAACAACAACTGATGTTGAGACAAAAACGAATTATATTCGTGTGCTTCCTACTGCTGTATCCTTACCTTTTTGGGAAGGTTTTGAATCGTATACTTCTCTTGCAAATCTACCAAACTGGGAAATTTACAACCCTAATAATAATAATGCCTTTACACTCGATCCTGCAATTGCTTATACAGGTTCAAAATGTGCTAAATTGGTTAATTTCGGTCAGGCTCCATCGAATGTCGACGAACTAATTTCTGCTCCAATTGATTTATCAGTTATTCCAGCTAACGGAATTGTAACCTTGAGTTTTCGCTATGCTTACCGTAAAAAAACAAGCGGGGATTATGAATATTTAAAAGTATTTATTTCTAGTGATTGTGGAACAACTTGGGCACAACGTAAAACGTTAGGCGGGAATCAATTATCTACTTTATTTACAGCGAATTCTTGGGCACCTGCATCGAATGCTGATTGGGTAACTGTTCATGTTACTAATGTGACCAGCAATTATTTCAGTCAAGATTTTAAAGTTAAGTTTCGATTCGAAGGCGAGGGGGGGAACAATTTCTATTTAGATGATATTAATTTATATTCTGGTGCACCTTCCAATGAAATAGTGTTAGGGATAAATGAATTCAACGAAAGCATTAATGACATTTCGCTTTATCCTAATCCAACTGATGGTGAATTGAATGTAAGTTTTAGTGCTTCAAAAAATAAAAGCATGCAATTTCAAGTATTGGATCTTACAGGAAAAATAATTCAAAACAACGTGGTGAACGCTGTCCAAGGATCAAACTTGGTTTTGCTTGATACCCGGATATTTGCTGCAGGATCTTACTTTTTGAAAATCATGTCAGATGACCATTTTAAGACCTTACCTTTTGTAATCAAATGATTATAAACAATAAAGGTCATTAACCAATAAAACAATTTAATGAAAAACATACTTTTATTTTCTTGTTTTATTGCATCATTTATTACGGTATCAGCCCAAAAAAAAACAGTTGATCCTTCCAATGCTAGGGAAGGAGAAAGTGTTGAGTATTGCCACCAGCATATAAAATTAATCGAGTCGCTGAAGGATTCAGCTTTTGCTGTGCAGTATGAGAAAGATCAGGCCGAAATTCAAAAACTTTCTAAAATTCCTATCGAAAAGGGAATTGTTTATAAAATCCCTGTGGTCTTTCACGTCCTTCATAATAATGGAATCGAAAACATTTCGCATGAGCAAATAATAAGTGGCTTAGCTAATTTAAACCGCGATTATAGACTTCAAAACCTCGATGCGTTGACTGTTCATGCTGAATTTATGGGAATGCCAGCAGATATCGAAGTGGAATTTGTACTAGCGACTAAAGCTCCAAATGGTGCCTGTTTCAATGGAGTAACACGTACTTTATCTCCTTTTAGCTATATCGGCGATAATGGAAATGATCAAGTGGATGTCATTATCAGCGGGAACAATGTATATCAAGGGCAATGGCCAGGAAATAATTACCTGAATGTCTTTGTTTGTGGCGATATTGGTGGCGCTGCAGGATATACTTCTTATCCATCGGGTAATTCGGCCACTAATATGACCAATGGTATTTGGATTTTGCATAATTATTTGGGTGCTGTAGGAACCAGTTCTGTTTCTCACGCTAGGGTATTAACGCATGAAGTAGGCCACTGGTTAAATTTACCACACACCTGGGGTTCTACAAATAATCCTGCTCTTGCGAGCAATTGCGATACGGACGATGGCGTTGCCGATACCCCAAACTGTATTGGTGTACAGGCCTGTGTGTTGAACTCCAACACCTGTAATTCGGATAATGCTTATTGGGGATTTGATATCCGCGACAATGTAGAAAATTACATGGATTACTCGTATTGCTCTAAAATGTTTACCGAAGGACAAAAAACACGCATGCGAACGGCTTTACAATCCAATAATACCGGACGATCTAATTTATGGTCGGCGTCTAATCTCTTAGCGACCGGTGCAGGAGGCTTTCTCACGTTATGTAATGCAGATTTCACCGCAGACCAAACAACGATTTGTCAAGGTCAATCTGTAGGGTTTTTAGATGCTTCGTTTAATTTGGTAACTAGCCGAGTTTGGAGTTTTATAGGTGGCAATCCATCCTCCTCTTCTATTGCTAATCCAAACGTAACGTATAATCTACCTGGCTTATATCCTGTCACGCTTACTGCAACGGATGGAACGACAAACGATGTTGAAACGAAAGCTAATTACATCCGCGTTCTTCCTTCTCCAACTTCGCTTCCATTTTGGGAAGGGTTTGAATCCTACACGACGCTGGCAAATTTGCCCAACTGGGAAATATATAATCCAAATAGTAATAATGAATTTGAGCTGGGTAATAATACTGCGTATACTGGAATTAAATGTGCAAAACTTGGAAATTTTGGTCAGAACCCTTCCAATATTGACGAATTAATTAGTGCGCCAATTGACCTCTCCATTATTCCAGATAGCGGTATTGTGACCTTGAGTTTTCGCTATGCATACCGAAAAAGAACGGTTGATGATTTCGAATACTTGAAGGTTTTTATTACAAATAATTGTGGGAATACTTGGGCGCAGCGAAAAACTATTAGCGGCAATCTATTATCTTCGTATGCATCAGTAAGTTCTTGGACTCCGACTTCAAATGCTGATTGGGTAACGGTTCATATGCCGAATGTGACAAACAATTATTTCACTTCAGATTTTAGAATGCGTTTTCGATTTGAAGGGGAAGGAGGGAATAATTTCTATTTAGATGACATTAATTTATATGCCGGAGGTCCATCAGATGAAATAGTTCAAATAGCAACTATTTCTGATATGGAGGGGCTTGTTAATGGTGTTTCAATTTTCCCCAATCCTGCTGAGGAAGCAATCACGGTTCAGTTTAACGCTCAGTTAAATACGGCCATTCATTATAAAATGTTAGACATTACCGGTAAGTTTTTACAGGGAAATGCAATCATGGCTATTGAAGGAGAAAACTTATTGGTGTTAGACACACAGAAATTATCGGGAGGTTCTTACCTTATTCAATTAATTTCTGAAGGCAGATCTGTTACTCTTCCTTTTATTATTCGTTAATTCCCTGTTTAAAATGAGCGTTGAGTTGCCTTGTTTTAGCTTTTCCAATCGCTTCCTCCACTTCTTTTTCAGTTGCTTCCTTAATCCCTTTTACGGTTTTAAATAGTTGAAATAGTTTCTCCATTGTTTTATCGCCAATCCCTGGAATGCTTAATAATGATGAGGTGATGCTATTTTTACTTCTTAAGTTTCTGTGATGTGTTATCCCAAAACGGTGCGCTTCATTCCGAAGGTGTTGAATTACTTTTAAGCTTTCTGACTTTTTGTCAATATATAAAGGGTAACTATCTCCAGGGAAAAAGATTTCTTCTAGTTTTTTAGCAATGCCAATTACGGTAATTTGTCCCCTTAATCCTAATTCATCAATTGACTCCATTGCTGCGCTAAGCTGTCCTTTCCCGCCATCAATAACAATCAAGTTTGGCAACGACTCTTTTTCGGTTAGCATGCGTTTATAGCGCCTGTAAACCACTTCTCGCATAGAGGCGAAATCATCGGGGCCATCTACTGTTTTTATTAAAAAGTGGCGGTAATCTTTTTTACTAGGCTTCCCATTTTTAAAAACAACACAGGCAGATACAGCATTGGTTCCTTGTAAATTTGAATTATCAAAACACTCAATATGTATTGGCGTAGTCGTTAATTTAAAGTCGCGTTTTAATTGATCCAAGATCCTTTCCGTATTTCTTTCTGGAGAAAGTAATCGCTCTTTTTTGCGTTGATCTAAACGAAAAAAAGTGGCGTTTTTGAGTGACAGTTCTAACAATTGTTTTTTATCCCCTCTCGATGGTATTGTTAGCATAAAATCTTCAAAGGAAATGGCTATTGACTCTGATAAAATCACCTCTTTACTATTACTTCCATATCGAAGGCGGAGTTCAGGAAGTGTATAAGCGATTACATCTGCTTTTGACTCGTTCAATTTTTTTGTTATTTCAGCTGAAAATCCATGAATTATTGCGCCCTCCACGACCACCAAATAATTAATGAAAAATGATTTCTCATCTTCGATTACTCCCAATACATCTATATCATATAATTGTCCAGAAGCAACTGTTGATTTTGATTTGTATTTTTCTATTTGAAATATAATATTTTTATATTCTTGTGCTTTCTCAAATAGCAATGCTTCAGAAGCGATTCGCATTTTTGATTTTAAGGTTTGAATAAGTGAAAAGGTCTTCCCTTTCAAAAGTTGTTCTATTTGTTCGATACTTTCTTGGTATTCACTTTCGCTTTGTTCATTGATACATGGGCCTTTGCACTTCCCAATATGATAATCTAAGCAGACATTAAACTTTTTTGACTCAATATTTTTCTTACTTAACTCATAATTGCATGTCCGGAGGGTATAGGTTTCTTTTATGAGGGTAAGAAGCGTGTTCATCATTTTTACATTAGCGTAAGGCCCATAGTATTGTGTACCATCTGCTATTTTTTTTCGCGTTGTAATAATTCTTGGATAGGATTCATTTTTTATTCCTATCCAAGGGAAGGTCTTGTCATCCTTTAGCAGAATATTATATTTCGGCTGATAGGTTTTGATGAGGTTATTCTCTAATAATAATGCATCTAATTCCGTATCAACAATTAGGTATTCAATGCGAAAAATTTGCTTTACGAGTATTCGTGTTTTGGCATCAACTATGTTTTTGTTAAAATACGAACCTACGCGCTTTTTTAAGTTTTTTGCTTTTCCAACGTATAGGATCTTTTCATTTATTGAAAAGTATTTATACACGCCTGGTTTCTCAGGCATACTATTAATATATTCGAGATGTTCACTAGTGCTTTTCATGAACGATTATTGGCATATAAGCAAAAAAAAACCGCCAATTTTGGCGGTTTTAAAGAAGTTGAATAATTAAAGTTTAATTATTTTTCGAGTAACTGAACCCAAATTCGTATTGACAATGACATGATATACACCTGCCGATAGCGTATGTAAATCTAATTTGGTGGAATTATTAATTATTGTACTCGTTAATAAGGTCTTTCCGGTTAAATCTACGAGTTTAATTTCGTTAACAATGGCATTACCTGAGGTTAAATCAATTGTAATAAAATCATTCGTAGGATTGGGATAGATGGATAATCCATCTAAATTATTTTCTTCGAGGCCAGAACTAGCTACGATATTTACCTTGTAATCTTCTACCTCACCATATGTGCTTTCGCCACAAGGAATGATGGCGCCGTCTACAGAATACGAAATACGTACTCGCATGTTGACAAGTGCAGTTGTTGCAGTCGCGGGTACTACAAAGTTAAAGACATTGTTCCATCCAGCAGCAACTAATACATAGGCTATTTGCTCACCAGCGTCGGCAAAATCAAGGTCGTTGTTGTAATCTATCCAAACAGCAATCTCATCATCGGTATAAGCACCAGGAGTCCCAGCGATTGCTGGTGTAACTGTGATTGAATAAGGTGAGCCCTTTGCTAAAGTTGTACTCATTGCTGAATAATTGCCAAATCCACCAGCTGAACAATTGGTTGTGTTGTTAATCGTGTTTAAAAGGACATTATTAATGTACTCATCGCAGGTTGCAGATGAGCCAGCACATGGTCCACTTTGTTGGGTGACGGTTATGTAATTTGTTTTAACTTCATTATCACTTCCCATCGAATTGCTTGCTACTAAAGTAACGGTATATTGACCTACGGTATTAAAGATAACTTGAGGGTTTTGTGAAGTTGCTGAAGTTCCACCTGTATAGCTCCAACCACTTCCTGAAATAGTCCAAGCCCATGATGTCGGAGAACCAGAACTTAAATCGGTAAAACTAACTGTTCCCCCTGTATTTACTGTTGTTGGTGTAGCGCTAAATTGAGCTACAGGTGCCGTAGGATTAACCGCTGTACAAGGATCGTTAGAACCATTAAGTACCAATAAGCCAGTGTTTCCAGGGTCAAGGTGAGTTTTTAATCTTTCGTTGTTTGGCGTTCCATTACTCGTCCAATGATAAGACATTTTTCCATAACTATCTGGAGAAGTTAATGCTGTACAAAAAGATCCTCCCCCCGTAAGAGTTCCAATAATTCTTCCGGAACTGTTATTAAACAAAGGAGAACCTGATGAACCTCCTTCAGTAACGCCATGACCATTTGAATTTGCTGACCAAGTTAATCTCCAGTGCGTGTTTGATACAGAACCTCCCCATGTTGTTGAAACGGTAGTTCCGTTAAAGGTGGAAATTTTTTTGATGTCACCTGCCGGGTGGTGAATCCCTGTGCCACCAGTAGTTGCCGTATTGTTTGCATCCCATCCGTTCCAATAACAATTAAAGTTCGCGGACTTCATGGTGGTTATGGTAGCGGCTTGGTTGGCAATCGTACCCATCTGAACCAAAAGAAAATCGGACCCAGATGTTCCACCGCCATCATTTGAGTCTGACAAACGAACACAACCAGTAATAAAATAATCATCTAAAGTTCCTGCTACACTTGGATTAGTACAAGTAGGAGCTTCATAGCGAAAATAGAATTTCCATTGATTCATATTTCCTGCAGTAGCACTAACGCCACAATGAAGCGCTGTTAAAAACAATGGTTTGCAATCTAATGCTGTATTATTTACAACAGAGCCAGTGCACCATCCAGCACCTCCACCCTCAACCACATAAATTCTTGCTACGCCTCTTTTTTCGTCCTGCCAATTATTTCCAACAGGGCTACAGTTAACATTTACTTCACACGCTTCCGATTCATTTATTTTTTGTGCGTTGGGATTGCCAGTTGCTCTATAATTATAAATGATTCGATCAATGAAAATTTCCGATGATTTTGTGTAGGCAGGCTCATAAATGGTCATAATCATTTCATCCCCAAAACATAGTGCTGCATTTTGCATAAAGTGCGACTCGACATCTTTTGATGTTAGGGTGTTGTGTAATGGTTTTCCATTAATGTCCTGAATATTCAATGTGGTGCCGCCATAGATCTTAAATACTTCAAAAAGGAAACTGATAGCTTCAGCACCAGGAGATTTAATGTGCATTTGCCATTGTCGGTCTCCATTAGGCAAGGTCTTCCAGATGCCAGTATTAGTTAAGGAAATATTAGCAGGTCTATTTACACCAATACGATACAACACGCCATTTTTATCCCGCTCTAGGTCTTCAGCGTGGATAGCGTTCATTTCCGGTGCAGAAATAATAGTTAGAGGAATGTTTTTATCAAAAATTTGCTTCGATAATACAGGGATGTTTTCTTGTGAATAACCTTTCGTGTTAATCATAAGAAGCAATAAGGCGATGTAGAGTAGGCGTATTTTCATAGTTACGTATTATTGATTAATTTCACTGACAAATATAATATAATAGTTTAATTATTGCGAAATGAAACGCATTTATTTAGTAGAAGATGAGGCCGTATTGTTAGATTCAATTAAGTTGAATTTAGAGTATGATGGCTATGAAGTGATAGGAATAAAATCGGGAACGGAAGCCTTTGATAATGCCAAAGATTTGGGGGAGAGCGATTTGGTCATTTTAGATGTTATGCTACCCGGATACAATGGAATTCAAGTTTGTAAGGAAATAAGAAAGTGGAGTGATGTGCCGATATTGTTTCTTTCAGCTAAAGGGACAACTCCAGATAGAGTAGTGGGTTTAAAAGCAGGTGGAAATGATTATTTGCCAAAGCCTTTTGATTTAGAAGAGCTGTTATTAAGGGTAAAAATTTTATTATCAATTCAATTAAAATCAACGGCACAAAATATTTTTACTATTGGTTCCAAATCAATTAATTTCCAAACGTTTGAAGTAAGTGATTCGCAAGAAAAGCACATTCTTACTTTTTCGAAAAGAGAAGTTGATCTATTGCGTCTTTTTTCCGTGAATGTCGGACGAGTTGTTTCACGAGATGAGATTTTAGATGCTATTTGGGGGTTGGATAAGTTTCCAACGCCACGTACAATTGATAATTATATATTGTCTTTTCGAAAAATTTTTGAAATTGACCCCAAAGAACCTCAGTTTTTTCACTCAATTCGTGGTGTCGGTTATAAATTAACTTTGGCATAGTCCAATTATCCCCTTACTTTTGAGGATTAATTAATTAAAGCGTGTTATGTTCACTGGAATAATTGAAGAAATGGGTGTTGTAGTCGCCATTCAAATAGAAAAAGACAATGTGAATTTTACTATAAAGGCCGCTTTTACCGACCAATTAAAAGTAGACCAAAGTGTCGCCCATAACGGATGTTGCCTTACTGTAGTTGATATCGATAAGGCTAATTCATCTTATGTGGTAACAGCAATAAAAGAAACCTTGTCGGTGACTAATTTATCGAATTGGCTAGTAGGAACGAAGGTAAATCTCGAACGTTCAATGTTGATGAACGGGCGCATTGATGGGCATATCGTTCAGGGACATGTAGATTGTATTGCAACTTGTACCAACGTTTTAGAAGAGAATGGAAGTTGGAAATATAATTTTTCCCACCAATCTAAGGAAATTACGGTTGAAAAAGGGTCAATTACCATTAATGGAACAAGCTTAACCGTAGTGAATTCAGACAAAGATTCTTTTTCAGTTTGTATCATTCCTTATACCTATCATAACACCAATTTTCATGAGATGAAGATTGGTGATACGGTTAATCTTGAATTTGATGTGATTGGTAAATATGTTTCCAAATGGTTATCAGTAACTAAATCGAATTAACATGACAATTGAAGAAGCACAAAAAACCGTAGACGCTTGGATAAAGCAATATGGAGTGCGGTATTTTAGCGAATTAACCAACACCGCCATTTTGACGGAAGAAGTAGGGGAGGTAGCGCGAATTATGGCACGCAGATATGGGGAACAAAGCGAAAAAGAATCAGACAAAAAGATTGATTTAGGGGATGAATTAGCCGATGTGCTTTTTGTCCTTATTTGCATTGCCAATCAAACCGGAGTTGATTTAACAAAGGCGATGGAATTAAATTTAAAGAAAAAAACAACGAGAGATGAGCTTAGACATGTTAATAATCCGAAGTTAATATGAGTTTGGATAGTAGTACTGCATTTCAAGCAAATGTATTAAAAGCGTTAAAGTCAGGATCCTCGGCTGTTTGTGAATCAAGTGAAATAAACATCTCCATGATTGAAGCGCTTATTTTGCATTCCATTCCTACACCTGAAGAGGGCGCACCAAGAATGATAATTTTATGTTCGGACAATATCGCCGCCCAAGAATTGGCCACCTCTTTAGCGCCTTTTATTAAGGAAAGAGATTTAACCCTAGACTTGATTTTGGAAAAAGGAAATAAGGTAAAGCAACGAAATGACCTATATGATGGAACAGAAATCATCGTGGGAACTTCCCGACGTGTGTGTGAAATGTATTTCCAGAATGGCTTTAACATCAGCAAATTAAAATTGTTTGTTGTGCTTAAAATGGATGTTCAAGTAAAATACGGTTGGCGTGGTTTTATTGGCAGGATAGCAGAAAGTTTGCCTAAATGCAAGCAATTATTGTTTATGACATCTTCAAATGATGAAAGGATTGTGAGTTATATTGATGAATTCCTGCCGATACATCAAAGAATATCTGAGGAAAATAGTTAGTAAGTCAATTTTAGTTTTATTGTTATGAAAAAGCGTAGTGAAGAATTATTAGCCTTGCGACCAATTATTTTTCTTGAAGAAGAAACATCAAAACCAATGGAAAAATTTCAAAATCAGGTCTTGCGTCCGATTTTAAAATACCAGCATGAGTTATGGATACTTGAAGTAAAGCAATCATTGTTTTTCATTCAAATAAAAGCAAAGCGATTGAAAGGCTTCGAATATAGAGAGGCAATTAAAAGTGTAATTGCAAAAACATCGGATCTTAAAAATCGCTATATTGGAATAGTTACCGGACTTTTTACAGCGGATGAATATTCATTTTATCTTGAAAATAAATCGGAAATTAATAAACGAATAGTACAAATGGTTACTGAACGAATTGTGTCAATCGGCTAGTTTCTCTTTTTCTTTTATTAATTGCTTTTTTAAGGCATCAATTACATGAGAAGCAGCTTCTTCAAAACTAGCACTTTTCTTTTTTGCGAAAAGTTCTTTTCCAGGTATATGTAGCTTTATTTCTACTAATTTGTTTTCGTGTTGATCGTCTTTATCTAATTTCAAGTATACCTCACAGTTGGTAATGTTTTGAGAAAATAAAGATAATTTTTCGATCTTCAAATCTATATAGCTGAGAAGATCTTTGTCTGCTTTAAAATGAATGGTGCTTATTTGCTTTTGCATAAATAAAATTTTATTTGCCCCTTGGGTGGGCTTGTGAATATACTTTTGTTAATTGCGCGAAAGAGTTATGGGTATAGATTTGAGTTGCAGCAAGATTGGCATGTCCTAATAAATCTTTAAGGGTTTCTAATCCGGCACCTCGGTTGAGCATATGGGTGGCGAAAGTATGACGAAGTACATGCGGACTTTTTTTATCCAATTGAGTTGTAGAGCCAAGATATTTAGTGATTCGCCTGTATACAAACGCTGGATATAGTATGTTTCCACTTTGCAAGACAAATAATGTCGTTGTTGCACCGCAAGTAAGGTCTCTCATTTTTCGGTAATCAGTTATTTTTTTAAATAAAGAAGATGTGATTGGAATTATTCTTTCTTTATTGCGCTTACCTAGTACTTTGATGGAGTCTGTGGTGACATTTCCATCCCGTAAATTGATTAACTCGCTTAAACGAATGCCAGTTTGGTAGAAAATCTCCACCATTAATGCATCTCTCAATCCATTAAAGTCATCCGAGAAGTATTCGTTTAAGTTCGATGCTTTCAATTCTGATTCTTTTGCAAAGGAAGGCAAGCGTTTTTCGCTTTTTGGCCCTCGGATCTTTAAGAGTGGGTTTGTACTCGCAACACCCTCTTTTCGCAACCATTTGTAGAAGGTGCGAAGGCTAGCCAATTTTCTATTTACACTTTTGTTGGTACAGCCTTTATCGATTAATTCAACAATCCAAGATCGAATAAAAGCAGGGCTTAGGCTCGAAAATGTTGAAATTTCTACTAGTTCTGCAAAAGTGATGAATTGCGAAAGATCATTTTTATAGGCGATTACGGTATGCTCTGAATAGCGCTTTTCAAATTGTAAATAGGAAATGAATTTATCGAGCATAAAAAAAGGAGCTTGCGCTCCTTCAACGATTATAATGTGATTTAGTTACATTTGTTCTGACAACATTCTTTGCTTATATGCCGCACGAATCACTTCTTGACGACGCGCAATAGAAGGCTTTTGGAATTCTTTACGAGCTCTTAATTGTTTCATCATGTTCGTTTTTTCGTACTTTTTCTTGTACTTCTTTAACGCTCTCTCAATGTTTTCGCCTTCTTTGATTGGTATAATTAACATAATTAACTTTTAAATAAAATAAACTTTGGGTGGCAAAGATAAACCAAATTCAATAATAAGCAAGAATTATTTTAAAATTTCTCTTGAAATTACAATCTTTTGAATTTCAGATGTTCCTTCACCGATGGTCATTAATTTTGCGTCTCGTAAAAATTTTTCGGCAGGGTATTCCTTGGTATATCCGTAGCCTCCCATAATTTGAACGGCTTCATTTCCGCATTTCACTGCTACTTCGGAAGCAAAGTATTTGGCAAAAGCTCCTTCTTTGGTTAATGGCTTTTTATTGTCTTTTAGATAGGCTGCCTGAAAGGTGAGTAATTCTGCCGCTTCAATTTGCGTAAGCATATCGGCTAATTTAAATGCGATCGCTTGAAAATGGGCGATAGGCTGCCCAAATTGTTCCCTTTCTTTTGCATATTTTACGGACGCTTCATAAGCACCCCGTGCAATTCCACAACTTAAGGAAGCGATTGAAATTCTACCACCATCTAATATTTGCATCGCTTGTTTAAATCCCGCTCCCACTTCTCCGATAACATTTTCTTCAGGTAATCGAACATTGTCAAAAATTAATTCCGCTGTTTCACTTGCTCGAACGCCAAGCTTATCTTTTATTTTGACAGCAGAAAAACCTGGGGTTCCTTTTTCGATAATAAAGGCCGTTATGCCATTACTATCTAAAAGTTCTCCTGTTCTAATTAATACAACAGAAATATCGCCAGACAATCCATGTGTAATCCAGTTTTTCGTCCCGTTAAGCACCCATTCATTTCCGTCTTTCACTGCAGTTGTTTCCATTCTCATGGCATCGGAACCTGTATTTGCTTCAGTTAAACCCCAAGCGCCAATGTGTTCACCTGTAGCTAATTTGGGCAAGTATTTTTCTTTTTGCTCCTTTGATCCATGGTAGTAAATATGCCCAGTGCAAAGTGAATTATGCGCAGCAACACTTAATCCGATACCCCCACATACTTTTCCTAATTCCATCAATGCAGTTGCATATTCGTTATATGAAAAACCAGCACCACTGTATTCTTCCGGAATAAAAATCCCGAGTAAACCAAGTTCTCCTAGTTTTTTTAGTGTATCAACAGGGAAAATTTCATCGTCATCCCACTTTCTCATAAATGGACGGATTTCTTTTTCGGAAAAGTCACGCACCATTTGTGCAATCATTTCTTGATTTTCGTTTGTTTCAAAATTCATTATAGCTGATTAATAGGTAATTAAATTAGAGATGGAGGTGGAGTGATTTTCTAATTTATCACGCCCATTTAAAAAACTTAGGCAAACAAGAAAACTAAAACCAGCCACCTCACCACCACATTTGGTTATTAGTGATGCAGCAGCTGCAGCAGACCCTCCGGTTGCTAATAGATCATCGTGGATGAGTACGCGATCGCCTAATTTCAAAGAGTCATTGTGCATTTCTATTACTGCGCTACCATACTCCAGTTCGTAGGCAAATGAAACTTTATCATAGGGTAGTTTTCCGGCTTTTCGTATTAAAATGAAAGGAAGTCCTAAACGAATGGCCAATGGATATCCAAATAGAAATCCGCGGCTTTCTATGCCAGCGATGGCATCTAAATTTTTATCGGCATAATAGGCAACAAGATGGTCAAGTACTTCTCCAGATAAAACAGGATTTAACATGATGGGACTAATATCCTTAAAAAGTATACCTTCCTTCGGAAAGTTTTCTACGTCACGGATAGATTCTCTTAGTTTGTTTTCAATACTCATGCTACAAAGATAAGTAAGGAAGTAGTTTTTCGAAAGTTTCTTCGTTAATTAAATGTGATTGTTTTAGTTCGTGTAGAGACCGAAACCCATTTTTTTGGAATCTCATTTTAATAATGGAGTTCGCTTGGCTCCAATTAAGATAGGGGTGCGCATTAAGTTCCTCCACTGTGGCGTCATTAATATTTAACAGTCGAATCTCAGCGGGATTAATCTGTAGATGGGGAATTATTTTTTCGTAGGATTCACAATTCATTTTAAAAATTTCCATGAGTTGACTTTTTCGGACATATCCACCTAATTCGTTCTTGTATTTTAAGATGGCCTTTGCGTAGTAAGCGCCCAACCCTTTAATTGCTAATAAGTCACTTTCGGTTGCCGTGTTTAAATTAATTTCATAGGGCACAATCACCTTTTTTTCAATATCAAATTTTTTATGGCTTGGTTTATCCGGGTAATAGGTAGAATCTTTAATTAGATGGAATAATTGGTCAGGAATCACAAATATTTTTTTTAAATCATCATTGGAGTAAAGTCCCTTTTGTGTAAATTTCATAACGACATTTACTTGTTTTTCCGACAGACCAAGTTTCAACCAATCTGCCTTTTCGTAGTTGTTAGGATCAAATCGCAGCGCAGGGATTGTATAGCGATTTTTACTTTTGTAAAATGATTTCTTTTTATAATATTCCTTTCTACGTTTTTCAAAATCCGCGATCTTCGATTTAGAAATGGTTATTTTCAATTGATTATCAAAAGACCGAATCATTCTAGGCAGGAAAATAACCGTCAAACAAATCAAAAAGAATAAGATAACACCTTTACGATTTCGGGGAGAAACATAGAAAGGATTGTCAGTATTCATTGAATTAGTAAACGACTATTCAACGAATTATTCTAAGAAAAAAAAATTAGTTATCCGATTCTTTTCTCAATTTGCTATGATGTTTGCTATACCCAAAATAAATTAGGAGGCCAACGATCATCCAAATGGCTGCTACTGTTAAGGTAGTTAGATCCAATGCTACGATCATTGCCAAACAAACTAGAATTCCGAGAATAGGAACTAAAGGAACTAAAGGTGTTTTAAATGGTCGATCCAAATGCGGAAAGTTTTTGCGCATCATTATTATTCCAGCACAAACGATCACAAAGGCAAATAAAGTACCAAATGAGGTTAGGTTTCCTGCAACACTACCCGGAATAAATGCGGCAAAACTACCCACCATAATTAATAATACGATATTCGATTTATAGGGTGTTTTGAATTTTGGATGTAAAACTGAAAATAATTTAGGAAGTAATCCATCATTTGACATAGAATAAAATACACGTGTTTGTCCCATTAACATCACTAATATAACCGAGGAGAACCCGGCCAATATGGCAATATTAACACTTGTCCCTAACCATTCATAGCCGGCCATTTTTTTAATAGCATAGGTAACGGAGGCTTCTCCACCTGCACCACCTGCACCGAATTCTTTCCAATTTGCAATACCGGTCAATACATGGGCAAATAAAATATAAAGAATTGTACATATAATTAATGAACCTAAGATGCCAATTGGCATATCTCTTTTCGGATTCTTGGCTTCTTGCGCTGCTGTAGACACAGCATCAAAGCCTATAAAGGCGAAGAAGACGATTGCTGCACCGCCAAGAACGCCACCCCAACCCCATTTAAAAATACCTTCATGTCCGATAGTGCTTTCTGGAATTAAATAAGGTGTATGGTTTTCGGGCTTAATAAAGTTCCACCCAACAATAATAAATGTTAATACGATAGCAACTTTGATAAAGACCATTATACCATTAATAAAAGCAGATTCT
This sequence comes from uncultured Flavobacteriales bacterium, assembly GCA_903939755.1. Taxonomy (GTDB): domain Bacteria; phylum Bacteroidota; class Bacteroidia; order Flavobacteriales_D; family Crocinitomicaceae; genus UBA952. The sequence goes on along the minus strand of CAJAII010000077.1, from coordinate 11,432 downwards.
TGTGTGCCTTTAATCAATAATAAAGTAAGTATCGCCAAAATCGAAAGCGCAGGTAAATTCATTATTCCATTTATAGTTTCTTTCCCAACTAGCTTATGTTCAAATGGCGAGTGACACCATTCATAGGGGATGGCTCCACCCAAGAGATTATTCAGGTATTCACTCCAAGCAATGGAAACCGTAGCGGCACCCAAAGCATATTCCATGACTAAAGACCAGCCAATTACCCAAGCTACTATTTCACCTAAAGTTGCATAAGAATACGTGTATGCGCTTCCCGCAATTGGTATGGTGGATGCAAATTCCGCATAGCATAATCCAGCAAAAGCACAGCCAATAGCTGCAACAGCAAAGGATAATGTTACACCAGATCCAGCGGCTTCTGCTGCGGCTCTTCCAGTATTAACAAATAATCCAGCACCTATAATTGCACCAACACCTAGGGCAATTAGCGACCACATACCCAGTGTCTTTTTTAATCCATGTTCATTAGCTTGTGCTTCTTGTAATAAATGTGGGATTGATTTTTTGTTGAGTAATTTTTTCATAAAGGTGTATTTTTTTGCTGCTAAATCTTTTTTATAAGTGCCTAAAGATATTATATTTTTCGAATAATTAATCTAATAGCTCAAGTGTTTCTTCCAACTTTTTTGGGTTGTATCCGATTTCAGCCATAGATTTTGTTAAAACCAACCCTGTTTTAGGTGGTCTTTTGGCGGCTTGGTTTAATGTGTTGCTATTGGTTTTTTTAATAAGGCTTTGGTCACAATCATAAAAACGGGCGATTCGTAAAACAATATCATATATGGAAAGAGTCTCTGGCCCACAAGCATTAAAAACCCCCACTTTTCCTAAAACACAAATTTGAATGCACGCCCATGCTAAATCGTCTGCCCATGTAGGCGCCCGAAATTGGTCATCAACAACAGAAATTTCTTGCTTCGATAATAGTGTATCGCGTGCCCATACTATTAAATTAGATCGTGAAAGTTGGTGGCCTTGTCCGTATACAATGATTGTTCTAACTATTGACCAATTTTTGTTTGATGCTTCGTTAAGCAATTGCTCTGCCTGCCATTTTGATGTGGCATAATGGCTTAATGGATTAGGTGTATCAGTTTCCGTATACGGCCCATTTTCGCCATCGAAAATAAAATCTGTTGAAAGTAATTGGAAATGAGCATTTATCTTATTCGCTTCGTTGAATAATAGTGCTGTTGCCTTTACATTTAATGCATAACACATTTCCGGATTTAACTCACAATAATCTACATTGGTTAATGCGGCTGTATGGATTATGTGGGTTGGTTTTACTTGATGAAAAACGGTTATGATGTCTTCTTGAGATAGAATGTCAAGGGAAAGATAATGGTTCGCAGGGCAATCTGGATTTCTATTTTCGCCTTTCGAACTTGCAGTATATTCTACGCCTGAATTTATTAATTGTCGCACAATTTTCTGGCCCAATAGGCCATTGCTTCCGGTTATTAATACCATCATATTTCCCAAATTGAAGTTTTTCTTTTTCGTTGGAATTTAAAATAATGTTTGTGATCTAGGATCCAAGCAAGAATTAAATATAACAGGATTGACGAGCCAAAGGTTAAAAAAGAAAAGTAGATAAATCCTAAACGCACCTTGTAAGTGCTAATTCCAATTTTTTGAGCAATCCAACCACAGACTCCATAAGACTGCATTTCAAAGAAAAAAGTTATTTTTTGAATTAAGCGTTTCATTATTGTATAATTTTTTTACCGACTTCACAATTGGCACATTGTTTCAGTAAGCAAAATTGCTGATAAATTTCTAAACTTGCTTGGCTTTCGTACGCGTTTTTTAAGATAATTCCGATCTTATTCCATTTCCTTGTAATAGCATTGTCCTCAGCAGGCAATTTACGATAGGCGGCAATAAAAGCAGTTAATTCTATAGCATGTGAATTAACTATTGAATACCTGTATAAAAAAGGAAGGAGGGCATTAAGGATTAAATTTTCTATCATAAAAGTAGAAATAATTCCAACTAGTTTATTTCTTAAACGGTTAATTGATTCTTCGAGATTAATGGATGATTTAGAAAGCTGAATTTCGTCTGAAATTTGATATTTTTCGGTAAATAATAGCCATTCATTGAGTCTCTTTTGCGCATTGCTTTGTGGCCGATGCCCTTTTCTTACATATCTTTCATTGTAAGCAGCCTCTTCAATAAAAGTTCTTCTAATCAATGAAGGTGTTTTTTGACTTGGTGCGTATTCGATCAGGTTATTACTTACTTGTTTCTCTAATAGCCCCTCAAAAACATCTCCGTTACTTTTTCCTCCAAATACGCGAGCTACTAATCGATTAAATGTTTCATGATGGGTTGTTTCTTTATGTTGCAAAGATTTCCGATTGATTCGGTTTTGAAATGCTATCTTTTGCTGTGCACTAAAGTCAGCAAGATATTCAGGATTCAATTTCTTAGAACAGAAAATGGTCGATTTATATTTATAATAGTTTAAGTAGGATTGATAATGAGATGCTACGATTAATCGATTAATTTCAATTGTCGGAATCAATATTCCATTTTGCTTGACAGGTTTATTGTCATTGTAAACAAGATGTAAAATTACATTGTTGTAGTTAGAGTCTTTGTGGTGTTGGTGACGATACCAATCTGATGAATTCACATGAATTTCAACATGCCCATGCCAGACTAGCTTATTTATTTTTATGCTCGCCATTAAGAAATCCGGTCCTGATTGGTTTTCATTATGAACGCCAATATCTATGACATTTATTTCTTCGCCATTTTTTAATTTAAGTGCGTTAGCAAGAAGCAATTTGTTTTTCCATAAATAATGTATGTATTCTTCCTTAATGGCAATTTTCATATCCAACTAAAGATACAAAAAAAAAGCGTTCCTAAGAACGCTTTTAAAAAGTTATCGTGGCAACGGATCGGTGTACGTTTTCCAATTTGGATCCGCAGGTGCTGCTGTTAAAGGATTGAAATTCTCACTAGTAATTTTAACCTCAGTTCTACGATTAATTTGGTGTAACCTCTCAAATTTATCCTTGTCAGTTGTTTTGAACTGATTAATATACTCTTCGGTTAATAGTTGTGCTGTACCAGTTTCATCTATCCATTTTGCAGGAGAGCTTTCGCCTTTTCCAACCGGCTTGATTCTTCGTGGGTCAATACCTACCTGATCAACCAAATAAACATATACCGCTTTTGCTCTGTTTTCTGATAAAGCTTGGTTATGCTTCTCCGTATCCCTAGCATCTGTATGTGAATATAAATCAATTGTAATGTCAGGATAATTGGTAAGAAGGCTATCTAAAAACTTCAATGAGTCAGTTGATTTGATGGTGTTATCATCAACAAAGGTCCACTTGTCTAAATAATAACGAATTTCAGGTGTGCGAAGTTCATACTTAGGCAAAAGAGGAATTTCTAAGAAAAAACTTTGGTTTTTGTCTAAACCAACAGTGGTACATTTAGCTCCTTTATTGTTTGCAAAATACTTGTCTTTTGATGCAATGATAGAATAACTCACCTCACCGTTAATATAACGAGAACCATCTTGTTTCTTTTCCCACTTAATTGTGGATCCCTTCTCGTTTGTTAAGCCTTCCCATACACTTCCATCAGAGCCATTCACAACTACTTTTGCATCGACAAGCTTCTTCGTTTTTTTACCAGCTTCATATACAACTACGCGTAAATCAAAAAGTACTGGTGGAATGGAAAAGCTCCAAATATCGGGCGTGTATTCTTTTTTATTACCTACGATTCTTTCTGAGGTGAAATACCCTTTTGACCCATCAAAATCGGCCATTGCATAATCATTGGAAGTTGAATTGATTGGGTGCATCATGTTAGTGGGATTCTCCCATCTAGCAGGATTTTCTTTTGTGTTTTCTTCGTTGGTACGTGAAGCGTAAAATATATCAAGACCACCAATCCCTGGATGACCATCACTTGCAAAGTATAATTTTCCATTAGGCCCCATGGATGGAAAAAGTTCGTTCCCTGGTGTATTAATTAATTTACCCATGTTTTTTGCAATCGAATCCCAAATTTTATTCTTTTTATCATACATCACATACCATAAATCTCTTCCCCCCATTCCACCTGGCATATCACTTGCAAAGATTAACATCAATCCATCTTCAGTTATACAAGGATGTCCAACAGAAATGGTATCGCTGTTTTTTAACTTAATCTTCGTAACATTTTCCCATTCATCGCCCGCTTTATCTGCCATCCAGATGTCACATCCTAGATTTTGCTTTGCTACCGATGGGCATCTTGTGAAGAATAATGTTTTCTTTTTAGAATCCATGCATGCAGTACCTTCATTATCTGAAGTGTTGATCAATTGATTATTATCTAAACTTTTCATGTTGATTATGGCACCTTTTGCATCGTATTCTGCCGTCCATAAATCCATGAATTTCTCGCCTGTAATTGGATCTCTTGCAGTGGTTGTTAAATCTTCTCTGCCTGTCCCAAATATAATAACGGCTCCTTTTTTGTCCATGTATGAGGGGGCCATATCGAACTCTTTTCTATTAAGTTTCGATTCTATTTTGATAATATACTTAGATTCTTCTGCATCAAAATCTCTGTAAAGTTCACATGATTTAATTGCAGCAGCAGCATCGTGTGAATTATCGTTTGACGCTTTGCGTTTTTGATATTCTTTGTAGCTTTTAATCGCATTGTCAAATTGCCCCATCATTCTTTGCATTTCTCCCTGCCAAAAATAAAGTGCGGGTTGAATTTCGTAATACTTCAATTCGATTGAACTTCCGTACCATTCACTTGCTTTGTCGAATTGATCCATGCTTCTGTAACATTCCGCCACTCTGTATGCCATATCTCCCTTCTGAGTGATACTTTTTCCTTTTACACCTAATTTTCTATAGGCCTCTTGTAATTTAGGCAATGCTTCAAAATACCTTCCTCCATCAAAGGATTTTATTGCTTCAGAAATATATTTTGGAACAGTAGTCTGCGCATTCATTACATTGAAACAAGCAATATTGAAACAAATGATTAAAATAAAATTTTTCATAAAATCAATTTAGTAAGCGGTTAAGTTTTACTTAGCCAAGCAAAAATAAAAAAAAAAAATTAATTTTCTATTGTATATTGCTCCCAACGTTCAATTAATGTTTCCATGCCCTCATTTAAGGAGGAAGAAAAACTCATTTTTGTTTTTTTTACAGGGTGTATAAAGCCCAGTGTTTTTGCGTGTAGGGCTTGCCCTGGTAGCAATTCAAAACATTCATCAACAAACTTTTTATAGCCTGAATTATTTGGGCCTCGAATTACTTTATTCCCCCCATATTCGGGGTCATTGAACAATGGATGACCAATTGATTGTAAATGGACTCTTATTTGATGTGTTCGTCCTGTTTCAAGCCGACATTCAAGCAATGTTACCAAGCCAAATTGTTTAACTATAGAATAATGTGTTACGGCATGTTTTCCAAAATCTCCTTCTGGAAATGCCGCCATGACCTTTCTGTTTTTTAAGGACCGCCCAACATTTTTATCAACAGTCCCTGCTTCTTTAACATCCCCCCAAACCAATGCCCAATAAGTTCTTTCGGTTGTTTTATCGTAAAACTGTTTCGCCAAATGTGTCAATGCATCTTCTGTTTTTGCTACCAATAAAACGCCGGAGGTATTTTTGTCTATTCTATGCACAAGGCCGGGTCTTCCATAATAGTTTTTTGGCATACTTGGCAGCTCACTAAAATGATAAATTAACGCATTGAGTAATGTCCCTGAATAGTTACCATAGCCCGGATGAACGACCATGTTAACTGATTTATTTACAATTATTAACTCATCATCTTCATAAACAATATCAATGGGGATGTTTTGTGCAATAAGTTCGATTTCTCTTACGGGAAATGGCATTACGATGGAAACGACATCATGCGGCTTTATCCGATAGTTTTGTTTTACAACAACCCCATTGACTAATACATTGCCGTTTCTTGCGGCTACTTGAATTTTATTTCGAGAGGTATTCGAAATCCGATCTAATAAAAATTTATCGATTCTTAATAAATCTTGGCCTGGGTCTGCTGTGAAGCGATAATGTTCAAATAATTCATCTTCTTGCCCTTGTTCGTTTTCAGTAACTAGCTCTTCTGTCACAGTTTAATCACTTTATAGACTTTGGTAGAATAATTAGGACTGCTTATAAAATAGATCCCTGCATTGAGAGGGGTGAGGTCTAATTGATGTGAATCCGTACTTATCATAAGTTCCCCGAGTTGATTATAAACATTTAAAGGCGCCTTAAGTCCATCTTGGAATGCTACGGTTAATTTTCCGTCGGTTGGATTTGGATAAATAGTGAATTCTTTATCTTCTATTTCGTTTGTTTGTAGCGTAGCGTCGATTAATGTGGAGAAAATAGGGCGAAGCATCGCTGAACCACTAAATGGAGCGGTATACCAATTGTTCCCGCCGTCTACTGAATAACGTATAGTAGTGTGATTGTCTATATTTCTATCTAATCCTAAATTTAATCTATCCGGATCTAATTGTCTCCACCCCACAAAAAATGTAGTGCCAACTGGCACCTTTACGGTATCCGCGAAATAATAGGTTTGGTAGTTATTGTTTCCATTAACATAGATGGGTTGCCTAGGAGAAAAGGCATCGTCTTCGTAGAGAACATTCCCTGGTTGTCCGTTGTCATTATCCCATACGGTAAGTAAAAATAATTTTTGAGAAACATCCACTACAGAGGGCAAGAAACTTAAATTTACCCCGATTAGGGAATCTGGTTCATAAGTGTCAAATCTGATTGCAAGGCGTGCTTGGGTTCCTGTTGGGCCAAATGCCGCTTCAGCAGATCCATCATCATAACTGTAATAATTCGAAAACAATTGTTTAAAAGTTGTCGAATCGTTTTGATATAAATTAGGAAATTGAGCAGACACTGTACTAACGACATCAAATTCTTGCGATATACCAGGGAGCACTTTGCTGTATTCATACCCAGTGGTTAAATCATGGTAGGAATCTAAAAACGAAAGTGGATTGTAGTTAATTTGACCTTCTGCTAGGAGAAACCCTGGAAGAACAAAGAGGCCTTGTTGCAAATTAGCTTGATTAATAGTGAGTTGTCCATTTTGATAGTTTTCTGCCGAGGTACTGCCATTGTATAAATTTACAAGTAATGAATCCGTCATTTTGTTTCCAACACTTGCTTTATAATGATCCCACGGAACTGAAGTATAGGTCTTGAGAAGGGTGTTAATTGGGTTTGAAAAAGCAAAATCTTTAAATGTCGTGTCGTTATATGCGGATAGACTTCTTAAGTGAACATAATCAATGTGGAAATGGTCGAGTGACCCTGAAAGCCCCCCGTAATTTCTAAACCTAAATTGGAATCCGGGCTTGAAAAACTTGGTGTCATTCACATTTACATGAACGGCCTTGAATGGAATGGTTGCTCCACCAGAAACACTCCAAATATGAAACCACTGACTTAATTCAGGAGCATAAAATTCAAGTAGAAGTGAGTCCCCATTTTCAGGGACATCACCAAGTCCTTGTGGTTGGTATAAAAAACTAAAATAAACGGAGTCTGAGGCAGAAAAAGAGCCTAAATTAATGGGTTTAGAGGTTAATTTATCGCCGTAATTAGTAACCGTAGTTCCAATTTGGTATGGGTAGCCTTGTTCATTTAAGCCATCAAATGTAACTACTCCTAATGACCGCGGGTTAACCCCAAACCTATAATTATGATAGGCATAATGATCGAGCCAAATTTTAGAAGAGTCACTTATTGGAAGAAAAAATTGCCTTGCAGAATCTTGAAAATATGTAGGATTCGCAATCCAAATCGTATCACTAACATCTGGAATTCCAACTGTGTCATAAATATAAAACGGGGGAAATAAACTTAATGTGTTGTATACGACCGGGTAACTTAATAAATTACCAACCTTAAGTAAAGTGTCTGAGAAAGGGACATCATTGGTAGTTGATGTCGTAGCATTATACGTTCTCCTAAAGGTGACCTGATTGGTAAAACTTGAATTAGTTGAAATAATGGCGTTAGTAGCGGCGTCTTTTAGTCTATAGTAAAGCTGACTTGAAATTCCAGGTGCACTATAATTTGGGTTGTATTCTTGAAATTTATTGGATGAAAAATCATCGAAAAAGGGCAGGATTAAGGTGTCAACGAAATAGATGAATGAGCTATCTATCGAGTTAAGATCTTTCTTAATTTGAACAGGTGTAAGCTTTAGGTTTTGGCTTGATTCACCAATACTAATTCCTTGAGAGAATAGGAATGTGCAAACAAAAACGCTAAAGACAAAAAGTATACTTTTTTTCATTTATTATTGATTTTCAATGTCCACGCCTTCATTTCTCTGAATAGTTATAGTAAATGGAGTTGATTTTGGTATGGTTAAGGAATCAGATATGTATTCAGGACTTTGTATAATTACGCGAGCTGCAAGGGAGTCTTCTAATGTAGAGCAATTATTGCAATAAAAAGAATATGGCACACCTAATGACCTTAAAATAGAAAGACTTTCAGAATAGGAAAGGCCAATTAAATTTGGTGCTAGAATAGGCTCTCCAATATCGTTTTGGCCGACAATTAATGTAATTCGAGATCCAATTGGAATTTTAACTCCACCATTGATTTTTTTTCCGCGGAATAACTGTTCTAAAACAGCTCCATTGGCCTCACTAGTTGCTTTGTATTTAATGATATATTTAAGCCCTCGGTTGGTTAGGATCCCTTCTGCAAACTTTACCTGCTTATCTATCAAACTTGGCATTTCAGTCAAGTCTGTATTCTTTGATACCCTTAAGCTGATTGTCCTCCCAGATTTTGTATACAAAAGGGAGTAACTAGTTGGTAATGGATTTTGGGAAATAACGGTTCCCTGCGGTAAATCGGGTCGATAAACAGAGTCTCTTATTTCGTAGGCTAAATCCAAGTCTTCGATCAGGGCTATGGCTTTTTCAGAATCCATTCCTGCAAAATTAGGCACCGTAATTTTTTCTCCATGATTGGTGGAAATGTGCAGGTATAGCATTGTCATTAAGATCGTTGATAAATAAAAGAGTATCACCAACCCAGCATGTTTAACAAAATGCTTTGATAAAACAAATAACTTAATGTCTTGTAGTAATTGCATAGTATGTTAGCAAAGATATTAAATGTGATTGAGATTATTAAAAGTTAGGAGACAATAAATTCGAACTAAAAAACTCTTCGATATAGGCTACGGCCTCGTCTGCTGTATCAACAAGTTTAAAAAGCGAAAGATCTGGTGCTGAAATGTTGTTTTCTTCCCCTAACATTACTTCTTCTATCCAATTTATTAGACCGGTCCAGTATTTTTTACCTACTAATACAACGGGTCTCTTGGCAATTTTGTTGGTTTGTATTAGGGTTAAGGATTCAAAAAACTCATCCAAGGTTCCGAAACCACCTGGCATGATTACAAATGCTTGCGAATATTTTACGAAAATAACTTTTCGGACAAAGAAATAATCAAATTCTAAATTATGCGCGGCATCGATATATGGATTGTGATTTTGTTCAAAAGGCAAATCGATGTTTAATCCTACGGAAGGCCCCTTTCCTTTTTGCGCACCCTTGTTAGCCGCCTCCATGATACCTGGCCCTCCTCCTGAAATTATGCCATAACCTAATGTTGCAAGTTTAAAGGCGAGGTCTTCTCCTATTCCAAAATAGGGATTATTTTCCTTTGTTCTTGCTGAACCAAAAATGGAGATACAAGGCCCAATTTTAGACATTCTATCGTAGGCGTCTACAAATTCTGACATAATTTTAAAAATAGACCAACTATCATTGCTCTTTATACTGTTCCAATCTTTTCTAGTATGCTCCATTTCTAATCTTCGTTTATTGTATACAAAAGTATAATTTGCTTTGGCATAACGTCCTCATTTTTGTTTTATTCCTAACTTCGATTCATGAAGGGTTATATTATTCTGTTTCTTTTTCTGTTTTTTCATCAACTATCTTGGGGGAGATGTACGCCTCATGATTCAATTCCTAAAAAGAAAAGAGTGATTATTTCAACAAGTGTAATGGGGGTAGCTTATGCTTCAAGCTTAGTTGCCTTAAACGGTGTTTGGTATAAAGAATTCCCGAAATCTAAATTTCATTTTTTTAATGACGGGTCAAATTGGATGCAGATGGATAAGTTTGGACATGGATTTTCTGGTTATATGTTAAGTCAAAAAACCGGGGACTTATACCGTTGGTCAGGGGTGAAAAAATCCTATCCGTGGATAGGAGTTGGAATTGGAATGAGTTATTTAGGAGCGCTTGAATTTATGGATGCTTATAGTCAGGGGTGGGGTTTTTCAACTTATGATGTATTGGCTAATTTTTCGGGGGGCGCCTTGTATTTGTCTCAGGAATTAATTTTTAAGAAGCAACTTGTACTTCCTAAATTTTCTTTCTTCCCAAGTAAATATGCAGCTTACCGCCCTAACGTTTTAGGAAAAAATTTCCCTGAGCAATTATTAAAAGATTATAATGGTCAAACGTATTGGTTTAGTTTTCCCATCGGGGGCTTTGCGCCATCAGTAAAAAAAATGAATTGGTTATGTCTTAGCCTTGGGTATTCTGTCGATCAGAAATTGGTGGGAGATCAGGATGCATACCTTGATTTTCGAGCTGCTCGTCAATTTTTGGTTTCACTGGATATCGATTTAACACGCTTGCCAATTAAAAATCCCACACTTAAAAAGGTGCTGGCGCAATTAAATATGATTAAAATTCCTTTTTCTGCAATTATGATTCAGCAAGGAAATCTATCATTCAAACCAATTTCTTTTTAATAAAAAAGGGCCTGCTAGCAGACCCTTTTAATTTCTAAACGCTTTCGTTTATTGTTTTATGATTCTTTCTATGTAATTCATATCACCATAGATAATTTTAAAGATATACATCCCAGGGGTAAATGAAACTAGGTTAATTACATCACCATTTTTAAGTGTATTATTGCTTTGTAATAACTGCCCTTGTGCATTATAGATGCTTAACTCTCCTTGACCATCAGCCGGTAAGGATATGCTCACATTGCCGTTAGTTGGATTCGGATATATTTTTATCTCATTCATTAGTTCCACTAAGTTGGCTGTATAATCACATGAGCCATCTACAATAATCAAGACATTGGCGGTATCATTAGGACAAACACCATTTCCTACGATGTAATCGTAGTTGAATTGACCAGGGATATTGCTAGCGGTATCAATTGCTCCACCAATAGCTTGGTTGGAAGGATTGTACCAAGTACCACCCAAATCTACTACACCAGAAAGTCCTGCTAGTAAGACGAACGGTTCGTTTTTACAAACGGTCAATGTCCCATCTATTCCAGCACATGAAGGTGGAAAGACATCTACTT
>CAJAII010000076.1 GCA_903939755.1 uncultured Flavobacteriales bacterium | reverse complement strand
TAGATGAGCAATTAAAGACACTATTCCATTTCATCCAAATCTCACATCATCAACAAAACGCAATTTTTCCATTTCACCTACCTCGAGTGAATAATAACCAAATTCCTCCGTAACGCGCCCCTTCATACGATAAATCCCTTTTCCCATAAATGGATATTTCCGTAGTGATTCCGGGAAATGAACGGTATCGATTGTATCTCCTTCCACGTCGATTAATGTGCCGAAATTCATGACACTTCCTTTCAAGGTTTTGGAATATTTTACGGTTACTAAATAGCCATATAGCTCAATAATTAATCCCAATGATTGTGGGATTTGGCGTGCCAGTGTATGCTGTGGTAATGGTTTCGCTAACAATTCGAATGGATTACATAGCGGAAAGCCCATTAACTCCATTTGCTCAAACGTTTCATCTAATACTTGTTCTTCTAATTCAGGCAATTGGAAAGAAACGGCAGGCGTGTTAAAAAGGGTATGTTGTTTCGATTTGGGAGCCATTTTAGTTAAGTAAAAATGGGACTTCCACAACAATGTTTTGCGCTCCTCTGAAAAATCACGTAATGCTCCAATGCGAATAAGTAGCGAGAGTTGTTCCAAGGGGATGTAGATACGCTGCATCAATTGATCAAAATCAAGAAAAACACCATTTTCAAGGCGTTCTTTCAAAATAGCACGTACACAATTTACTTCAATTCCTGCTACTAAAACGAAGCCCAGAATCAATCGGTTTCCAATTAAAACAGAGGTGTAATCACCCTCGTTAATCGATGGGGCTTCTATTACAGCACCAAAACGACGTGCTTCATGCACATACATTTCAGTGCTGTAATACCCACCAAAATTATTAATCGTTGCGGTCATATATTCCAAGGGATAATGTGCTTTCAAATAAAGACTTTGGTAACTTTCGACAGCATAAGAAGCCGAATGACCTTTTGAAAAAGCATAACCTGCAAAACTTTCTATTTGCTTCCAAATAGTAGCTGTGAGCGAATCATCATAGCCTTTTTTGGCACAGTTACTAAAAAACAAATCGCGAACTCCTTGAAATTCATCCCTTGACCGAAACTTTCCCGACATCCCCCTGCGCAACACATCTGATTCTGCAAGGCTTAATCCGGCAAAATAATGAGCCACCTTAATCACATCTTCTTGATATACCATGACCCCATACGTTTCAGGCATAATTTCCAATAAAATAGGGTGCGCTTCATTTCGACGCGAAGGATTGCGATGACGCAATATATATTCACGCATCATACCAGATTGCGAAACTCCCGGTCGAATAATTGAACTCGCGGCAACCAATTCCAAATACGTGTTAACTTTTAGTTTTATCATTAACATACGCATGGCTGGTGATTCCACATAAAAACACCCCAATGCTTTCGCGTCGAGTAACAACGATTTAATAGCGTTATCCTCCTTAAAACAAGCAATATCATGGATGTCATGCGGCGGATTTTCTGGTTGATTATAAGCGATGATATCCAGGCATTCTCTTATTTTTCCTAAGCCACGCTGACTCAATACATCAAATTTATACAAGCCAATATCTTCCGCTTCTAACATAGAAAATTGCGTTGTTGGGTAGCCTTTTGGCGGCAAAAAAGTAGCTGAATACGAAGTTATTGGCTTTTCACTTACTACAATTCCTCCTGAATGCACGCTCAAGTGAGAAGGAATACCATGAAGATACGAGCTATAACGAATGACCAATTTTGAGATAGCATCTAAATTTGATTCGGGAATTTTATGGCGACTAAGCTTATCAATTTCCGTTTTAGGTAAGCCAAAAACTTTTCCAAGCTCACGAATAGTAGCGCGATATTGAAAGGTATTATAGGTGCATAACCAAGCTGCATTGGGATAACGCTTAAAAATATAATCAATCACTTTATCTCGATCTCGCCAGGAAAAATCAATGTCAAAATCGGGTGGGTTTTTCCGATAAAGGTTGATAAAGCGTTCAAAATAAAGATCCAATTCCAACGGGTCAACATCTGTTATTCTCAATAAATAAGCGACGATACTGTTGGCGCCACTTCCTCGTCCGACATAAAAAAAATGCTGTGACCTCGCAAAAGAAGTAAAATCCCAAGCCATCAAAAAATAAGACAGAAAATCTTTCTGAGCAATTATTTCAATTTCCATCTCAATTCGCGCAATTATTTCATCTGTTATGGTTGGATAACGATATGCCAAACCATCCGCGCAAAGCTGACGTAACATTTGCTCATCTTCTTTTACACTTCCGGTATAGGAAACGGGATTTTGTGGGCTTGCATGATCTCCAAACTCAAAATTTACCTGACAAGACGCCAATAATTTTTCCGTTCTATCTAGGTATTGCACGTCCTCTCCGTATATTTTTACTAAATCATTTGCCGACATAAATCGTTCTTTTTCATTGGCTTGTTCCTTTTTATCTAATTTTGATAAGAGGGTATTATGGTGGATGGCTCGAAGTAATCGATGGGTATTAAAATCGCGTTTATTCCGAAAAAGCATGGGCTCCAAGGCATGCATTTTTTCCGCTAATAGATGCTTAAATTTTAGGGGGATATTCGTAAGATCGGCATGCTGTATTTGAAAAAACTCATTCGGCCCTAAATCTGTAAAATCAGTTCGTAAAGGATAAAAAATATAGCAATTAGCAAAAGCAGGAAGGCGATCTGGAAAGGATTTGTTTTTATGAATGTGTTCGGACAAAAAAAGATTTATTTCATTGAAACCATCATTATTTTTAGCGATTACCGTCGCTTGAATAGCCATCCCATTTCTAATCTCTACCCCAACGATTGGCTTAATTCCACACCGTTGAGCTGCACGCACAAAAGACAGAATCGACCCTGTAGCGTTAATATCTGTAAGGCAGACGGTAGAATACCCATTCTCCACAGCCCATTCCACGATTGCATCAGGAGAGATTACCCCATATTTTAAACTGAAGTAAGAATAGGTTTTCATACGATTAAAAAAAAACTGAATAAAGAAATGTTAACTATTTATCAATATAGCGAAGGAGAAAAGCGGAAGTAGCTTAATCCATTCTACTGGCATCCATACCAATCGCGCGCATCACCGCACGATCGCCATAGCGATTTCGTATATGATCCAAAGACCTGTACAAACTAGCATAATCAATTGACTCATCAAACAAGCTGAGTTGATGATTACCCGAAACAAGTGCACTATACTTCAAACCAATTAAGCGAATCAATATACGCCGCTGAAATATTCGTTCAAACAAATCCTTGGCAATGGGAAATAAATCATGATCCGCGGCTGTATAAGGGATGCTTTTTTGTAACGTTTGCGTTTGAAAATCAGCATAACGAATTTTAACAGTTACGCACCCCGTTAATTTATTTTCCCTGCGCAATTGCAAGGCCATATTTTCAACCATGGCCACTAAAATACCTCTAAGCATTACCATATCAATCGTATCTTGATCAAAAGTACGCTCCTTGGAAATAGATTTCCGTTCACTATATTGCTCAACCGGAGAATCATCTACCCCCTGCGCTTTTTTCCAAATACTCACCCCATTTTCACCTAAAGCACTTTGCATCATTTCAATAGGCATTTCTTGAATCGTTTTAATTTTTCGGACGCCTAGGTTACATAAGGATTGATAGGTTTTTATACCGACCATTGGAATTTTACGAATAGATAAAGGCGCTAAAAAATCACGCTCAGCTCCGATATCAACATGTAGCTGATTATTGGGCTTCGCTTCTCCGGTTGCAATCTTTGAGACCGTTTTATTTTGAGAAAAACCAAAAGAAATCGGCAGTCCTGTTTCACGCAAAATACGCTGCCTCAATTCGGAGGCATAATTGAAGGCTCCAAAAAAACGATCCATTCCTGTAAAATCAATATAAAATTCATCAATTGATGATTTTTCATACAAAGGAACCGCCTCACTAATAATGTCCGTAACCATACGAGAATACTTAGAATAGGTCGCTGAATTTCCTTTAATAACAACTGCTTCTGGACAACGTTCTTTCGCCATTTTCATAGGCATTGCCGAATGAATCCCATAACGGCGCGCCTCATAACTACATGAAGCGACAACACCTCGATCACTTGTGCCACCAATTAATATAGGCCTGCCAAGTAAACGACTATCCAGCAATCGCTCGCAGGAAACAAAAAAAGTATCCAAGTCCATGTGAACAATTGAGCGTAAAACAGGCATTATATAGAAATATAGTTAAGATTAAACGTATGCTTGAATTGTGTATCTTTGGTAAAGTCAAAGGTACCACTTATTGATTAGTAATTCATCATTATTGTGATTAATTTTTAAACAAAAAAAAATAAAACATGAAATATAAGACCTACTTGATAGCACTCATCTCCTTACTGGTATTCGTGGAATGTAATACGACCAACAACAAGCAGAATAAAAGAAAAACAAAGGAGGAAGAACGGAAAAGCGAGATAAAAAGAAAGCCGAATTACAGCGTAACAATTGATCAAAATGGCTTAAATGGAACATACAAGGGTTTAGAATTTGTAGACACGGGGGATGTTATGTACAACGATGTGGCACATCAATTTTCAAATTACGTGGCTGACACCCTAGGGAAATTCCTAAAAGCATCCTATAAAGCGGGCAACTATTATTCCATCGATTTTAAAAAAACGAAAATTACAACGAAGGGTATGGACATGAAAGATACAGTCGTTTATTGCATCAACATGGTCTTTAAAAAAACGGATAAATATGGAGCAAGTACTGGAATTGAACACTGCGGATCATGGGGTGGTCAAGCAGATCTTCTATTAAAAAAGAGACTTGATGAAACCATAAAA
This sequence comes from uncultured Flavobacteriales bacterium, assembly GCA_903939755.1. Lineage (GTDB taxonomy): Bacteria > Bacteroidota > Bacteroidia > Flavobacteriales_D > Crocinitomicaceae > UBA952. The sequence continues at coordinate 9,957 of CAJAII010000076.1, read as the reverse complement.
AATTTAGCCCCGATATGTATTGGAAGACCAAAAACATGTAAATACGTCACCAAAGAAAAATTCAAGGAATACTGGATACAATTTAAACATAAAAATTACCAAGGAGATTGTGCTAAATAGTTAGGTGAATTAAATAAATATAGTTCAAAATTATTCCTGTATACAAATTAAGTAAGTAGCTTTGCTAAAACAATAAATTATGAAAAAATCATATGTAATATTCGCTGCAATAGGTGGATTAATTCTCATTGTATTTTTAATGTATTACAATGCCTACAGCGGCGCTGTCTCTAGACAAGAAAATCTAGATGAGAAATGGAATAATGTACAAAGTGCCTATCAAAGACGGGCGGATTTAATTCCTAATCTTATAAAAACAGTGAAAGGTGCAGCAAAAAATGAAAAAGACATCCTACTACAAGTTACACAAGCAAGGGCTGGAATTGTTAATGCAAAAACACCGGAAGACTTGGAGATTATGGGTAAAAAAATAAATACAGCAATAAATATTATGTATGAAGCCTATCCCCAAATAAAATCAACAGAAAATTTCAGGGATTTACAAACCCAATTAGAAGGGACAGAAAATAGAATCAAAACCGCGCGGGACGAATACAACCAAGCCACCAAAGAATACAACACACACATTAGAGGCTTTTTCAATAGCATGTTTATTAATCACGAAACATTCCCTAGAAAAAAAGGTTTTTCAGCAGATAAAGGGGCTGAGAAGGTACCGGAAGCAGATTTTTAAGATGTCGAATGAAGTCATTAACGAGGCTGATCGTTTAGCCATTCAAGATGCCATTCGTGAGGCGGAAGAACTTACTTCAGGTGAGATAAGGGTTCATATTGATAAAAAATGTGCCGGTGACCCGCTAAAACGAGCAATTCAAGTATTTAAGAAATTGAAAATGTACGCAACAAAAGAAAGGAATGGCGTGCTAATTTACCTGTCCTTTACAGATCGAAAACTAGCTATTCTTGGGGATGAGGGGATTGATAAAAAAGTGGGGGCTCACTTTTGGGATGGAACCAAAAATCAACTTATAGAAGACTTTAAAAGAAATCAATTTACTCAAGGAATAATTAATGCAGTGAAGGAATCTGGAAGCAGATTAAAGGAGTACTTCCCTTGCGAAGCCGACGATATTGACGAACTGAGTAATGAAATCACGCTGGATTAATGAATAAAAAAACATCAATACTATTTGTTCTCCTTTTTACTTACTTGAATAGTTGGTCACAAATCCCTAATGCTCCTTACCCTCCCAAACTTTATAACGATCTAAATCATATCGGATTTCTAACACCAAGTGAAGAAATCATGATGGAGAAACGATTGGAGAAATTTGAAAAGGAAACCTCTAATGAAATTGCGGTGATTATTATAGATGATCTGGGAGATTATGACGTTTCCGACTATGCCATTAAGATTAGTAATCTTTGGAAAGTAGGGAAAGAAAAAGAAAAAAATGGAATTGTCGTTTTAATAAAACCGACAGGTGGAAAAAGAGATAAAAAAATATTTATCGCTGTTGGTAGAGGACTTGAAGGTGCCATTCCTGATATTACCTGTAAAAGAATAATTGAGAATGAACTCATTCCTAATTTTAAAAATGAAGCGCATTTTAAAGGACTTAACGATGCGCTAGATGTTCTTAGTTCTTTATCAAAAGGAGAATATAATTCTGCGACTTACAATAAAAAGACAGAAGGCTCTCTACTTGTAAAAATCATCATTGCCATCATCATAATTATCGTTTTGATTATTTTCCGGAAACGTGGAAATGGCAATGGGATGACAATGGGGGGAGCTGGTTTTTTTATGGGTACTGGATTCGGCGGGGGATTCGGTGGTGGCCACAACAGTGGCGGAGGCGGTTTCGGTGGATTTGGTGGCGGAAGTTTTGGTGGTGGAGGTGCTGGCGGAAGTTGGTAGCTTAATTCACAAAATCATAGGTTTTATAATGAATAATCCGCAATTGTAAACCCACTTCTTTATTGATCGAATTATCCTGAATTTGCCGACGAATTACACCTCGATAATAAGCCTCTAATTTAACGGTCCAAGCTTTATTTCTTTTGCCAAAACCACTTTGAACATGGTACAATCCAAGGCCTGTTTTATAGGACAAAAAACTATTGGATGCACTATTCGTCTGTGGTAAGTTCCAATACGCTTCGGGTGCAAAGAAAATTTCAACGACCTCTGCACGGCAAGAACGGCCTTTTTTTCGCTCATTAATGGTAAATAGTGGGACACGAGCCATTAGGGCTAAGTTCAAATATTTTTTATGAACGGTTGAGGTGATTAAATCTTCGCGATTTAGATTGGTAATCGTACTGCTTCTGAAGCCAAACTCAGGTAAAAAATACCTTCCAAACTGTTTGGTGATACCAAGATTAAAGGAGGTGTTGTTTCTTTCCTCCAAACTAATATTGTATTGGGCATAGACACCAAAATTTTGTTTTTTGCGCATGTACATTTGCGCGTTGAAAACAAAAGGAAAAATCAATGTGATTAAGAGGGATATTCGATTCATGGCTACAGGAATTATTTCATTAAAACCGTCGCCAAGTGAATGGTTACAGCTAAATCAAATATTTTCAATAATCATGGCAGAAGCACCACCGCCTCCATTACAAATGGCAGCGCCACCATAACGTCCATTATTTTGTTTTAGCACATTGATCAGTGTTACTATTATTCGAGATCCTGAATTTCCTAAAGGATGACCCAAAGCTACAGCACCACCATTCACATCAACTTTTGCTGGATTTAATCCTAAAATTTTTGTGTTTGCAATACCAACTACGGAAAATGCTTGATTTAACTCCCAAAAATCAATATCGCTAATCGCCATGCCTGCTTTTTCCAATGCTTTTGGAACGGCTAAAGAAGGTGCCGTAGTAAACCATTCAGGTGATTGTGCCGCATCAGCATATGAAACAAGCTTAGCAATAGGAGTTAAATTATATTTTTCAATCGCTTCTTTCGATGCTAATAGTAAGGCAGATGCGCCATCATTAATGGTGGAAGCATTTGCTGCCGTTATCGTTCCTTCTTTATCAAACGCAGGACGCAAACCTGGAATTTTATCTAAAACTACATTCGTATATTCTTCATCCTTTGATACTATTTTTGGGTCCCCTTTTCGTTGCGGCACGCTTACAGGAACAACTTCATCGTTAAACTTTCCCTTTTCCCAAGCATCAGCGGCTCTTTGATAAGAGGAGATGGCAAAATTATCTTGGTCTTCACGACTAATATTATGTTCTTTAGCACATAGTTCTGCACAGTTTCCCATTGGCACTTTGCTATAAACATCCAATAAACCATCTTTAGATATGCCGTCAAGCATCGAAATATTTCCGAATTTGGTGCCATTTCTTCCATCCAAATAATGAGGTGTTTGTGACATACTTTCCATTCCACCAACAACTACAATGTGATTATCACCACAAAGAATTGACTGAGCACCCAACATGATTGCTTTCATACCTGAAGCACATACTTTATTAACCGTCGTACAAGGAACATTATTACTCAATCCAGCTCCTAATGCAGCTTGTCGAGCAGGTGCCTGACCTACGCCAGCCTGTAAAACATTACCCATAAATACTTCATCCACAGCTCCAAAATCTAACCCTGATTTTTCAATAGCCCCTTTAATAGCTACACTTCCTAATTGAGTGGCAGAGACACTTGACAATCCGCCCATAAAGGATCCTATTGGAGTACGAACAGCTGAAACAATATAAACTTCTTTTAACATGCTTTAAATTTTGAACAAAGCTAGCATTTTTATGCTTTAAAAATCTTAAAAAACTAAAGAATTTTTAACTGCCATAAAGTGAAAATTTGTATTTTTGAAGAATGTCGATTAATTCTGATTATTCACTCTGGTTCATCCTCCCATGTCTTCTCGCATCCTACTTCGTGACGGTCTATTTTTATGCGAAAAATGAATGGTTCAAGCAACAATCTAAACCGATTAGACTGCTATTAAAGGGTTTGCGAACAAGTGTAATTTTCTTGCTTTTTTTACTGTTAATTGGACTTATTTTTCAACACACTTCGTATCGAAAAGAAAAACCCGTCCTTATTACCTTAGTTGATAATTCCGCATCCATGCTTTCCTACAATGATAGCGCACAAATTCAAAAACAGATTAGCGCGCTTCAAGCAAAAATCAAAACCAAATTCAGCGATAAATTTGAATTAGGCACCTATTCCATTGGAAGTGAATTCAAAGAAAAAAACATTTTTAAATTTTCTGAACAAACAAGCGCACTCGAAAAGGGTATCGATGCAATAGCCACCAACTATTTTAATCGAAATGTGGGGGCGTTAATTTTTGTGTCAGACGGTAATTACAATGTTGGCGGTAATCCAATCTATGCAGCTGAAAAACTTAATTTAACTCCCATATTTACCTTAGGAATTGGAGATACAGTTGCAAAAAAAGATCATTTTATTCGGAATACAGTCTATAATGATGTTGTCTTTTTGAAAAACAAATTTCCAATTGAAGTAGATATTGAAGCTAATCGCCTTCAAAATAAAACAACGCGATTAAGCCTATGGCAAAATGGTAAGATGTTAGACGCTACAACAATTAATTATTCTAATGAAAAACACCAATTCCATCAGCACACTTTTTTAGTGGATGCAAACACACCTGGATTTCAAACATACAAAGTAAAGATTGATGTCATCGAAGGCGAAAGTAGCATAAAGAATAATGAACAGTTGCTGTATGTTGAAGTAGTTGACAGCAGAAGTAGCGTGCTTTTTTTGAGTACTGCCCCGCATCCAGACATTTCCGCCATAAAATCTGCTATAGATCAAAATGAAACAATTGAATCGTCCTATATCTTAACAAAGGATATGAACTATAGCGCTAAAAAACCTGATTTGGTTGTATGGCATGAACCGGGCGTACAATTTGATCCTAAACTTCAGAATTATTTCAACGATAATCATATTCCGGTATTATACATTCTTGGCCCAAATACTCCTGCAACTACTAGTAATAAACTCAATATCGTAGCCCTTTCGAATTCAAAAAATCAATCGGATGAAGTACTTGCTGGATTCAATACAGCATTTAGCACCTTCGAATTAAGTGAAAGTTGCAAGCAAGCTATTGATTTTTTTCCTCCCCTAGTTTCTAAATTTGGTTCGGTTAGAGCCATAAATCCGACTGATATTTTATTGTTCCAACGAATCGGTAGCGTTACTAAAACAGATCCACTTTTCTTTTTCGGAAAAAATACACAGCAAAATTATGGAGTCATCTACGGAGAAGGAATATGGAAATGGAAATTAAATGATTTTATTCGTTCTGGCACTCATGATAATTTCAATGAACTCATCAATAAATCTATCAATTACTTACTTCTCAAACGACAAGGAGAAGGTTTAAGCGTTTCCTTTCCAAAACGTTTTACCAAAGAAGAACCCGTTATCGTTTCAGCATCATTTTACAACGCATCTTTAGAACCTATATCGACTCCTATTGTTTCAATGGTTATGAAGAATGAAAAGGGAACTACCTTCAAATCGCAATTTGGTGTCGTCGGAACGAATTATAAATTAAATGCTGGAAAATTAGCACCGGGTAAATATTCGTGGCTAGTTAGTACCGTACTTAAAGGAAAAACTTATTCGAAATCTGGTTATTTTATTGTTGATGACATTCAGCTAGAACAAAATAATTCAAGTGCGAATCACAGTACCTTGAAACAATTGTCAATTCAATCTAATGGTAAGTATAGATTCCTAAAAGATTACGAAAAAACGCTATCCGAGATAGCTGCTCGAAATGATATTACTGCAGTTGAATATGAAGAAAAGGTATTCCTTTCTTTAATTGATTTAGCTTGGTTGATTACATTATTACTTATACTACTTTCATTGGAATGGTTTACAAGAAGGTATATGGGAACTTATTAAATTAATAAATTATGACTAAAATTTCGATTTTTACAGTTGCAATCATGTTGGTTTTGAGCAATCAACTTTTTGCTCAAAAAAGCGTGAGAATTGCTTTTTACAACGTAGAAAATTTATTTGACACAATTGATGGTGAAAATGACGATGCCGAATTTTTACCTGGTGGCAAAAATAATTGGGACACTCAAAAATTTAATGAGAAAATCACCCACATCAGGGAAGTATTATTGGCGTTAAAGAAACCTATCATTACTGGTTTCAGTGAGATTGAAAATTATAGTGTAGTTCGGAAAATTATAAGCCATAAGGATTTTAAAAATTATGGTATCGTTCATTATGAAAGTCCGGATGCAAGAGGTATTGACCTAGCTATGATTTACGATAGCGCTAAATTAACTTTATTGGAATCTGGAAAAATAAGGTTCGTCTTACCAGGTGAACAAAAAGCTACCACACGGGATATTCTATGGGCAAAATACCAAAGTAAAAAATCTATATTTTATGTCACTGTTAATCATTGGCCAAGTAGAAGAGGCGGGGCAGATGATACAGATGTCAAACGAGTAAAAGCTGCTGAAACGGTGGGACATTTTATTGACTCGCTCTTAACCTTAGACCCTAATTCAAAAATCATACTTCTAGGCGACTTAAACGATCACCCTGAAAACAATTCAGTTCAGCTTTTAAACAAAACGTTAGCTCCTATGATTACAAAATCAAGTGGGGAATTTGGAGGGTCGTATAATTACAACAATGAATGGGGAATCTTAGACCATATTTTAATTTCGAAAGGATTATCGAATGGTAAACCTTCCATCATAAATGATTCCGGAAAAATACATTCATTTCCTTTTTTAATAGAAGAATATAAAGGACAACTTGTCCCAAAAAGAACATACGCTGGAAACAAATACTTGGGAGGTTACTCAGACCACCTTCCTGTAAGCATCAACATTAAACTTTAATAAAAATTGATAGTTTATATAAAAGCAACTTATTGATAATATATCCGTATCAAATTTAACATGAAATTAAAAAAAGACTTAACAAAAAGTATAGTTAAAAAGCAAAAATATAGTTCAGAGACCTGTATCAACTTATTTATTTCCTTTAGTTTTTTATTCCTACTTGTTTTTTCAGTTAGTTCCCAAATCGTATCCCCGTTTAATATTCGATATCAAGTTAATCAGAAAGGTGGAATAAAAATTCTATCTAATGTTTCTGTATCATGTGGCTCTGGAGTAAATAACTGTGCGACTGCACAAGGTGAAGTTCCCCCATCGGGCAACTATCAAAATGGCAGTTTTACGATGTCCTATGTTGACATTGATGGAGATGCAACCACTTTTAGCTCAAGTAAAGACAGTTTGACCTTACCAAATTGCAGTGAAATTTTATGGGCTGGTTTATATTGGGGAGGAAGAATTGCCGCTAACACCACCAATTACGCTACAAGGAATCAAATTAAAGTAAAAGTTGGTAATGGAATCTATCAACCTTTTACGGCGGATCAAACCTTAGATGTCCCAACTATCAATGGTGCTAACTGGAGTCACCCAAGCTATTTCTGCTTCAAAAATATTACTCCGTTGGTAGTTAGTTCAGGTTTAAATGCTCGATTTACCGTAGCCGATCTCGTTACGCGCACAGGAACATCAAACATGTGGGGAGGCTGGTCGATTGTTGTGGTTTACAAAAATGTATTACAAACAATGCGTAATCTTACCGTATTTGATGGTTTTGCGAACGTAAGTACTGGGAATTCGTTGGATATTCCTATCAGTGGATTTACCACCCCATTATCTGGCCCAGTTAACTTTGAATTAGGGGTAATCGCTTGTGATGGAGATAGAGATTCGCAAGGAGATCAACTATTGTTTAATGGTGCTGGAACATTCGTTAACGTTTCAGATGCCCTCCACCAAACGAATAATTTTTTTAACAGTACAATTTCCGACAATGCTGTATTAACACCTTTTCGGCAACCCAATTACTCCAATACACTTGGTTATGATGCAGGAATATTCTATCCAAATAACACAGGTCTAAATTATATTGGAAACAATGCAAATTCTGCTGTAATTAGGGTAAGTACCTCTTCTGAGAATATTCTAGCGAGAGCTTTTACTTCTGCCATTGATATTTTTGAGCCAGATCTTCGAGCTACTGTATATGTCCAAGATTTAAATGGCGGATCTGTTAACCCTGGTGATGTATTAGAATATAGAGTGGTTGGGAAAAATATAGGGTCCGATGTATCCTTGAATACCTTTATGACCGATACCTTGGACATTCGTACCAATTTTGTTCCTGGCTCAATTCAATATATGAATGGCCCTTATATTGGTCCTAAAACTGATGGATTTGGTGATGATCAAGCAGAGTATGACCCCATCAATCGAGTGGTTATAACCCGCGTTAATATTGGTGCTAATGCCTTGAACGGCGGCACCATGAATAATTCCCCCAATGGAGCGGATAGTGCCGTAATAAAATTCCAAGTGGTGGTGGTCAATGATTGCCTTATCTTATCTTGTGATAGTACCATTAATAATAAAGCTTATATTTTCGGAACGGGAAATATATCGAGTAATTTTTATACCAACAATGGCACATCTGATGTCTATGACGCCAATGGCTGTCCTACGAATAATAATAATGAACTAACAATTAATACGGTCGCTTGTCCAGATATAACCATTTCGCACAATCAAGTCTGTATAGGAGATACCTTGCAGTTTTCGATGATAAATTCTCTTTATGCCAATTATTTTTGGACAGGGCCCAATGGTTTTTCGTCGAACTTAGCAAATCCAACAATAAATAATGTGGTGGCAGCAAATGCTGGCGTCTATTCACTTAATATTACATTCAATGGCAGCACATGTACTTATTACAACATTGTTGACACAGTTGTAATTGATCCCAATCCTATAATTACCCTTGTCAATTTAACAAATATTAGCTGTTTTAATGCCAATGATGGAAGTATTTCTGTTTCAGCCTCAAGCACCCCACCCTATTCTTACCTTTGGAGCAATTCAAGTACGAGTGCAGTAATAAATGGTTTATCTCCTGGAAATTACACAGTAACTGTAAATGATAATTTAACTTGTCATTCTACCGCGACTTATACCATCACCCAACCAAATTTATTAGTCGCCAATGCAGTTGTGACTTCCAATTACAATGGACAACAAATCAGTTGTTTCAATGCTTCTGATGGAACAGCAACTGTGAATGTGATTGGTGGTACACAACCTTATTCGTATGTATGGTCGAATGGGCAAACCACAGCGATAGCCACTGGATTAAACATTGGAACAACAACGGTTACGGTTACTGATGCCAACGGATGTATTGCCACCTCTTTGGTTAACCTTACCCAACCCATTCCCATCGCTATGAGCTCTATTCCAACCAATGTCATTTGTTTTGGTGGCTTTAGTGGCTCAATAGATTTAACAACTAGTGGAGGTACTTTTCCCTACACCTATACCTGGAGTAATGGGGCAACGGTTTCTGATGTGATGGGTTTAACTGCAGGGACATATAACGTGCTTGTTACCGACATTAACGGGTGTACCAATACCCTAACTACCATTGTAACTCAACCACCAATTCCCATCACACCGTCCGAAACACATATTAATGTAGGATGTTATGGGGATGCCACAGGGTCTATTGATCTTTCTGTCATTGGAGGAACGCCTGGCTATACCTACAGTTGGAGTACAGGTGCTACCACACAAGATATTGCTAATCTACCTTTTGGCATTTACACCGTTTTTGTTACCGATATTAATGCCTGTGTGACCCAATTTTCTGTCACCGTGAATCAACCCACAGCCCCACTCACTAATTCTGCTGTGGTAACCCCAGTTGGGTGTTTTGGACAAAGTTCCGGTGCTATTAACATGGGCGTTTCGGGAGGAACACCACCTTATACCTACAGCTGGTCCAATGGCGCAACAATTGATGATATCTCCGCTATT
>CAJAII010000075.1 GCA_903939755.1 uncultured Flavobacteriales bacterium | reverse complement strand
TGTGAGGATTTACTTTTATATGATTTTTTCCTAATGATATTATGTTAGTGTTTTCGGACAAAAAAAAGCACCTGCAAATTGGTACCTAAAAGATCCTGTTAACGATAAAATTTATGGTGTAGGTGCTGAAGAAGCTTATAAATTATTAATGGGCAAAAAAGCCAAAGAGGTTATTGTAGCTGTAATAGACAGTGGAGTAGATACCGAACATCCTGATTTGAAAGAGGTAATATGGAATAATGAAGATGAGATTTCAGGAAACGGAATTGATGATGATAAGAATGGATATATTGATGATGTTCATGGTTGGTCTTTTTTAGGTGGCCCTGGTGGAGATGTTTCGGATGAGACTTCTGAATTATCAAGAATGTATCATAGTGACAATCGCTATTTTAAAGACAAAGACACGAACAATTTGTCTGCTACTGAAGCTGAACGTTACAAGAAATATAAAGAAATGAAAGCAACTTATTTAAATGAACTTGCTAATTCTGCCCGTCAAACGGAAGGACTTCGGGTATTTGCCAATTATATTGAAAGTGTAAAATTAGCGTCCAACGGTGTTTTTTCAAAGGCGACAAATAAAGCATATAGTCCTAAAAATGAAATGGAAACCAAATTAAAGAGCCGTATGAAAGGTATTTTAATAGCATTCAAACCTGAAGATCTTGAAAAGGAAATTAGTTCGGCCATGTCAATGTCGGAAGGTCAAAAGAAAATGGCAAATATTCATGATGATAGTTTACGTATTGCATTAGTGGGTGATAATCCGAGTGATTTAACTGAAAAATATTACGGTTGTAATAGGTATCAAGGACCTGATGCCTTTCATGGTACTCATGTTGCTGGAATCATTGCAGGGAAGAGGGGAAATGGAATTGGAATAGAGGGAATTGCTGACAATGCAAAAATTATGGTTATTCGTGTTGTGCCAAATGGGGATGAACGTGATAAGGATATTGCAAATGGGATTTATTATGCGGTTGATAATGGGGCCAAAATAATTAATATGTCCTTCGGTAAATATTACACACCAAATAAAGAAATCATCGATGCAGCCATTCGTTATGCGGCTATTCATGATGTGCTTTTTGTTCATGCTGCAGGGAATGATGCAAAAAATAAAGACCTTCAAGACTCCTATCCAACTAGAATTTTCAACGATGGTATGATTGCAAATAATTGGTTAGAAGTAGGAGCAAGCAGTTCATCAAAAGATCCTAAAAAGTTAATTGCTGAATTCTCTAATTACGGTGCAACAACAGTTGATTTATTTGCTCCTGGAGTAGATATTTATTCAACCATACCTAATAATGCTTATGGTAACGCTTCAGGAACGAGTATGGCTTGCCCTGCTGCTGCTGGAGTTGCTGCAATGATTCGTGGATATTTCCCTGAATTGACTGCTGTTCAAGTGAAGGAACTATTGATGAAAACATCAATTCCTTATACTAAAAATATCACGATTCCAGGTGCAAAAGCTGGAAAAATGACAGACGTATCAATTTCTGGTGGATTCATTAATGCGGCAAGTGCAGTAAGGTCTTTATTAAAATAAAAAGAATTTCTAAATTTTGTAAATCTTGGCACCTATTGCTAGTGATTGCTTGTGATTAATCCAAGGCATGAATAGGGTGTTTTCATCTTCAATTGTGACATTACTTACAAGATAATCTGCTGAATTTATAAGTTGATACTCTTTATTATTTAGAATAATTAGTTTTCCAAACTTTTCTTTTTTGACAGTCAAGTAATTATGCCCGATTTGCATGTCAATATTTTCATTTTTTAGTGCGAAAATTGACACATTTCCAGGATAATATTTGGTGTAATTAGAAATCATATTAGTGAGTTGTTTTGTTTTTTTAGCATTTTTCCAATCATAAATTACAACGATTTGGGAATTTATTTTTATTGCCATTGCGAATTGGTTGTTGTTAAAAAAACAAATGTGCGACTCTTTATGTTGCTCGAATCTATTATAGGAAATTACGCAAAGCAAGCCGATAAATAGGCCACTAGATAATTTCCATTTGGTGCTAGAGCGATCAGTTGCGATTATTAAAAAAATAGCAATCATTAAGAACGGTACGAGGTATAAGGGCACATTAAATCCGTATTCAACTGATCCAGGAAGGTGCTCTACCCATTGTAAAAAACGTAACATTAACCAGAGTGATGATGCTAAAATTAGGCCGGCTAATTTTCCGATAATAGGTATATAATGAAGAATAAAAATACCCATTCCAAATCCCATTGCTACGGTTGATATACCCATAATTCCTAAGTTGGTTAAAGCGAAATAATTGGGGAATTGATGAAAATAGTAGAGTGTTAACGGAACGGTCATCGCTTGAGCGGCAAATCCGATTGCAGATCCTTGCCATAAATAATTGAGTATTTTATTCTCCGTAATATACCATGCAGCAATCGGTTTATATAGCGTATAAATACCTAGCATAGCTAGATAGGATAGCTGAAAACCAATGTCGTATATTACAAATGGATTAAATAAAATGAGAATAAATGCGGTGAAGAAAAGGACGTTTATGGGAGCGTAATTACCGCCTGTTTCTTGTGAGAGTATGAGAACTGAAAACATGAATACGGCTCTAACGACACTAGGCGAAAACCCTGTTAATAAGGCGTATACCCATAGAATTAGAACGATAAAAAATACAGCATTTCTTCGACTGATTAGTTTACTTGAAAATTGAAAGAGGTAGAGTAAAAGTTGCGTAATAATCCCAATGTGTAGCCCTGAAACAGCCAATACGTGCATCGCACCCGTAGCTCCAAAACTATTTCGTGTTTCTTGGTCTAACAATGATTTATCACCCAGAATTAATGCTTGCGCTATCGCTAAATTTGATCCATTTAGTACTTCTTTTAGCAGTTGACTTAGCGAATTTCTTAAATGTGCTAGTTGGCTATCGATCCAATTATCTTGAAAACGTTTTACTTCTAAAATATCGATATCCTTTAAATAGCAAACATGAGTGATGCCTTTCGTTTTCCAGAAATTTATTGCGTTAAATTCTCCTGGATTATTTTTGTTGGTAATTGGCTGGAATTTAGCGATTGTCAAAATAAGATCATTTTGTGAAAGACTTTTGACTTGTTGACCTGCTAAATAGAGGAGAGTTTTTACGCCCATATCTTTCCATTTTTTATGGTCTAAATAGTAAAGACGTCCCACGGCTTTTGCTGTAACGGAATCTTTTTTTTCAAATTCTTCAATGGAAATTAGATAGCGTTCTTCTCGTTCAGCTGCTACTATAGACTTGCCGCTCCCCTCATTTTTTTGAAGTTGTACATTGGCCTGTCCTAAAATAAAAAATAGGGTGATAATGAATAGTAATGGGAAGGGGTTGGAGGGACGAGATTTACGAAAAATCAAAAAAAGGATAAGTACAATTGTAATGTAATAGGGAGAAAAAAAGTATGATTCTTTGTTTATTTCACTTTCGAAAAGAATGCCGAGGGAATAAAAACAAAATATCCAGGTAAAGGGGGAGGAATAAAAACGGGTTATTTTAATGTGTTTTGCTAAAAGCGATTTTATCATTTATTCCATCAAACTAAAAAGACTTTGTTTAAACGTTATTTTTTCTTCATGTTGTAATAGTCGAATAGTTATTTTTAATTTTTCAATGTCAAACGGTAATAAAGTGCAAAGTTCCTGGAATGATGTTGGTGTCTTAAGAATTTTTAAAACACTATTATATAGGTCTTCTTCGTTATTTATGGGATTGTTTTTCAAACAAATATCACATTGACCGCATTCAACGGTTGATTGACCAAAATAAGCTAACAAGTGTACCGAACGACATTTCGTTGAATGAATAAATTGGGTTACGGATGCTAATTTATCTAGGGCATTTTTTTTTCTTTCTCCAAAAATTTCATATGATAATTTTACGTAATCATCAGGAAGTCGCTCATGTATAAAAGTCAATGTGGGTAGTGTGGTCCGCCAATTTATTTCCAGAATTCCGTACTTTTCCATCGCGCTTAATTGACTGACTAATTCTTTATTATTAATTTTTAAGAAGGAACAAATTTGTGATTCATTGATGACTTTGAATGCATCGAAGATACCTGAATAATTTCTAGAAAGTAAGGTGATAAGTGGGATAAATTTTTCATGTTGAAGTTGGAAATTATATAATTCTAAATTTCCAATCGTGAATTTTAAATTGGTTGGTTTAAAAAAAGATTCAGAAAAACTTAAGTTGTCGTTTAGCTCAAGAATTTTCAGCGCGTTATATACAGTGATAAGCTCAAAATTATATGTTTTACAAAAAGCAATTAAATCTATGGGATATGTTTCATCTTTACCAGAGCCAATGGCAATTTTTAAAAAGCTGTATATTGATTTAAAGATACCGGTGATGATTATTGGTTCTGGGAATTTTTGAATGAATGAATCTTTTAATTGATGGATATCGTCATTTTCAACGAAGCTGATAGCCCTAGAAAATAGGCCATCACGACCAACCCTACCAGACTCTTGGAAGTAAGCTTCTAAATTTTCAGGAAAATCATGATGCAGTACAAAACGAACGTTTGGTTTATCTATTCCCATTCCAAAAGCGTTGGTTGCGATCATTATTTTTTTATCACCTTTCATCCATTCTTCTAATGATGACCGTCTTTCTTCGTGATTTAATCCTCCATGATAGATGCGACATAAAATTTCTTTGCCAATTAGAACTGCTGCTAGTTCTTTAACTTTTTTTCGCGTGTTGCAATAAATAATCCCAGTTAATTTAGGATGTTCTTGGCAAAAATGAATGATTGCATTTATTTTATTATCGACGTTATATATTTGATAAGCAACATTCGTGCGTTCAAATGAAGCTTCATGAATTTTTGGTTTTTTTAGTTCCAATTGTGCGATAATATCTTCCCTAACTTTTTCTGTGGCAGTGGCTGTAAGCGCCATAATTGGAGCATTTGGAATGTAGGCCCGTAATTGATTAATTTTCGTGTAAGCAGGTCTAAAATCATGCCCCCATTCTGATATACAATGGGCTTCATCTACAACCAATAAGCCAACTTTCATTTTTTTTAAGCGCTCAATAAAAAGAGTTGTTTGTAATCGTTCAGGTGAAACATATAAAAAATCGATCCCTTCAAATACTGCGTTGTCTAATGCGACATCGATTTCTCGATAGGTCATCGCACTCGTAATTGCTGTTGCTCTAAGACCAATTTTCTTTAAATTTTGAACTTGATCTTGCATTAGTGCAATTAAGGGTGAAATGACAATTGTTATTCCTTCCCGAATTAACCCAGGGACTTGAAAGCAGATTGATTTCCCACCACCTGTTGGTAATAAAGCCAAGGAATCCCGACCTTCAATAACATCATGAATTATTTCCTCTTGTAAGGGTCGAAATGATGAATGCCCCCAGTATTTTTGAAGTATTTCGTTTGCTTTCACGGATCTTTGGTGATTATTAAACAAAGATAAAGTAATTGGTTAATTAGCTCGACATATTATTGTTAAGCTAATTGATAAAACGTATCTTCGCACGTCAAAAAAAATATTATGCAAACTAATTCAAAAAGTTTTCCTATACAATTAACTGAAAAATCTCAGGTTGAGGGAGTTGAATGGGATAAGTTGGAATTTGGGAAGATATTTTCGGACCATATGTTTATAATGGAATATGCCGATGGTTCTTGGTCGAATGGAGAAATAGTTCCATTTCAAGCCATTCCTATGCATCCGGCTATGTCTGCAATTCATTATGGTCAATCAATTTTTGAAGGTTTAAAAGCTTATAAATCAAAAACAGGACAGATCAATATTTTTCGTCCTGAACTTAATGCGCATCGATTTGCTGAATCAGCTAAACGAATGTGCATGCCTGAAGTACCAGAAGCATTGTTTTTGGAAGCAGTACGAGCTTTAATTGAAGTAGATCAAAATTGGGTGCCTGCATTAGAAGGTTATTCCTTATATATTCGTCCTTTCATGTTTGCTACAGACCATTTTGTTGGAATTAAACCTTCAGAAACGTATAAGTTTATGATTTTGACATCTCCAGTTGGAGTGTATTATTCAGAACCTGTGCGTGTAAAAATCGAAGAACATTACACTAGAGCAGCAGTAGGGGGGGTTGGTAGGGCTAAAGCGGCAGGGAATTATGGGGCATCCTTATATCCTGCTAAGCAGTGTCAACTTAATGGATTTCATCAATTGCTTTGGACTGATGCTGTCGAACACAAATACATTGAGGAATCCGGTACAATGAATATTATCTTTCAGATCGGAGGTAAATTAATTACACCTTCGGAAGATTCAGACACTATCCTACGCGGAATTACGAAACGTACCTTGATTGAGTTAGTTAAGGAATGGGGAATTGTCGTTGAAGAACGTAGAGTATCAGTTGAAGAAATAATTACCGCGATTAGAGAAGGTAAATTAGAAGATGCTTTTGGTGCTGGTACAGCTGCTACAATTGCTCAAATAGCTGTAATTGGTTATAGAGATGAAAGTTTACAGTTGCCGCCAATTGAATCCAGGGTACTATCAAATCGAATAAAAACCTACTTGGATGCCGTTAAGTATGGCGAAATTGAGGATGTTTATGGTTGGAATATGACCATATAATTTCAAATAAAATAAAGAATTCTAGAAAATTTTCAGGTGTTTAGAGACAAATAACAGTTAAGTTATTTATTAACTATTATTTTAATAGATTAGCATGTCCGTTAATATTATAAGGATTTTTATCATAATCCTGGTAATATACTATCCAATTGTAGGTTCCTGTTTGGCAAATTTTCCCTTTATATTTTCCATCCCATCCTAATGTGATGTCGTTGGTTTCGAATACGATTTGCCCCCAACGATTATATACTTCGAATCGATACTCTTTAACACTATTTGCCATGTTGAATATCGGGATAAATTCATCATTTAATCCGTCACCATTAGGCGTAAATGAGTTGGGTACATTTACTTTTAAATCATCATTTAATTCGAATGTTTGAGTAATCGAATCGATACATCCGTTCGAATCTATTGCAAATAATGTAACGTCATAGCTACCATATGTTTGCGCTGTATAAAAGTGTGTAGGGTCGGTAATGGTTGATTGTGTTCCATCTCCAAATTCCCATAGAACTTGATCTTCATTTATTGATGTATTCGTAAAGGTAATAGCTCCTGTTTCAAAATCTATTTCTGGAGTGGTAGAAGTGAAGGATGCTGTCGGTCCTGCTACTATACATACAGCATCTGCTACTGTATTTGTTGCAATACAACCATTCGCCGCAACAACGGTTAAGGTTAGATCATAACAACCAGTAGCATTAAATGCCTCTTGGAATCCATTAAGATTGTTACTCAAGGTTCCATTGCTTAATGTCCAAGATGCACTAATATAATTTCCTACAGTTGAATTGTAAAAATTAACTGTTGCAGGGTTACAGGCTACTGCGTCACTAACTGCAAAATTGGCGATAAATGGTGTTGGATTAGTAAGGAAGTCAGATATACTTGATTGACATCCACTTGCATCTGTTATGGTAACCGTATAGCCTCCAGCGCCTAATGAACTAATAACAGAGGTTGTTTGTGCTGTATTCCAAAGATAGGTGTATGGAATTGTCCCTCCTGCACCAATTGCGGATAGTTGTCCGTCATTATATCCATAACATGAAATAGGATTTTGTAATATACTAGCACTTAATGGTGTACTCGGTTGATTAACAGTAATAGTTGCAGATGTTACGCAGTTATTATTATCGGTAACGGCTACTGTATAGCTTCCTGGCGATACATTAGTAAGATCCTCTGTTGTTGCTCCACTTCCTAACCAAAAATAGGTGTAAGGTGCTGTTCCTCCTGTCATGGTTACATTGATTTGACCATCGTTATATCCAAAACATGTTACGTTGGTTACAGTTGAGTTAATCGTTAAAACACCACTTGGTTGTGTTATTTGCACAGGCACAATAAGTGAACAGTTATTGAGGTCTGTAATTAAAACTGTATATGTTCCGGCGATTAAATTTATTAAGTCCTGGGTTGTGGCTGAATTAGACCATAAATAGGTATATCCTGGAACTCCTCCGCTAACTGTTAAATCAATAGCACCGGTATTGTTAGCAAAACAGAGTACATTGACGTGTGTTTCTGATGCTGTAATTGCTGTGGCTGGTTGCGTTAAAGTGAATGATCCATTAATTGTACATCCATTATTATCGGTCAATACTAATGAATAGGTTCCTGCAAGTATATTCGTTAAATTTTGTGTGGTCATACCATTACTCCATAGATAGAAGTATGGTGAAGTTCCTCCGGATGGGGAAATTGTAATTGTTCCAGTAGCATTGCCAAAACATAAAATATTTGTTTGAGCAGTTGTCATGGTTAATACAGCCGGTTGCGTTATTGTAGCTGTTGCATTTGCCGTACAACCATTCGCATCGGTTACTAACACAAAATAGGTAGCAGGTACCAATGGCGATATTCCAATTGTTGTTTGTGAATTAGACCAAAGATACGTGAATCCAGGTGTCCCTCCGCTTATTACTGCTAATGCTTGTCCGTTATTTGCGCCATTACAAGTTACATTTGTAGCATTAATACTCGCTGTTAACAAGGCTGGTTGTGTTACGGTAATTGTTGTCATTGCTATACACCCATTTGCATCTGTTACGGTATAGTTATATGTTCCAGCAATTACAGTGAAGTTTCCAGTTCCAATATATGGAGCAATACCACCAGTAGCTGAAACGGTAACGATTGCAGAGCCTCCATTACATAATATTGGGCTGCTAACAATTGAATTTGGAACCAATAGTGTAGGTTGAGTAATCGTTATGGTAGTCGTGGCAGTACAGCCATTCATATCTGTTACTAATAAATTATTGACTCCAGCTAGTACATTTGATAAACCGACTCCAAAATAAGGTCCAACGCCACCTGTTGCCGTCACATTCACTGTTGCTGTTCCTCCATTACATAAAATAGGAGTAACTAAGGTGGAGTTGGCTGATAGTTGAGGTGGTTCATTTATTAAAACTGTGTCATATGCCACACATCCATTTGCATCTGTTACGATAACTGAATATGTACCAGGTGATAATCCTGTTATGTTATTGTTGATACTTGAATTTGACCATAAATAAGAATAATTAGCTGTTCCACCTATCACATTGGTACTTGCTTGACCATTATTAGCACCAAAACAAACAACATCTTGTCCTAAAATTGCGACACTCAATACCGTTGGTTGAATAACGTTAATGCTTGTTGACGCTGAGCATCCATTTGCATCTGTGATTGTATAGCTATAAACCCCTGCAACAACACTAAATAATCCAGTACCTACGTAAGGTGCTGTCCCTCCATTACCAGATATACCAACAACAGCGCTTCCACCACTACATAAAATCGGTGATGTAATAGTTGCATTTATAGTTAATAATAATGGCTGAGAAACAACAATAGTCGTAGTGGAGCTACATAAGTTAGCATCAGTTACGGTATAGGTATAGGTTCCAGCAACGACAGAGAAAGTTCCTGTTCCTGAGTAAGGAGCAGTCCCACCTGTAGCAGAAACAGTTACAACAGCAGATCCGCCATTACAAGCAATCGGTGTTGTAATAACCGAAGCACTAGTAAGGGCTGTTGGTTGTGTAACAATAATCGTCGTTGTTGAGCTACATAGATTGACATCAGTAAC
>CAJAII010000074.1 GCA_903939755.1 uncultured Flavobacteriales bacterium | reverse complement strand
ATATGTCCACTCCTATTCCTAGGTTCCGGATAAAGGTGTCAACAAATTTTCCGCCGTAGCTTAGCTCTTTGTATGTTCCATTGGAAAGTATGCCAATTTGACCATACCAACCACACCATGCTTCATAGGCGTGAACAAGAACAACCATAAAGGCTGCAATAAATCGAATGACATCAAGATTCTGAAAATAAACACGATCTGAATTCAACGTTTTCTCCATAATTCTATCTCAATTGGTTTCTATTAATTTTGATCTGCGCTTATTGAATTTTAAATATAGTATTTTTTGCGATAAGGTTAGTTTCCATTGTGTATTTGCGAATTCTAAATAAAGACAAAGTACCTTCCCATAAAATAAGTTTTGCCTAATTATTTATTAATTGCTTCTGCAAGAAACAATAAAAACTAGCATCAGGAAAAATAGGAATTTCATCATTTAACGCTAATGGACTATTGAAGTATGATTTTTCTTAATTCGATGGTATTTCCTTGCGAGTCAACGACTTGTGCAAAATAAAGTCCGTTTCCACCCCAAGTTGTTGAATTCAAACAATCTGTTTGTGACGTAATATTTTTCGTAAAGACTTGTTGCCCCAAGGCATTTTTTATAATCAAATTATAACCATTGATGATATTGAGCTTTCCATAATCAAAATATAAGTAGGTGTTTGAAGGATTAGGATATATTCCTATTTGATCCATTGCATTTTCATGAATACCATTTGTGCCTAATTGAACAGTAAAGTTTACTGAGTCTGAAAAAATGCAATCCGTAACCATTAAATTTACGGAGTAAATCCCAGCTGATACATACGTGTGGCTTGGGTTTACTAAAACGGATGTGTTCCCGTCCCCAAAATCCCAGAAATAATTCATTGGGTTGTTCATGTTCGAAGAAGATGTATTGGTAAATGTTACGGTGTTGCCATTTGTGGAATAACTAAAGTTGGCAAGCGGATTATTAATCGTTAAGTTCCAATCATTTTGGCTATTATATAGGGTATTATCGGACATCTGCTGATAATATAGCGCACGAGACGCGGTTAATCCAGCATTGAATGCTAAGCCGTTTGATGGCTTTTTCCAAATTGAACTGTAAATGGTTAAGGCTGCAACATAACTACCGTCAATAGTTGGATGACTATTGTCATTGCTATGAAGAATGAATGTTGTGTCATTCAAAATATTCTGCCAAGTGACGCCAACTGGGGCACATTGAATATTGAGTTGATTACTGATCTCATTATAAGCACTTGTCAACGAATCCTGCATATGGTTAAAATCAACAAACACTGGACTACAATAGGTCATGCCTGAACCACATTGCTGACCGCCATATCGTCTTCCCCACGTCATATAAGTGATTATTTTCGCACAGGGATTGTATTGTTCAATAAGTGATTTTAAACTTGTTATGGCGGGATACATATCGTTATAGCGATAATAATCTATCGTTGGGATTTGACTTTGCTCTTGTAAAATGACATAATCCCAGTTTCCTTGACTAATTTTTGAAAAAGTTATCGCATCATTTGCGTGACCTGATAAAGAGAATCCACCGGGCATATTTGAATCAATGTTCAACGTTTTTCCAGCTGAACTAGAAAGACTTTGAACAAGTTGGGGCAAATTGTTATATGATGTATAACTATTCCCTAAAAAAAGAACATTTAATGTGTCCTGTGCGCATAATTTATTCACTAAAATTACGGCGAGAAGCAGTAGCGTTAATTTGGTTTTCATTTTGTACTTTTTGTTCGTTTATTCATGATTGTTTTATGCACTGCGGAGCAGTATCAAAGGCAAATATATTAAACATATCGTTTTACTGCCAAGCGCTCGGCCCACCTTTAAAATAAAAAGTTATACCAAAGTTAAAGTTATTTTCTTTCAAATTCATTGTTGTTCGAAGCAAGATCGTCGACATGTAGCCAAACCAGTGTTATGCGGTAGTGCTATTATACTGTTGTCCAATTTTTTAATCCAATTCAATCAAAAGTACCAATTGCCATAGCTGTTTATGTTAGATGTAATTTTTAGCTTTCAATTTTGGGAGCCTTAGCTTCCTTGATACCTGATTCAAATTGAACATCTAAACCATGAGATACAGTTTTAGTATCTTCATAAACATCAAATTTAACAGCCTTTCCCCATTTCAATGTGATAAAATGAACTCCTTTATTTATGTAGGGTTCACCATTTAATAAATGACAAGTTGCTGTCCACCTTGCAATAACAAGGGTTTTGGCTGGATTTCCTTTAACCTGAATGTCTGTCACCTCAAATTTAAGGTCTGGAAGTACAATTCCCACTCTTTCAAACCATCTTTTTAAGCTTTCTTTATCATGGCGTGTACCACCCAAGCAATTATCTCCTGCAAAAGTATGTTCTAATTCTTTATTAGAAACTCCCTTTAAAACCTCGTCATAATTGTGCTCTGTTATAGATTTGAAGTTCTTCCTAACAATTCCCTTTATAATATGATGATAAGGGCTTAAATCTTGGGCAATTACCGAATTTGCTACAACGATACATAATACTAACAATAATAATAATTTTTCCATTACTCTTTTTTAATTAATGAGTTACAAAATTACTAATAAGCTAAAATTCAAACAATGAACTTGGGTTAAGAAATACGTTTCCTAATTCTACTTAGTGCCTGTGGCGTTACTCCAATATAAGAGGCTATATACTTTAATGGAATAAATTGCAACAATTCAGGCTCTTCTGTAAATAAGTTCAAATAACGTTCCTGGGCAGATTGGATTAATAAAGATAATTCTCGCTTAGATTTTTTCATAAACAGGTCTTCGCTTGCCAATCTTCCAATTGTATTGCCAATTTCCGTTTTGTCATAAATTATTTCTAAGTCATTATACGAAACACTCCAGAGTATAGTGTCTGTTAGGGTTTCTAACTGGTATGTTGATGGTTCTTGTGTCAAGAAAAAATCATATGCGGACACAAAATTATTGACGAATGCAAATTCAAAAGTTAAATCATCAAATTCTTGTGGAATACATTTTCTAACAATTCCCTTCTCAATAAAAGATAAGTAGTTTTCTTTATGACCTACTTTTAAAATTATTGAATTTTTGGCAAATTCACGTCTTATAAGTTTAGATGAAAAGAACTCCCAATCTTTTTCAGAAATAGGAACCATTTTTTGGAAATATTTTTTTATTTCAATCATTTCTCGTTCTCAATTAGGCTGTTTCAAGTGAGTGGTTTCTTCTAAAGCATGACGCATAACGTTTCGCGAACAGGCGCGTACCCTTTTTGGGTTGCGCCTGCGGCAGGGTTATGGCGCTTGCACGCTGTTAGTAAATGTTAATTGGCGGTAAAAACTATTCATTTAAATTGTCCAAAATAAATAAAAAGCCACTCAGTATTATTGTTGTCCTTATAGTAGGCTTTATCTGCAGTCAAATAAATAAAAACACCTACTCGATTTTTATCTTTCAATGTATAACATCCATTTTCATTGGTTATTTCATCATAATAATATATTTCTCCTTTATTTGTTTCTATCCATTCAATTTTGCTTGTTTTCTTGAAAATGGACGTGGACCCTTGATTATTTTGACCTTCCCAAATTATTTCATTTTTTACGCTTAAACTATCATTAGACTCAGTATTTTCTCTATCGCCAGAATTGTTTTGACTAATACCTTTAGGTATTTGGTTTAAAATAAAAAGAAAGAAAAGAATGGAGATTACAATTGGGATAATCTGGCCCCAATAAGTTATCTTATCAATAATGCTTATTTTTTCATCAACATCCTCAGCATTTAGATCAAATTTTTTCTCTAACAATTTTGTAATCTTGCCGAGATTTTGATTAATTACCCTTGTGTTTTCCTCTATTTCAATAAATAATCTAATTCGCTCTGAAACACTATTAAGCAATACAAAAGATATCAGCCCAGTGATTAATATAATTATAGCGTTCAACCCTAAACCAGCATTTAGTGCTTTGATGAAAATAAATAGTTCAGGAGCTTCACGAGACAATTTGTCCACACCTTCACTGAGAGCAATCAAGAAAAAAGCCTCTAAGAGTGCTAGAATTAGCATACACCAAGATAATAGATTAATTACACTGGCAATTAATCGTAATGAAAAGAATTTTTTTTGCATTTTGTAATTTTAATATTTACTTACTTATACACGCTACAAACCTTCCTCAAGCACACCTATTTGGTAGTATATGCGCAGGTTTATTGCGTTAAGCTAAAATAGTGATAATTTTTACTTATCACCTTAAAAATCAATGCAAAATTCCTATCTAATTGGAAAAATAGTTGATGCGAATGTGCTGACTTCGCTTGTTACTCATTTCTTTTATTAAGACCATCAAATTAATAAAATAGCTTCTAGCGAAACAATAAACCTTGATAATGATTATTTTCGCTTGATAAAAACGATCCTTGCCCCGAATGATACGAACTGAAGATATTGACTTTTTTAAATCGATTGTAGGTGACCAATTATCGCTCCTAGATACGGACTTAAAGCACTACGGCCACGATGAAACAGAAGATTTGTCGTTTCCACCGCATATTGTATTAAAACCTTCTGACCCAAAGCAAATAAGCGCGATCCTCGCCTATTGTCATTTGAATAAAATTCCTGTAACTCCCGCTGGTGCTAGAACAGGTCTCAGCGGCGGTGCACTGCCCATTTTCGGTGGCGTGTTGCTTTCGATGGAAAAATTCAATAAAATTCTACACATTGACGAGGAAAATCACCAAGTAACGACCGAGCCTGGCGTGATTACGCAGGTGCTGCAAGATGCCGTGAAGGAAAAAGGCTTGTTTTATCCCCCAGATCCTGCCAGTAAAGGTTCTTGCTCGATTGGTGGAAATGTTGCTGAAAATTCCGGTGGACCTAAAGCGGTAAAATACGGCGTAACGAACGAATATGTACTCAATTTAGAAGTAGTACTTCCAACAGGGGAAATCATTTGGACGGGCGCCAACGTGCTAAAAAATGCCACAGGATATAATCTTACCCAGTTAATTGTTGGTTCGGAAGGAACGCTTGCCGTGGTTACCAAAATTGTACTCAAATTAATTCCTCATCCAACGCATGATTTATTAATGCTCGTTCCCTTTTACAATGCGGAAGAAGCGTGTAAAGCGGTTTCTGCCATCTTTATGGCGGGAATCACTCCAAGCGGTTTAGAGTTCATGGAAAGAGATGCGCTTATTTGGACGCAAAACTTCATCGGGGAAGTTAGCATCCCGATAGCCGATAATCATGCCGCACACTTATTGATTGAAGTGGATGGATTTGATCCTGAGCTACTGATGATTGACTGTGAAAAAATAATGACCGTTCTGGAGACATTCGAACACGATGAAATTTTATTTGCAGATTCAGCGGCTCAAAAACAAACCCTTTGGACCTTACGTCGAAAAGCGGGCGAAGCGGTAAAAGCGCAATCCATTTACAAAGAAGAAGATACGGTAGTGCCAAGATACCAGCTTCCTGAATTGCTGCACCATATCAAGCGAATCGGTAAGAAATATGGTTTTCAGTCCGTTTGTTACGGCCATGCTGGAGATGGGAATTTACATGTCAATATTCTTAAAGGAGATCTAAGTGATGAATTTTGGGACAAGGAATTAACTGTGGCTATTCGTGAATTATTCACCGAGGTGGTACGTTTGGGAGGAACAATCTCCGGAGAACATGGAATAGGATTGGTGCAAAAATCTTATATGGACATTGCCTTTTCAGAGGTAAGCATTGATTTAATGCGTTCGATAAAAAAAGTATTTGACCCACATGGAATCTTGAATCCAGGAAAAATATTTTAACCTATTTCGTTAACCACTTCAAATTACGGGAATACATAAAGACAAATAATCCAGAAAGGATTGTATTTGCAACAATTAGAATCGTTGGGACATTCGATGGGGCAACAAATGCGTAAACAGACAAAATTGATAAGAAGGAATAAATGATGTAACAATGAAAACCAAGTTTCATTCTTTTAAACATCATTACAGCACTTGTAACGCCAATTCCTGCGATAACAACGGCTAATACATTAAACATCAAGAAATTAGCATACATAGCGTCTGAAATCCCTTCAATCTTTTGCAATAAGTCCACAAAATACTCCAAATTCGCTTTCTTCATTTCAACGATGGATTTTGCAATTTCCACTTTCGATGCGAGAATTTCTTTTTCAGATGGCTTCCCCGCTGCAATAGAAAAAATCCCGCCTAAAATAGCCAATCCTGTATTTACTAATGTTAAAATTCCTAAAACACGTAAAAATTTAGGCATTTTATCTTGGATGATTGGCTCATCAAAATTTACATTTTTGTCTACTTCGTTCATATTTTCATTTTATTAATTACAAAATTTCTTGCTAATTGCATATCGGGGTAACTTGTTCTATCCATCTCTAATTTCGCTACATCCATACGAAAATCAGCGAATAATTTCTCCAAAGAAATGGACGTTTTCAGGGGTTTTCGAAATTCCATTGCCTGAGCAGCATTAAGCAACTCAATCCCCATAATGGAATAGCAATTTTCTATGATTCGGAATAATTTGGTTGCTGCGTTGGCTCCCATGCTCACATGGTCTTCTTGGCCATTACTTGAATCAATGGTATCTACCGAAGCAGGACTGCACAATTGCTTATTCTGGCTAACAATGGAGGCGCAGGTATAATGAACGATCATCAATCCCGAGTTTAATCCTGGGTTTGCTATGAGGAAGGCCGGAAGCCCCCTATTTCCTGATATCAATTTATACGTCCTTCGTTCAGAAATACTTCCTAATTCCGAAAGCGCAATTGCTAAAAAGTCCAAGATCAACGCTAAAGGTTGTCCATGAAAATTTCCTGCACTCACAATTTCGTCTGTTTCATGCAGCACCATTGGATTATCAGTAACGGCATTTATTTCCCGCTCCACAATGCTTGAACAATGGTCAATCGTGTCTTTTGTTGCGCCATGAACTTGTGGGATACATCGAAATGAATAAGGGTCTTGAACGTGTATTTTAGGCTGCTTAATAAGTTGACTTCCTGCTAAAAGTTCCCTAACTATTTTCGCCGTCTCTAGTTGACCAACTTGGTGTCTTAAAGCATGTACTCCCGGATTAAAAGGATCTATTTTAGCATCAAATCCCTCAAGGGAAAGTGCAGCAATATGATTCCATTTGTTCCATAAATCATAACTTTTATGAATGGCAAAAGTGGCGTAGGCAGACATGAATTGTGTCCCATTTAAAAGTGCCAATCCTTCTTTTGGATGTAAAGTAATCGGCGCTAAATTAAATTTCTTGTTGATCGCTTCGCCGGAATAACGGGTGTTTTCAAATTCAACTTCCCCCTCACCTATTAGCGGCAATGATAAATGCGCCAAAGGCGCTAAATCTCCCGAAGCACCAAGACTTCCTTGTTGATAAATTATAGGATAAATACCCTTGTTGTAAAAAAACAGTAAACGTTCAATAGTTTCCACTTGCACTCCCGAATAGCCTTGCGACAAGCCCATCACTTTCAATAAAAGCATCCTCCGGACAATATCTTTTGGCACTTCATCCCCCATGCCACAGGCATGAGAAACAAGCAAATTTCGTTGTAGAGTGAATAGATCGCTTTTTGAAATCATCGTATCACACAAGGATCCAAATCCCGTATTAATACCATAATAAATTGCAGCTGAATCTTCCATCTTTTCAGCTAAATAATCGTGGCATTTTTGAATCCCCAGCACGGCAGCGTCAGACAAATAAACCGGGCAATTAGAGGCTATAATTTCTTCGAATAAATTTAAACCTATCCATTGTTTATCAATATAATAGCTTGTCATATATAAATAATTACTTTCTATTAAATTGCGCAAAATCCTTTGCGAAATAAGTCAAAATACCATCTGCACCAGCACGTCGAATACTAAGTAAAATCTCCGAAACAGCTAACTCATAGTTTAACCAGCCTTTTTGAGCTGCTGCAATTACCATGGCACATTCGCCACTTACATTATACGCGGTAATTGGAAGCGGGAAATTTTCTTTCATCACATGAATAACATCTAAGTAACTTAATGCCGGTTTAACCATCAACATATCGGCTCCTTCATCCATGTCTAGTTGTCCTTCTATTAATGCTTCTCGCTTATTGGCAGGATTCATTTGATACGATTTTTTGTCGCCTGATTTTGGTGCTGAGTTGAGCGCATCTCTAAATGGTCCGTAAAAAGCACTGGCATATTTTGCTGTGTAAGACATAATACTGGTGTCCGCATACCCAGCTAAATCTAGCGCTTCCCTGATATAACCAACGCGGCCGTCCATCATATCCGATGGTCCAATGATATCTACACCAGCTTGCGCTTGTGCGACAGCCATTCTGGCTAAGATCGGCAAACTAATGTCATTTATTATTTTTCCATTCTCCACGTATCCATCGTGACCATCGGACGAATAAGGATCCATGGCAACATCACTCATTAACACAATTTCAGGAAACCTTTCTTTTAAATCGCGAATTGCGTGGAGGTAAAAATTTTCCTCCGCATAACTATACGATGCGATTTTATCTTTCAAGGTATCATCAACAGCTGGAAAAATGTCATAGGAATAGATCCCTAATTTCATGCATGCTTCAATTTCAGGAATCAACAAATCCAAGGACCAGCGATAATTGGTTGGAAGCGAAGCTATTTCCTCCTTTATATTTTTTCCATCCTTTAAGAAAATTGGATAAATTAGATGTTGCACACCCAAATTAGTTTCTTCAAGCATATTTCGAATGGCTTGCGACTTTCTATTTCTCCGAGGTCTTATATTCATAGTTTCTATTACATTAACATACCACCGCAAACGTTTAATGTTTGTCCAGTGATGTAAGCAGACATATCTGAGGCAAGGAATACTGTAGCATTGGCGACATCAATGGGATTACCTCCTCTTTTCAAAGGAATCCCCTTACGCCAACCTTCCACCACTGCTTGATCCAACACCTCTGTCATTTCCGTTTCAATAAATCCAGGCGCAATGGCATTGCATCGTATGTTTCTAGAACCTAATTCAGCGGCAATAGATTTTGTAAAACCAATTAATCCAGCTTTCGAAGCCGCATAATTTGATTGCCCGGCATTTCCCTTAACACCAACAACTGAAGACATATTTATGATCGAACCTTTTCGAGCTCTCAGCATCGGTTGTTGCACAGCTTTCGTTAAATTAAAAGCAGATTTCAGATTGGTATTTATAACCTCGTCCCATTGCTCTTCGCTCATTCGCATCAAAAGGGAATCCCTTGTTATACCGGCGTTATTTACGAGAACATCGATTGTTCCAAATTCAGCGACGATATCCTCCACTAATTTCTGTGCCTCATTAAAATTGGAAGCATCAGAACGAAATCCTTTAGCGGTACTTCCTGAAGCGCTTAATTCCGCAGCTAAAGCAGTTGCTTTTTCTTCTGATGATAAATAAGTAAAAAGAACCGTTGCACCTTGATTCGCGCATTCTTGAGCAATCGCCTTTCCAATTCCTCTTGAAGCGCCAGTAATAAGTACAATTTTGTTTTCGAGTAGTTTCATAATATTAATTTACGGCGTAAAGATAAGGATAATGTTTTTTAGTGAAAGGAATTCGTTATTTATGGAGTTAATATTATTTTGATGGGCTAGAAAGTTCTATAACCCCATAGGGGTTAACTATTTTTAACGCTGGATGCAATCCAGCGAAAAAATAGGCACTAGTTCGCTTTTTGGCATGTATTTTCAGTTAATATCATGACAAAAAGATTTTGTGGTGAGAAAGCGACCAGTCAGATTGGTTTTATAGATTACAGCACCTCTAAATAAAATAATCCCTATTTTTGAACAAATGAATTTTAAATGAAAAATATAAAGCACAGTATTTACAGCGTTTTTTTCTTTGTAACCATACTAAGTGGATTTATTTTTACTGTTTCTTTTGCTCTTAAAAACACAAAACAAAAACAAGACAAAGTATCTAAGGCAATTGTCAATAGTATTCCTGAGATAAAAGATGGAGACATCATTTTTCAATCTTCCAAATCGCAGCAAAGTAAAGCGGTTGAATTGGCAACCAATTCCGTTTTTTCGCATTGCGGAATTATTTTTATTGAAAATGGAGTACCCTATGTCTATGAAGCAGTTCAGCCCGTTGGAAAACGACCATTAATCGATTGGATAAAAAGTGGCGTGGGAGAAAAATATAAAATTCGCAGACTCATCGATCGTGGCATTTTAATGAGTGAAAGTTGGGAATCTATGCGGGATTATGCACAAAAGCAATTTGGAAAAAATTACGATAGTTATTTTTCATGGACAGATAAGGAAATGTATTGTTCTGAATATGTTTGGAAAATATACCATGAAATAGCAAAGATTACGCTGGTAAAACCAAAAGAATTAAGAGAATTTAATATTGATGCACCGTTAATTCGAAAAACCATGTTGGAGCGTTATGGCAATGACATCCCCTACAACGAACTAATGGTTTCACCTGGACAACTTTATGACTCCGATTTATTAATGGATGTTAATTAATTTCAATAAATGAAAGGAAATTCTACTCCAAAATCAATAACAATTTGGCTTACAGGTCTATCCGGCTCTGGTAAAACAACCTTAGCCCAACAATTAAAAGCGGATTTAGAAACATCAAATTGGCCCATCATTAATTTAGATGGGGATGAATTACGCAAAGGGATACACAAAGACCTCGATTTTTCCGACGCAAGTAGAAAAGAAAATATACGACGTACAGCAGAACTTTCCAACTTATTAAATGACTCGAAAATATCCGTTATTGCTTCCCTTATTTCTCCATTTGAAGCAGATAGGCAATTCGCAAAGGAAATTATTGGAAGCGATCGATTTATCGAAGTTTTTTGTGACTGCCCATTGTCCATTTGTCAGCAAAGAGATGTTAAAGGCTTGTACCAGCAAGTGAATGAGGGAACAATCCAGCAATTTACAGGCATTAGCAGCACCTATGAAATCCCTTTGAATCCTACCCTACATCTTAAAACTGCGGAGCTAAGTATTTCAGCATGCTTGGAACTGATAAAAAAAGAAATTGACGATCGATTGCTGTAAATTCTATAGTTCTATTAATTTTGCTACCCATATGAAATTAGTTACCCCTGCAGCAGCACAAACATTTATTCAATCACAAAACCCGATTCAATTAATTGATGTACGAGAAACCTATGAATTTCAATATGGAAACAATGGATTTCTAAACATTCCAATGGCAGAAATAGCTGAAAAAATAGCAACTTTAGATAATAAACTCCCAATAGTATTAATTTGCAAGTCAGGAAAAAGAGCGGAGGCAGTAGCCATTTTTTTAGAAAAATGTTTTGGCTTTACCGATGTGTCTGTCATTGAAGGAGGAATAATAGCTTGGAAAGAATTAATTGACCCCACCATTCAACTAGATTAACATGGCCTTTTTCAACGAACTTTTTACCATATTTCAGCACATCATCAAATTAGATTTTAGTTGGTTTTTTGAAAACTATTCATCAGCCATTTATGTTATTTTATTCTTAGTTATTTTTATTGAAACAGGCTTGGTAGCCATGCCTTTTCTACCCGGCGATTCGCTTTTATTTACCGCTGGCATCTTTGCCGCTTCAGGTGAATTAAATTTAGCTTACTTGCTCATTTTATTACTTATTGCAGCTGTTTTAGGTGATAATTGTAATTATTGGATTGGACGAAAAATTGGTTTGCGCGTATTTCAATTGAAATTTCGAGCGAAACCTATTGTAAATAAAAAATACCTCGATCAAACAGAATTGTTTTTTGCAAAAAATGGGGTAAAAGCTATTATCATGGCACGCTTTGTCCCTTTTGTTCGCACTTTCGCTCCTTTCGCAGCTGGAATAGGTAAAATGAATTACAATCGTTTTTTCTTGTTTGATTTATTAGGTGGTTTTTTATGGATTTTCAGTCTTACGCTTGCTGGTTATCTTCTTGGTGAAGTGGAATGGATTAGAAAACATATAGATTTAGTGTGTCTTGGAATAATATTTCTATCTATTTTACCGATGTTATTCGAAGTAGTTAAAAGCAAATTAAAGGCGCGTAATAAAGAATAACACCCACTTAAAATTGTCCTTCATCCAATAATAAAAATGTAACTTTTTATTTATTTTGACTTGTGTGCAATTTTATTTAATTTTATAACGTCTTAGGACTGTAAAAAATAAAAAAAATGAAAAAATTCTTACCACTATTTATCTGTAGCGTTCTGTTATTTTCGCAAAACCAAGTATTTTCTCAGGTATCCGGATGCCCAAATGCAGATTTCTCACAAAGTTCTTTTTTAAATTGGACCGGTTCCACTGGAAGTTGTTGCGGAATTAATACGCCAAATATTGGTATTCAACCAGGACAACACGAAATTATGACGGGTGGTTTTGATCCAATGGTTAATTGTATTCAATTACCAATGGTTCCTCCAGGTGCTGCTTTTTCAGCGCGAGTTGGTGATGGACAAGGTACTGGCGCGCAAGCTGCTAGACTGCAATACAATTTCACAGTAACCCCTACCTCTAACTTAATCATCGTACAATACGCTGTTGTTTTGCAAGATGCAGGTCACTCGGTAATGTCCCAACCTCGTTTTGAAATTCAATTATATGATCAATTAGGTAATCCAATACCATGCACCTTTTATCAAGAAGCAGCTGCCCAAGGAATTCCAGGGTGGGGATCTTGTGGTTCAGTTGCCTATAAAAATTGGACGACCTTCGGTGTTGAAGTAACCAATTATGTTGGGCAAACAGTTACCTTAGATGTAGCAACAGGTGACTGCTCTTTAGGTGGACATTATGGATACGCCTATGTTTCTGCTGCATGTAGTTCACTTAACTTATCAGCGCTCTATTGTGAAAATGGCAACAGCAACTCTGCCACCCTATCTGCTCCCGCGGGATTTGCTAACTACGTTTGGACAGATGCAGCTCCACCTTATACGCAATTGGGAGTAGGTCAGACTGTTTATATTCCAAATATCACCCAAGATTCTGTAAATTGTGCCATTACTTCCTCAAATGGGTGTGTTGCCAATTTAACTACACAAGTTTTACCAGCAGAAGTAATTGGAAGCATCGTGGATTCAAACGTGTGCGCAGGAAATCAAACGTTATTATACAACATAACATCCTTTAATAACTCAGCTGTAGACAGCGTTCATTGGTCTTCTTCTGATGGCTACACCGATACTACTTTCAACTTCAATCACGTTTTTCCTGGCCCTGGAGTATACAATGTTGAACTCATTGTTCAGAATTCAGCAAACTGTATAGATACCGTCACAACAACCGTGGAGGTTTTCGAAAATCCAATAGCTTCCTTTGGCTTTGATGATGTGTGTCTAGGGCAAACGGCCATTTTTAATGCGAGTAGCAGCTTACTTGGCAACGATACCATTACCAATTATTGGTACGTAAATAATGATACCTTGGTGGGAGATACCGTTACCGTCAATTTCAATGGCCCCAATAATTACCAAGTAGATTTGGTTGCCATTACAGAAAATGGTTGTGCAGATACTATTTCTCAGCAATTCACTGTATTTAATAATCCAACTGCTAATTTCACCATTACCGAAACTTGTATGGACGATCCTGTTTTATTCAATAATACAACCGCTAGTATTTCGGCATTTACCCAATTTGGATGGTACTATAATAATCAGTTATTAGATACATCTATGGACCTGAGTTATATTTTTAATACACCCGGAACTAACACCATGACCTTAGTAGCGGTGGATTCATTTTCAGCAACTGTATTTTGTGATGATACCATCAGTTTTAACTTCTTCGTACATGATTATCCTGCTTTAGCTTACACGGCAGATTCAATTGTATGTGAAGACATTCCTTTTGTATTTACTAATCAGACAACGGTATCAACCAATGAAACGCTAAGTTATACTTGGGAATCAGGTGGCGCTACCATTGGTACCAATGAAGATTTATCTTACACGATGAATACAGCCGGTTCTTACCAAATCACGATGACATCTACCTCTTCTTTTGGTTGCGAAACCGATACGGTCTTTAACCTAGATGTCAAGCAAACCCCAGTTGAGCCTGTATTATCAGTTACAACACCAGATTGTCCAGGAGATCCAATTTTCCTAACGGCAACAGCGGAACCTTTTTCAACGATTTCATGGGTAGGTCCAAATAACTTCTCTTCGGATCAGTTTACTGTCACGATGCCAATTATGCCTAACGGTATGGGTGCATACGTTGCTTTTGTTGTTTCTGAGTTCGGATGTATCTCCGATACAAGTAGTATTGTAGCGTCTATTGCAAATATTGGTAGCCTAAATGATTTCGACTTTCCCAATGTAATAACTGCTAACGGAGACAATACAAACGATATACTTGATATTAAAACATATTTTAGTTCTTGTGATGAATATACGCTTTACATCTTTAATAGATGGGGACAATTAATCTTCGAACAAGGACAAGATACTGACCAATTCCAAGGAAAAGATATGAAAGGAAATGAAATTTCTGATGGCGTACTTTTCTACAAATTACTCTTTCAAAACTATGAGAAGTCTGGATATATCCATTTAATTAGGTAATCAAAAAAGACTTTGAATTTCTTTTTTAAGAAAGTCAATTGCAATGTCAGTTGGTAACTGATCAAGTTCACCAGCTAATGATAAAATAAAAGAAGAGAGCGCTAAGGAATCAGCGCTCTCTTCCATTTTACCACTTGCGATATTTATCAATTTAATCGTTTCCTCTTTAGAATCTTGCAATAATTTCCATCCGATCGGCGAAATAAATAATTGCTGTGCCACATTATGATCGTACTCATCGCGAATAGTTTTTAATAATAATGCCTGAAACATGGGAGCTGGAAGTCCAGGATTTTGCATACGCATTACTAGACTATTAGGGTTGATTCTCTCTAAAAACAATATAGCACGCTGATAGGCCTCTACCCTATTTGGCAAGAAAAATTCCTGACGTTGTTTTTTTAATTCTGTTATCAAAATGGCTTGCTCGACGCTTTGATTTTTTTTCACAAAAAACACGACAACAAATAGAATCGATACACTTGAAATAAGTAATGCTAATAAATAAATAACTTCAGTCATAAGGGGTAGTTTTTGTGCAAATATAATAGCATGTGTACAAAGTTTAGTTACAATTATATTTTTTATCCATTGCTTTAATATCTTTACCATATAAAATTCAACTATGGCATCGACAATTATTACCATTGTACTTTTCGCTTATTTTGGCTTACTCCTGCTAATTGCCTACCTCACGTCACGAAATACAACCGCAAAAAGTTTTTTTACGGGCGACAAAAAGAGCCGTTGGTATTTAGTGGCATTTGGAATGATTGGAACCTCGTTATCAGGCGTTACTTTTATTTCAGTTCCTGGTGGCGTTCTTGATGGTGGCTGGTATTATTACCAGATGGTCATTGGATTTTTTCTGGGTTATTTTGTGGTGGCTTTTGTCTTACTTCCCATCTATTACAAATACAATCTCACGTCAATCTACCGATATTTAGAACATCGACTTGGTTTCAGCGCTTATCAATGGGGTGCAGGGTATTTTATTCTATCAAGGACACTTGGAGCAACCGTACGCTTGTATTTGGTTATTAACGTACTACAACTTTTTGTTTTCGATTCCATTGGTATTCCTTTTTGGTTGTCAAGTGTAATTATAATCGCCATGATCATTGCCTATACCTTGCAAGGCGGCGTAAAAACAATCGTTTGGACAGATACATTACAAACCATATTTATGTTGTTAGCCTTAGTGGTTTGTCTATTTGCCATTCAATCCGAACTGAATTGGAGCTGGAGTCATATCTGGGGGCAATTGGAAAAAACAAATATGACAAAACTTTGGAGTACCGATTATCTCCGAAAAGATTTCTTTCTTAAGCATATAATTGGCGGGGCATTTATTACCATTGCCATGACAGGATTAGATCAAGAAATGATGCAAAAGAATATCAGCGTCAAATCCTTAAAAGATGCCCAAAAGAACATGGTTGTATTTAGTTTTGTATTGTTACTTGTGAATGCCTTATTTTTATTCCTAGGTGGGATTTTATACCTGTATGCGAATCAGCAAGGACTAAACTTTAAACCCGACGATGTTTTTCCTACAATTGTCCAACAACATTTACCGTTAGGAATCTTTATTATATTCATTGTTGGGTTGATCTCTGCCTTATTTCCTTCTGTTGATGGAGCCATAACAGCGCTTACCTCCTCTTTCTGCATTGATATTCTAGGATTCGAACGCAGTGAAGCCATGAATGAAAATCAACAAGTTAGAGTAAGAAAAATTATACATCTGTCTTTCGCGCTCCTCTTCTTATTACTTGTATTTTACTTCAAATGGATGGACAATAAAAGCATTGTTGATCTTATCTTTTTAATTGCAGGCTATACCTATGGGCCCTTACTCGGCCTATTCGCTTTTGGCATTTTGACAAAACGAACCATAAAAAATGTCATGGTGCCTATCGTTTGTCTTGCCTCCCCAATTATATGTTATTTATTGCAAACCAATTCAGTCAACCTTTTTAACGGCTATGTATTTGGGCATGAATTATTATTATTAAACGGAAGTATTACCTTTGGCTTACTATTTATTAGGAGTAGTCATTCAGCAGATGCAATAAAAAATAACGTATGAAAATAATTTTAGCTGACCTCAACGCACATTTAAGATTTGCTCCCCTTTCTCTAACACGTCCAATTGGTGATATCCGAGTGGGAATGTTTACTAATTATGAACGCTGGTCCATACTATTACCTGAATATCAAATAGGATTTCATACAGAAAGTTACTTAAGTGATGAATTTGAACAGTTGGAAGATGGTATGCTAGTTAATGCATGTGTTATTCCAAATGAAGACTTTGTTGCTGCAGTTGTTAACCTAGAAAATGATTGTCGCTTAGTATTGAACGATATCACACTAGCCATTCATGGAAATGGTGATAACGAAATCACTTTTAAGGGAGAAACACCCCTAATTGTTCACCAACGATGGGAGTTATTATCGGTCAATGAAGCAGCAATTATCCACGATATTTCATTAATAAAAGAAAATGTTTCTTTCCAGGAAATACCGAAAAGCATTACTGTAATTGGTTCGAAAGATGCTATTTATATTGAAGAAGGCGCATTGCTAGAAGCTTGCACATTAAATGCAACAGAAGGACCAATATACATTAGTAATGGTGCAGAAATAATGGAAGGATCTAACATACGTGGACCTTTTGTGATGTGTGAAAATTCGGTTGTTAAAATGGGTGCTAAAATATATGGTGCAACGACAATCGGACCTTCATGTAAAGTTGGCGGGGAATTAAGCAATGTCATATTCCAAGGTTTTTCCAACAAAGGCCACGATGGGTTTCTTGGCAATTCCTACATTGGTGAATGGTGTAATTTAGGTGCAGATACCAACGTTTCTAATTTAAAAAATAATTACGGACCAGTTAGTGCTTATTGTTATGAGAAAGAGGAGCAAGTAAACACTGGCATGCAATTTCTAGGATTATTTATGGGTGATCATTCTAAAAC
This sequence comes from uncultured Flavobacteriales bacterium, assembly GCA_903939755.1. Lineage (GTDB taxonomy): Bacteria > Bacteroidota > Bacteroidia > Flavobacteriales_D > Crocinitomicaceae > UBA952. The sequence continues at coordinate 6,857 of CAJAII010000074.1, read as the reverse complement.
AGGCATTAATACCATGTTTAATACTGGATCTGTTGTTGGTGTTTCCTGCAACCTATATGGAGCAGGTTTTTTTCCTAAAAACACCCCTTCATTTTCTTGGGGAGAACCAAATACAATGGTCCCGTTTCGTATTGAAAAAGCCACTGAATACGCCAATAGGATGATGGAAAGAAGATCAGAAAAACTATCCGAATCAGAGGAGGATATTTTAAAATACCTCAAAGATACTTACGGACTAAAATAGTTTTTTAATCAATAAAATAGATCGGCAGTCGCATATAGCTTTGCTCAAAGTAAGGACTGTTTTGATACACATAATGTAACTGTTGTGCTTCTGAATTTCTAAATTCAACATCCCTCAGCTTTCGTTCTTCAAATGACAACTTTAATGCAGGGTCCGCAGCCAGAATCTCGTCGATTTTATCTATAAAAACGTAAGCTGAAAAATATTCTTTTTGCTGTAAATACGAATCAAAGAAATTCCAAGAAAAATAGCTATCTTCTGTTTGTGGCTGTAAAGCAGCATGGATAAATTGACTTTTAAATTGATGTGCGTCTATCAACAAATCGCCACGGTTTACCATAATATCTTCCGAAATGAAATCCACTTTAGTATTGCTGTGTTTGTAATGACCTTCCCATGGTTTAGTTAAACTTGTAAAATCACGGACAATGGCTACCCGCCCATTTACCTGGTAGTTGGAGTCAACGGTTTTATAATTGATTTCATTCGCTTTCAAGCGATCAATGATAGCTGTTTCTTTCCCTGAAACGATGTAATAACTTGGGGTTTTTACAGAATCTAATGCCTGATAATGATTGAAATAAGGGACATTTTTCTGGTATGGTTTTGTTCTATCATAAAAAAGTCGAGCGACTTCTGTCGTAGGATGAACAGGTGTTGAAGCTTCATAACCTAAAAATGAAATTGAATCGGAACGGTCACTCATTGCATAATTAAATTTCAAATACGTTTTATCGAGTGCCCAATTTCCTGCATCCATTCTTGCTTTCTCAATCTTAACGCTGTTATTCCTGGTCCATTTGTATAAGACATCAATAAATTCCTCCGTTACCTTCACCCGATCAGGAAATGGTTTCAACATGTGGGTTTCTACAGTAAAACTAATCGAATGGAATAAACTAGCGTATCCCATAGCATATCGCGGTAAATCATTGAAGGCAACAATTCCTGTTTCAGGTGTATCCCCCTTCAATTCAACGTAAGGAACCATTTGTAATTCCTTGTTCATAAATGGAAGAAGCTGGTCATATGTCAAGCTAGAAATAGATGGCGCTAGCCTTTCTTTCAATGAAGAAATGTAAGTCAAGGTGTATTGATAATCAGCGCCATTTGATACATGTGTATCAATAAAGACATCCGGATTTAAGGCATGAAATATTTTGGAAAAAGTAAAGGAGTTTTCCGTATCCATTTTAATGAAATCACGGTTTAAGTCATAATTTCGAGCACTCCCTCTAAAACCATATTCTTCCGGACCATTTTGATTGGCTCGACTTGTACCATTTCTATTCATCATCCCACCCACATTATAAGCTGGAATAATCGCCACAACAGGACTATTGGCATTATACTTTAACCCAAGTTCCTTTTCTATCCAAATGGCGCAAGCATTCACCCCATCCGGCTCACCTGGATGAATCGCATTGTTGATTAAAATGGTCGTTTCTTTTTTTGCTTTAGTGAAGGTGGCTAATGAATCCCCTGCCCCATTGATGATACATAGAAATATAGGCAAACCATAGTCCGAATTACCCATGCAATATAACTCAACGCGCTTGTTACTTTTCGCTAATTGTTTGTAATAATTGATTAGGCTAATATAATCAGGAGAGGTATTTCCAGACCATTCTATTTTTTGTGCGATGGATGAATTAAAAAGTAGAAATACAAAAGAGCAAAGTAAAGTAAAACGCATAGTTGGTTTTTAGAGTGTTAAAACTAGCCATTTTGAATTAAAATCAATGTATTTTTGCAATATGAGAATTGATATTCTAACCGTTTTACCGAAACTATTGGAAAGTCCCTTTTCCATTTCCATCATGCAACGTGCACAAGATAAAGGACATGTTACTATTCAGATCCATAACATCCGAGATTATTCGACCAACAAACATAAAAATGTGGACGATTACCAATATGGTGGTGGCGCAGGAATGGTAATGAGTATTGAGCCAATTGCAACGATCATTGAAAAATTAAAAAGTGAACGTACCTACGATGAAATTATTTATATGTCACCGGATGGGGAAGTATTGGAACAAGGGATGGCCAATAAAATGTCATTACTGAAAAATGTAATTATTCTTTGTGGGCACTACAAAGGAGTAGATAATAGAATTCGGGAACATTATATTACGAAGGAAATTTCCATTGGGTCGTATGTACTTTCTGGAGGAGAATTAGCCGCGGCAGTTTTAGTTGATTCTATCGTTCGATTACTCCCAGGTGTTTTAAATGACGAAACCTCTGCCCTCACCGATTGCTTTCAAGACGATTTATTGGCGCCTCCTGTATACACACGTCCTTCTGAATTTAATGGTTGGAAAGTCCCTGAAGTTCTCTTATCTGGAAACGATGAATTAATTGAAAAATGGAGAGAAGATCAAGCGCTTTTGAGAACCCAAGAACGCCGTCCAGACCTATTAAAAAAAGGTGGAGAGAATTAAATATCCCTAGCATTTCAATTATATTGGTTAATTTTGCAACTGCTAATTTCAAATAAAATGATTGAATTATCAAATAGGCTGAATGCCATGGAAGAGTCTGCGACACTTGCCATGTCGAGAATTAGTCGAGAATTAAAAGCACAAGGAAAAGATATTATTTCCCTATCCTTGGGTGAACCAGACTTTCAAACACCACAATTCATAAAGGATGCAGCGATAGTTGCGATGGACAATAATTTCACCACCTACTCACCTGTTTCAGGATACGATGATTTAAGAGAAGCGATCGCTGCCAAGTTTTTGCGTGACAACAATTTATCGTATACGAAAGAAAATATAGTCGTTTCAACTGGAGCGAAGCAATCAATTGCCAATGTTGTGTTGAGTTTAATTAACCCTGGAGATGAAGTTATTATACCTGCTCCGTTTTGGGTTTCTTATATTGAAATCGTAAAAATGGCCGAGGGCGTTCCCGTTGTAATTGAAGCGAGTTTAGCAAATGATTTTAAAATCACACCGGAACAATTTGCCAACGCTATAACGCCAAAAACAAAACTCTTTATCTTCTCTTCCCCATGTAATCCAACTGGATCTGTCTATTCAAAAAGTGAATTACAAGGTCTTGCAATGGTATTAAAAGCAAATCCATCTGTTATCGCTATGAGCGATGAAATTTATGAGCACATTAACTTTATTGGAAAGCATGAAAGTTTGGCCCAATTTAGTGAAATAGCGGAACAAGTAGTTACAGTCAATGGCGTTTCAAAAGCTTGGGCAATGACTGGCTGGCGACTTGGATATATTGGAGCTCCAAAAATTATTGCAGATGCCTGCAATAAAATTCAAGGTCAATTTACTTCTGGAACTTCCTCCATTACACAAAAAGCTTCAATTGCTGCGGTAAATGCGGATCCGATTATATTGAAAGAAATGGTACAAGCCTTTCATTCAAGAAGAGATTTAGTAATAAAGAAACTAAAGGAAATGCCAGGCGTAATTTGTAATGTCCCCGAAGGTGCGTTTTATGTTTTTCCTGATATTTCTAGCTTTTTTGGAAGGTCTTATAATGACTATAAGATCAATTCAGCACAGGATTTATGCATGTTTTTACTCGCAGAAGGTCAAATTGCATTAGTGAGCGGTGAAGGTTTTGGAAGTCCAACTTGCATCCGAATTTCCTATGCCGCATCAGAAGAAATGCTTACAGAAGCCATGCGAAGAATGAAAGAAGCGCTATTAAAACTAAGCGTATGATTTATAATGATATCTTTAATTCCTTCTCCAATTTTCGTGTAGTCGTAATTGGCGATGTGATGCTAGATAATTACAAGATTGGAAAGGTTCATCGCATGAGTCCTGAAGCTCCCGTTCCTGTGGTACTTTTTGAGAAAGAAGAAAATAGAATTGGTGGCGCCGGAAATGTAGCTTTAAATTTAATTGCACTTGGCGCTAAACCCATCGTTTGTTCCGTAATTGGTAATGACGATGCAGGAAAAATTCTCATTGATAAATTCAACGAAAATAAGATCTCAACAGCAGGTATTTTTCAAAGTAGTGATCGTCAAACAACCGTAAAATCAAGAATAATTTCTAATCATCAACAATTACTTAGAATTGATACTGAAACCACTGATCCCATTACGAGTGAGGAATCACAACAACTATTGAATAGGTTAGCATTACTTCAAAATGACGGCATTGATGCCATCATTTTTGAAGATTACAATAAAGGAGTACTAACCGAAGGATTGATTCAACAAGTAATTTCTTTTGCTAAAAAAAATAATATAGTTACCTGTGTAGATCCAAAATTCGATAATTTTCTTGCTTTCAAGTCGGTTGATTTATTCAAACCAAACTTAAAAGAATTAAAAGAAGGATTGAAATGCGACATAAATATGCATACGTCTCCTGATAAATTAATGGACGTAGTAACCTTACTCGAAAGTAAATTAGACAATAAAATTTCCTTAATTACACTGTCTGAATTTGGTGTTTTTATTAAGATGGGCGAATTAATGCATACCGCAAAAGCGCACATTCGTAATATCAGTGATGTTAGTGGAGCAGGAGATACAGTTATTGCGGTAGCATGTTTATGTTTACTTTCAAATTTACCGTTCGATAAAATAGCTGAGATAGCAAATATCGCTGGTGGATTGGTCTGTGAATATGCCGGCGTGGTAAGTATTGATAAGCAAGCATTGCTCGAAGAGGTCAATAATCTATTAGCGTCTTAACGAACCAAAAAAACATGAAACCACCCGTAGTAAAACCCTACAATCAAGCTGATAAATCTAAAAAAGAAGAAGTAGCTGAAATGTTTGATAACATCTCTGCTAGGTACGATTTCTTGAATCATTTTCTTTCTTTGGGTATCGATAAAATATGGCGTCGGAAAGCAATCAAACAACTTCGTTCTATTCAGCCTAAGAAAATAATTGATATTGCTACCGGAACTGGTGATTTCGCTATTGCGGCGCTAAAACTTAAGCCCGAAGAAGTTGTCGGCCTAGATATTTCTGCAGGAATGTTGGCAGTTGGTGAGCAAAAAATGATTAAAAGAAAATTCAATAACATCATTAAGATGCAGCTTGGTGACTCCGAAAACATTCCTTATGAAACCAATTACTTTGATGCGTTAACCGTTGGATTTGGAGTTCGAAATTTCGAAAATCTAGAAGTGGGATTAGCGGAGATGTTGCGTGTTTTAAAACCAGGTGGAAAAGCGATAATTCTGGAGTTTTCTAAACCCAAAGCATTTCCAATTAAACAAGTATTTGGGTTTTACTCCAACTACATTATTCCATTCTTCGGAAAAAAATTATCAAAAGATGCAAAAGCATACACCTATTTACCCGAAAGCGTAGCAGCATTCCCTGAAGGGAAAGATTTTGAAGCTATCTTATTAAAAATTGGGTATAAGAACATTGAATCCAAAACGGTTAGTGGAGGTATTGCAACAATATATACCGGATTAAAATAAAGTTGCAACTTTCAAGTTACCTTTGCGTTTAATGAAGCGCATGAATCGACTTTTTATCCTTTTTATTTTTCTAGTAGTGGGAAATTATTCCCAAGCCCAAAAATTTAAACAAGAACGTTACAAAAATTTCGATAAACGTACTTTTCACTTTGGATTTATGCTCGGCTTCAATTCCTCCGATTTTACCGTGTATCAAGATGTAAATGCCTACGAGAATTATGGTTTAAAATTATTGGAAAATGATGCACAGCCTGGTGGCCAACTAGGCATATTAACGACTATGAAATTAGGTACTCCGGTTTTACGGTTACGCTTTATTCCAACCTTATCTTTTCAAGAAAAATTATTGCGCTATACTTTTGAAGACACTTTGCTAAATACTGATCAAATAGGCGAAGAAAGAGTCAACTCAACTAATTTGGACTTTCCATTAATGCTACAATTTAGAACAAAGAGATATAATAATTTCACTGCCTATGCTTTGGTTGGTGGACAATATTCTATTGATTTACAATATTTCAAAAAAATGATGATTTAATTCGTTTATATTCAACAATTCACCAATCAAAAGAAAGACACGGCTCAGAAACTTTAAAACAAATTAAAAAAAGATACCACGATAACGAACTAAGAAATCCCGTAAATTTTGACAGAGTAGGAGTACCAAATCATATTATTAAAGACATCTTTGAAAAAGATTTTGAACAAATAAAAAAAGCATTTGAATTTTTATCAACTAAAAATAATGACAAGGTTCTAATTGTAAAAGATATTGGAGAAGAATATGATTTAGATGAGAATATGAAATATGTAGAAATTTTAATTACGTCTCCCGATTTAAAAAAGTATAATATAATTACATCTTTATTTTCAAAAGATGGTGATATGTTTAAAACATTTAGCCAAAATAAAAAAGCCCCAAGATTTAAATTACATTAACTATAATTTATTCTTCACCATAAAGAATATTTTCATATTTTGGGAAAGTTTTTTCAAATTTCTTAACAAAAATACCTGACAAAGTATTTGCCATATTTTCTTCAGGACCTCCAATATCTTTTACTTTATCAGTATCTTTAAGTCCCATTTTTTGATATTGATATTCGTGAACCCATTCGTGAGACAATGTTCTTAATACATCTATTAATAATCTTTTACCAGCAAGAACTGAAATTTCACT
>CAJAII010000073.1 GCA_903939755.1 uncultured Flavobacteriales bacterium | reverse complement strand
TGCCCACCCAAACCACCCCATATCGCCCAATTCCCAAAATCCGCGTCCCTATACGAAACATCGCAGACTACAGCCCGTTTGGCGTGCAGCTGGATGGTAGAACACAGCAGGGGGATTTTTACCACTTTGGCTACCAAGGTTCTGAAAAAGACGATGTATCTAAAGGTTCGGGAAATTCTTACACAACTTTCTATAGACAGTTAGATCCGAGGGTTGGGAGATGGTTTTCGGTGGATCCGAAATTAGTTGCTGGTGAAAGTCCGTATGTTAGTATGGGAAATAATCCTGTTTATTTTAATGATGTTTTTGGCGATAGTATTCCCGCAAGATTCAATAATTCAAGTGGAATTCAAACAAATTCTATTCCAGAGGATGTTCAAAATAGTTTTCAGCAAGAATATGGCATTACGCTAGGTTATGAAAATGGTAAATTATTTAAGTCATGTGATTTCAATACATCGAATAAAGTATCTCCAGATGCCAAAAACATGTGGGAGTCATTGTTAGGTGAAAATAATCCTGAAGAAGGACTTGTTTTTGGATATAATTTAGCAAATACAATGCTTCCAACAAAAGGAAAACCAACTTTATCTGACCCTATTGTTTTTGGAAATTTTATAAATGGTACTGCTTATATTGACTTAGCTGATTTTGAATACGGTGAAATTAAAGGAAATACAGTTTTAACTAACGGAAATGGAGGATTTAATAGTCGAATGGACAATCTAGCAAGAATTATTGAACATGAATATTTAGGACATGGAATTATGGATCTTTCAGATGGTCCTTCTAAAAATGATGTCAACAAACTAGGTGGCGTAGAAAATTATCTCAATACTTTTAGGGTACAGATGGGAGTCCCTCAAAGAGTTTCTTATGAATATTCAACTGAAAATCATGTTTTACCAACAATGCTTAATCCAAATATAAATCCTGTATGGAAAGTTTCGAGAGATTACAAAGATAATTCTAATACGTACCGTATGTATTATGATAGAGAACCTCTTGGTAAAATGGTTAATTATATTGGAAATCATTAATAATCATAATCATGTTGAAGCTATTTTTTTTATTCGTTTTAATCATTCCATTTGTTTCAAAGAGTCAAATTGACAAAGAATTTGAAATTTTACTTAGTTCATTCATTATTAGAAAAACAAAGTTAAAAAAAGATAAAATTTCTATATTCTATGATCAAAAAAACAACTTTTTCTTAGATTCCAATTATCAAAGTGATAAAAAAAATTATTTCATTAATCCAATAATTTCTGACACAACATACTTCTTTAATAGGAATTGGGACAATACTAGTTTGATGAATTACATTAAATCGAATGTTTTGAACAATAGTTGTTTTTTATCATTTGATGAAGGTCTAATTGTACTTGTGTCTTGCCCTTATGAAAATTGGAGTCGATTTTATTTCAATTCATTAATTTGTAAAGGTTCAGTATTAATTATCAATTTAGATTTTTATGAAAATATTAAAAACAAAATAAGTTATAAAAGTTATCAGGTTGAATTAATGATTATCAAAAATAAATTAGTGTTAAGAAAAAATAGAATTATAACTAGAAAAAAAATTATTTGTAGATAAATATGAACCAATAAACTCAAAACACTGTATTTTCTTTCCTCTTCATATCGCCCAATTCCCAAAATCCGCGTCCCTATACGAAACATCGCAGACTACAGCCCGTTTGGCGTGCAGTTGGATGGTAGAACGATTTCGATGGATAGTTATCGGAACGGCTTCCAAGGTATGGAGGGAGATAATGAAGTTAAAGGTATTGGAAACAGTTATACTACAGAATTTAGACAGTTCGATTCTAGAATTGGTAGATGGCAAACAATAGATAGGTTGTCAAGAAAACAACCTTCTTTATCACCATATAACTTCGTAAATAATAATCCGATTTTTAGAATTGACAAAGATGGTTTAGAGGATTTTACTATAAATAGAAAAGGGGAAATTAAATCTACAGGGAAAGGTTTAGATTGTGATACAGATAGGCTTATTGCCGGGAAAGCAAAGTATAATGAGAATGGTGATTTAAAGAATTCAAAAAGGAAAATTAAAGAAGTTGAAAAAGGTGCATTGCAAAAAAGGCAAGAACCGCTCACTGAAAATGGAGATAAAAAAACAATAATTCAAATAAGTGACCCAAGTAAAGCTGAGGATATTTTTAAATTTGTAGCGAAAAATACTGATGTAGAGTTTGCATTAACTAATTTCAAATTACCAACAATAAATATTTCAGTAATATCAACAAGTCACCAATATACTCAAGAAACTTCTGCAATTGATGTGATTGAACATATGAAAGATAATGAAGGAGTTCCAACATCACACACTCATAACCATAGTACATTTTTAGATGATAATGGTGTGATACATGTAGGTTCATCAAAACCAAGCGGTACAGATGAAAGTTTTCGAACTACAGTTAAATCTATGTTTATAGGGGAAAAGATTGAATTTTATATTTATAAAACAACAGAAAATAAGTCTTATCCATATCCTTCAGAATAATCCATTTTATATGAAAATTATAGTTTTTACTGTATTATTTATGGTTTCATTCATTTCTTATGCTAATGATAATAAGTTGATTAAAAAAGTTG
>CAJAII010000072.1 GCA_903939755.1 uncultured Flavobacteriales bacterium | reverse complement strand
CGTTGGCGCAATTAAACGTGGATTCTTTATCCCATATAAATTACCAGCAATTACATACCGCTAACTTAAATGATGTTTGGGGCTATGTCGATGAATTAGGGAATGAATACGCACTTGTTGGTACTTCAAAAGGGACTTCTATTGTCGATGTGACGGATCCTGCTAATCCTGTTGAGGTGTTTTGGTTGCCGGGTTCTGAATCCATTTGGCGCGATCCTTCCTCGTTTGGTGATTATGCGTATGTAACCACGGAAGCAGAAGATGGGATGCTAATTATCGATTTAGGTCCATTGCCACAATCTACTAATTTGACCACCACCTTATATACTGGCCCAACTAATAATCCTTGGCAATCTGCGCATACGTGTTTTGTTGATGAATTTGGCTATGCCTACGTTTTTGGGGCAAATCGAGGAAATGGTGGAGTAATAATGTTAGATGTTTTCACCAATCCAATGGCGCCTGTTGAAGTAGGTGTTTTTGATAATTGGTATTGTCACGACGGTTATGTCCGAAATGACACGATGTATTTGTCCCACGTTTATGATGGATTTTTAAGTATTGTGGATGTTAGTAACAAAGCTATACCACAATTATTAGGAACAAAAACAACGCCGAGCAGTTTCACACACAACAGTTGGCCATCTGCAAACGGTCAATTTGTTTTTACTACCGATGAGGTTTCGGGTGCGTTTATCGCTGCCTACGATATTTCGGATCCAACGAACATTGTTGAAGTGGATCGTATTCAAAATTCACCAGGTTCGGGAGTTCTTCCGCACAATACGCATGTCATGGGCGATTACTTGATTACCAGTTATTATTCAGATGGAATTGTGGTGCATGACATCACGTATCCCTATAATATGATAAAGGTTGGTCAGTATGATACCTATGTAGGACAAACAGTTAGCTACGATGGGTGTTGGGGAGTTTATCCTTTCTTTCCTTCAGGCACAACTGTGGCGGCTGATATCACCAATGGACTTTTTGTGCTAGGGCCTCAGTACGAAAAAGCGAGTTATTTGGAAGGCGATATTACCGATGCGAATACGACCTTAGCTTTGCAAAATGTGGCGGTGCATATTCTTCCCAACGATCAAACAGATTATTCAGCTCTAAATGGACATTATGCTACCGGTATGCTTATCCAAGGAAGCGTTCAGGTGGAGTATTCAAAAGTGGGTTACTTTCCTGTGATTGAAACTGTGAATTTAGTTCAAGGTCAATTGACTATACATGATGTTCAGTTGGTTCCCATCACTCCTTTCAACCTTACTGTTATAGTTACCGAACAAGGAACGGGTAATCTCATAAGTAACGCACAGATAAAATTAGTTCACCCATTAATTGAGCACTTTGGGATTACGAACGGAATTGGCGAAGAAGATTTTGTTTTATATTATCAGCAAAATTATCGTGTTTTTGTTGGTAAATGGGGCTATCGTTCCATTTGTTTGGATACCGTTATCGATCAAAACGCCGGTGTTTTAGCCATCGAATTACCTATTGGCTATTACGATGATTTTGAATTCGATTTTGGTTGGGGAATCAATAGCACCGCTACAACAGGAAGTTGGGAAAGAGGTATTCCTAAACCAACCGATTCTGGTTCTGCACCAAGTGTTGATGCTTCCTACGATTGCGGAAAATTAGCCTATGTAACGGGTAATGATCCGAATTTACACCCAGATTTTGATGATGTTGACCAAGGAGAAACTATTTTAACATCGCCACCAATGGATTTATCGGCGTATACGAATCCGTATTTTAATTATTCGCGTGGATTTTACTGTTATTACGGTCCTTATTTAGTTGATGACACGTTGAAAATTTATGCTTCCAATGGAACGACTACCGTTTTGATCGACCAAGTTGGTGCACCAGAAGGCAATCCTATGGCTTGGGAATCGAAGAGTATCGCATTGACGGGTTTATTGCCCATCACTAATTCAATGCAAATTAGCATTCGTATTTCTGATCAAGATCCCAACGTCAACATTACGGAAGCTGCTTTTGATTACTTTACAGTTACCAATAGCAATGCCGCTGAGGTGCCACAACTTTCCGAAGCAACTTTGTTCGCATATCCGGTTCCTATCAATGATAAAGTGAACTTAGTTGGATTGACAATCAACCAAGATTTACGATTGTTTGATGCAACGGGTCAATTATTAGGAAATTATTTTGTAAACAGCGAAAACATGACTTTTGATTTAAGTGCATTCCAAAACAAGGTGTTTATTTTCGTTCATGGAAATCAGACTTTGAAGGTTATGAAAATGTAATTGTGCATTAATTCTATTTTTATTGTTGCCTTATCAAGTTCAAAATTTTAATTTTACCTCATTATGAGTGATATTCAAAAGGATCTATCCATTGTGATCCCTTTATTTAATGAGGAAGAATCATTGCCCGAATTATTCGAATGGATCTCCCGTGTAGTATTACACCATCAATTGGACACCGAAGTGATTTTTATAGATGATGGAAGTACTGACCATTCTTGGCAAGTTATTCAGGGATTAGAACAAGATGGTGTAGCCGTAAAAGCGGTTCAATTTCAACGAAATTATGGCAAATCTGCGGCATTGCATACCGGTTTTGATGCGGCTACTGGAAAAGTAGTCATCACAATGGATGCCGACATGCAGGATTCTCCGGATGAAATAAAAGGTTTGTACGATATGGTGATGGTTGATGGTTTTGATGTGGTATCCGGATGGAAAAAGAAACGACATGATCCGATTTCAAAAACAATCCCCACTAAACTTTATAATTGGGCGGCTCGAAGAATTACAGGAATTCATTTACATGATTTTAATTGTGGTTTGAAGGCCTATAAACTGGCGGTAGTAAAAAGCATCGAGCTTTATGGCGACATGCACCGCTATGTTCCTGCTCTTGCTAAATATGCTGGCTTCCATAATATTGGAGAGAAAATTGTCCAACATCAAGCAAGAAAATTCGGTGTAACCAAATTTGGATTAAATCGCTTCCTAAATGGACCTTTAGATTTAATGACGGTGGCATTTATGGGGAAGTTTGGTAAAAAACCAATGCACTTCTTTGGCGCTTTAGGTTTATTAATGTTTTTTATTGGATTTATTTTAGCCGTTTACCTCGGAATTGATAAGTTGTTTATTCATGAAGGTGGTAGATTGATTGCAGAACGAACGGAGTTTTACCTTGCCTTGGTTTCTATGATTGTAGGTGTCCAATTTTTTATGACAGGATTTGTAGCAGAAATTATTGGTAGAAATGCTGTAAATAGAAATAATTATCTAATTCTTCAGAAGAAAGGTTTATGAGCCTTCGGCTTTCAATTGATGCATCATGGACGCTTTTCTTAGATCGAGATGGTGTGATTAATGAGCGTTTAATCAATGATTATGTGTTGAAACAAAATGAATTTGTGTTTTGTGATGGCGCGCTAAAAGCACTTGAGAAATTCAACGCTTGTTTTAAGTATGTCATCGTAGTAACCAATCAACAATGCGTTGCGAAAGGCTTGATAATGAAGGAAGACCTAGATTTAATTCATCAAAATATGTCTGAAAAAATTCGTTTGTCAGGAGGTTTAATTACAAAGGTTTTTGCTGCAACGGAATTAAAAGAGGATCCCCTTTCAACACGAAAACCTAATTCTTATATGGCAATTCAAGCGCAAAAGGAATTGGAAGGGATTGATTTTTCTAAATCAATTATGGTGGGTGATACGGATAGCGATATCGAATTTGGGAAGCGCTTAGGAATGACGACGGTATTGATTGAATCAAGTGAGAAGTGTATTTCATCTCCCGATTTTAGATTTGCAACTTTATATGATTTTTCTTTAGCAATATGATGAGATACGTTCTATTAATCGCCTTATTTTTACCATTACTTTGCTTTGCTCAGGTTAATAAAGTGGATCAAAAAGGATGGAAGCAAGGACCATGGGTGAAGTATTATCCTGATAATAAAGTACCTATTTATCAAGGCCAATTTAAAAATGATAAACCTTATGGTGAATTTCGTTACTATTTTTCGTCGGGTAAATTAAAAGCAATTATTCAACATCAAAATAACCTATCGAATGCCTTGTATTATTTTGAAAATGACCAGCTAATGGCTTCGGGGAATTATAAAGAAATGAAAAAAGATTCGGTTTGGACAAATTATAATTCGCAAGGATTTATCATTAGTAGGGAAACCTATTTGTTGGATAAACTCAATGGTATCAGAGTTACGTATTATTTGGAGGGGCAAGGGGAGGATAAGGAAAAAGTGCTAACCATCGAAAATTACAAAGATAGCATGTTGGATGGGGCATTTGAGTCTTATTTTGTTCAAGGAGTTAATAAAGAAAAAGGGACATACAAAAAGAATAAAAAGGAAGGGGAATGGCTTACTTTTCATACAAATGGTGTGATAATTTCGCGATGTACTTAT
>CAJAII010000071.1 GCA_903939755.1 uncultured Flavobacteriales bacterium | reverse complement strand
TTGCGCTTTCTTCTTATTATTTTCTTGCTGTATATTGAATCATTTGCCATGACATTTGCTCAAAAGGCGATTGATACAGTTGATACGCCAATGGGTAAATTAGTGATTTTTGAAAATCGTACTTGGGGTCTATTAAATGAATCTACTTTTAAAGGGATTTTAAATGAACGCATTCATTCGTTAGTTTCTATAAACAATCCCCCCTTTAATCAAGCGTGGAATAATGCAGCGTGCTACACTGGGAAAAACAATGATCTTTCTAAGCTAAAAGATACCATTTGGTTATGCTTAAATGAGGCAGAAATAAATGATTTTTCAGTTCCTGTTAAGGGGGTGGTTACTTCGCATTATGGCTACAGAAGCGGCAGATACCATAATGGAACTGATCTTGCATTAAATATAGGGGATACAGTTTGTGCGGCGTTTTCAGGGAAAATTCGTTACGCCAAATACAATGAAGGAGGCTTCGGAAACCTCGTTATTATTAGACATTATAACGGTTTAGAAACATTTTATGCCCATCTAAGCAAGCATTTGGTGGTACCAAATCAAGATGTGAAATCGGGCGAACCCATAGGATTAGGTGGAAATACAGGAAGGTCTTTTGGTCCTCACCTTCATTTTGAAGTACGTTTTTATGATGGCTCCATAAATCCAGAAGAAATAATAGACTTTACAGCCAAGAAATTAAAAAGGGAAAATTTATTTGTGCACAAGGGATTATTTGTGCCTGGCGCAAAACCAAGTGAGTATTATGAATCCAATTCACCTAACAATGTAGTTGATAAAGATGTCGTTGTTGATAAACCTGTAACACCAGTTGTAAAAGTTAATACAGTTCAGAAGAAATATTATACGGTAAAATCTGGTGACACATTAACAGAAATAGCGGCAAGAAACAAAACAACTGTTTCTAAATTATGTCAATTAAACGGTTTAAAACCAAATAGTAAAATCCAAGTTGGAAAAAGTCTTAGAATTAGGTAAATGAAATCATACATTACTAAAGTTATCTTTCTATCTGTCTGTGCCATTATAGCAGCCTGTTCGAATTACAATGAAATTGTCAAAGGAGATGATTATGATGCGAAATTGGTGGCTGCAAACGAGCTATATGAATTAGAAAAATACGACCGGTGCATTGTATTGTACGAACAAGTATACCAACATGCTCCAAAAACAGATCAAGGTGAAGTGGCTTATTATCGATTAGCGAAAAGTTACTACCTCATGAACGATTACTACATGGCTGGTTATTATTTCGGAGCCTATACGCAACGTTTTCCATACAGTGTTAAAAATGAAGAAGCCTTATTTCTATTGGCACTTTGCAGTGTGAAAAATTCACCAAATTGGACGTTGGACCAAACAGAAACGCTGATCGCCATTAATAATGTGCAAGATTTCGTCGATAGGTATCCGGAGTCTAATTTAATCGATTCATGTAATCGTGTTATCGATCGCCTTCGCTTTAAATTGGAACAAAAAGATTACCATAAAGTAGCATTATATGCTAAAACTGAAAATTATCGCTCTGCAATGACCGCTGCCGATATTTTTAATGCCACTTATCCAAGGTCGATTTATCGTGAAAAAGTAACATACCTTGCGATAATAAATAACCATCTTTTGGCAATCAATAGTATTGAAAGTAAAAAAAATGATAGAATTGATCAAACTATTGAAAGATATCGTAACTTTGCAGTCGAATTTCCAGCATCTGGTTATTTAAAAGAATTAGATGTATTGTACAATAAAATCAAATCGGAACAATAATTACTGATTTAAACTTTTAGAACATGAGCTATAAAAACACCAACGCAGAAAAATCAACGGTAACACGTGACACCATCTTATTGGAAGAAAAGACAGGTAATATCTACCAATCTCTAGTTGCAATCGCGAAACGTTCGAATCAAATTAGTACGCAAATAAAAGAAGAATTGACTCAGAAATTGCAAGAATTTGCAACAACATCCGATAACCTAGAAGAGGTTTTTGAAAATCGGGAGCAAATTGAGATTTCGAAGCATTATGAAAAAATGCCGAAGTCTGTTTCAATAGCTACACAAGAATTCCTAGAAGATAAAATTTACATGAGGAATCCCGAAACGGAAATCTAACATGCGAATTATCGTAGGAATTAGCGGTGGTATTGCCGCATATAAAATTCCTTTTCTAATACGATTACTTAAGAAAAATGGGGCAGATGTTAAATGTATAATGACTCCGTCTGCAAAAGATTTTATTAGCCCTCTTGTATTATCAACCCTTTCAAACAATCCAGTAGGAATTGATTTTTGGAATAAAGAAACTGGTGTGTGGAATAATCACGTTCAGTATGGCGAATGGGCTGATTTATTGGTAATCGCTCCGGCTACGGCCAATACGATTTCTAAAATGGCCACTGGTGCATGTGATAACTTACTTTTAGCTACTTATTTGTCGATGCGTCAAAAAACCCTACTAGTTCCTGCAATGGATTTGGACATGTATCAACACCCTACTGTTAAACGAAATTTTGAGCAATTATCAAGCGATGGCTTGCATATTCTTCCTGCTGAGTCTGGAGAATTAGCAAGTGGACTTTTCGGCGAAGGTAGAATGGCAGAACCTGAAATGATTCTAAAAAAGATTCAGGAAATATTGGATGTTAAACCTTTATTATTAGGCAAAACAATCCTAATTACTGCAGGACCTACACATGAAGCAATTGATCCAGTTCGTTTTATAGGAAATAACTCAAGTGGAAAAATGGGTTTTGCACTTGCAAAAAGAGCGTTGAATCTCGGTGCAAAAGTAAAATTAATCTGTGGTCCAACTACGTGTGTTTTAGAACATGACTCCTTGGAAATCATTCCGGTTATTACTGCCGATGAGATGCTGTTTAATGTACAAGCTCATTGGTCAACTAGTGATATCGGGATTTTTTCTGCTGCCGTGGCGGATTATAAGCCCGCTAAAATGGAGGTCGAAAAAATAAAAAAGTCGGATGCGCCATTGCAGCTAACATTGGTGAAAAATCCTGATATTGTTCAATGGGCGTCGAACAACAAGTCCGCCAAGCAACTTACAGTTGGATTTGCGCTAGAAACAAATAATGAAAGTGAAAATGCGTTAACGAAACTGCTTAATAAAAAAATGGATATAGTTATTTTAAATTCCCTAAATGAAAAAGGGGCAGGATTTGAAAAGGATACAAACAAAATAACTATCTTCGATTCCAAAGGAGCTACTAAAATTTTTAATTTAAAACAGAAATCAGAAGTAGCAATTGATATTTTTGATCACATAATTGAATACAGCAAATGAAACACTTCCTTTCCATCCTAATTTTTATCTTGGCTTTTGCGGCGAAGTCCCAAGAGTTGAATTGTCAAGTCAGTATCATTACTGAAGCAAAATTGGAAGTGTCAAGTATTGAACAAGAAGCCTTGTTACAATTAAAACAAACGGTTACCGATTTAATGAATAACACCCAATGGACAAAGGATATTTTTAAATTGGAAGAACGTATTAATTGTAATCTCCAATTACAGATTAATAAAATACCAACAGCAGGTGTATTTTCAGGATCTATACAGATTCAAGCTTCTCGTCCTGCTTTCAATACCAACTACAACACGTTAATTATGAATTATCAAGATGATGATATGACGTTCGCTTTTTCAAGAAATGCCATGCTTATCTATGCACCGAATCAATTTAGGGATAATTTATCTTCCATTCTCGCTTTCTATGCCTATTTTATAATTGGAATGGATTATGACTCATTTTCTTTAAAAGGGGGAACGCCTTATTTTATTGAAGCGCAGCAAATCGTTACTAATGCACAAAATTCTGGGGCCTTAGGTTGGAAGTCAAATGAACAAGGTAAAAGAAATCGATATTGGTTAGTAGATAATATCCTTCAAGCCGTATATGAACCGTTAAGGGAATGCAATTACAATTACCACAGAAATGGCATCGACAAACTGCAAGAAGACAAAATAAAAGGCCGAAAAGCGATGTACGATGCCTTGGTTAGGTTGACGCCTGTAGCACAATCAAGACCAAATTCACTAAACGTTCTTACTTTCTTGAACGCAAAGACAACTGAAATCAAAAACCTATTATTTGACAGTGAACTAAAAGAAAAAAATGAATTTGTAAATCTTCTTAAAAAGTTAGATCCTGCCAATACATCCAAATACCAAGAAATTCTCAATTAAATGCTGAAGCTCCTACGCATCGATAATTTTGTATTGATCGATCGGGTAGAATTATTGCTCGATAAAGGTTTCACTGTGATTACCGGTGAAACTGGTTCAGGGAAATCAATTTTATTAAATGCCATCAATTTACTCTTAGGAGAGAGGGCTGATTTTTCAGTTATAGGAAAAAAAAGTAACAAGTCTTTTGTAGAAGCTTCGTTCGAAATGGAAGAGCGATTTATCGATTTCTTTATAGCAAATGATCTTGATCAAAATACGGAGATTATTGTAAGAAGAGAGATTGTAAAAGATGGAAAATCAAGGGCT
>CAJAII010000070.1 GCA_903939755.1 uncultured Flavobacteriales bacterium | reverse complement strand
TAAAGACAATAAGTAATTTAATTTTTTTCATTTTTTTTTTAATTTAATTAGATGTAACAATATGCTGCATTATATTTCTGTATCGTTCTTCATTCGAAACGATAAATCCATGATTTAACAACAAGAAAACTTCCTCTGCTTTCGTTTTAGAAAACAGTTTCTTTCCTGAATAAATGCTTAATTTTGATGGAGAAATCAATAAGTATTCATCCATCATTTCTTCATTTGTAAGATCCATTTCTTGATCGATTGCTTCAATCGTTAGCATTTCACCGTGAGATTCGGAAAGCGAACAGAAGCTGACTTGTCTTGGAACTTGACGTTCTAAATAGGAAACCTTGTTATACACTTTTTCTAAAACGACATCACTGAATAATTCGATCAGTTGTTTCGCTTTTAAAGGTTCTTTTTGATTCATAATGGCCCATTCTTCTTTATATACCTGGTTCAAGATTAAAAACTGAATCAATTCTGCATCGAGTTCCTTTAATTCTTCATTGGTTAAACAACGGAATCTCATTTATTGTTCAGCTTTAGAAACATCAAAGGTAATGTCAATCACCTCGTCGAGAGCTGTTTGAATCACACCTTGTTCAACAATAAAAGTATACTTGCCTATTTGCGGTAATTTTCTTCTTTTGAATACTAATTTGTGTTCAACTATACTTCCGGTCTTATATCCGATCCATTCGCCATTTGGGAAGCACGTTTTTATTTCATAAGGCTCCCGAATAACTTGTTTGAAGGGTGTTTTTGTTGTTAAATAGATCCAGATATTATTGTATTTGTAGTCTGTTGTTGTTCGAATGCTTAAGGTAAAATCGTAGGTGATAGTTGTATCGGGAATATTAACTGTAAATGTAGGTCTTGTCTTTTGTTTCCAAACATTATTTTTGAATTGATAAGCCGTATTGTAAACAGAAGAATTCGTACAAGCCGTTAAAATGGCAAGGCTAAAAAGAAGAAAAAATAATTTTTTCATTACTTGTTTTTTGGTACAAATTTATGCTTATTTCTATTTTTATTTTTGTTTTTATTGGTGTTTGCAAAACGCGAGATGCTATCTTGACCAACCACATTTTCGTACCCAATTTCCACTTCTTTTTCAACTACATAGGTAAATGCGGTTAAATCTTTAGGAATAGTTCCGGCTTTGTTAAGCTCGTGAATCTTTTTAACTTGTTCAGGGCTAAGTGCAATTAGTCCATTTTCCCCTGGAATTGCAAACCACATCAGTCGTTTGAAAACATCGGTTTTAATATGGACAGCGTCTCCTTTTTCTGTTTTTAGCTTTGTATCTGTTTTAGGAAACGATTTAATTGCGTCTAAGTACATGTCTAATTCGTAATTCAAACAGCATTTTAATTTCCCACATTGCCCAGCAAGTTTTTGTGGGTTTAGTGACAATTGTTGGTATCTGGCAGCGGAGGTAGAGACGGATCTGAAATCGGTTAACCAAGTGCTACAACATAATTCTCGGCCACAAGATCCAATGCCTCCCAAACGTGAAGATTCTTGTCTTGAGCCAATTTGCCGCATTTCAATTCGAATTTTAAATTGGTCGGCCATGTCTTTAATCAACTGTCGAAAATCAATTCTTCCTTCAGCCGTGTAGTAGAAAATGGCCTTAGACATATCTGCTTGGTATTCCACATCAGAAATCTTCATTTCCAATCCAAGTTTTAGTGCCATGACCCTAGATTTATTCATGGTTTCTTGTTCCAAGGAGCGACCATGTATCCAACTGTCAATTTCCTTTTGTGAGGCAATAGAAATTATTTTTCGTGTTTCCATCGGCTTAAAATCAGGCGATTTCTTTTTCACTTGAATTCGAGCTAATTCTCCAACTATCGAAATCACCCCGACATCATAACCAGGTGATGTTTCTACGGCAACAACATCTCCGACGCATAAGGAAATGTTTTCCGCATTTCTATAAAATCCTTTTCTTGAATTTTTAAATCTAACCTCGACAATGTCATATATTTTTTGCCCTGATGGCAATGAAATATTTGCAAGCCAATCGTAGACTTCTAATTTATTGCAACCACCAGAACTGCATGTACCATTATTCTTACATCCTCTTGGTGTTCCACCATCTGACCCACATGAACTACAACCCATCGTTTTTATTTTTTCGTAAAGTTACAAAATTATGCTTGGTGAAT
>CAJAII010000069.1 GCA_903939755.1 uncultured Flavobacteriales bacterium | reverse complement strand
ATAACGCTTGCACCCTCCGTATTACCGCGGCTGCTGGCACGGAGTTAGCCGGTGCTTATTCATTTGGTACCTTCAGACCCCGACACGTCGGGGGGTTTATTCCCAAATAAAAGCAGTTTACAATCCATAGGACATTCTTCCAGCACGCGGCATGGCTGGTTCAGGCTTGCGCCCATTGACCAATATTCCTCACTGCTGCCTCCCGTAGGAGTCTGGTCCGTGTCTCAGTACCAGTGTGGGGGACCACCCTCTCAGGCCCCCTACCTATCGTAGCCATGGTAAGCCGTTACCTTACCATCTAGCTAATAGGACGCATGCCCATCTTTTACCGCCGAAACTTTAACTGATTATTCATGCGAATGCTCAGTACTATGGGGGATTAATCCGGATTTCTCCGGGCTATACCCCAGTAAAAGGTAGGTTGCATACGCGTTACGCACCCGTGCGCCGGTCGCCACCATTAATCTTACGACTAATTATGCTGCCCCTCGACTTGCATGTGTTAGGCCTGCCGCTAGCGTTCATCCTGAGCCAGGATCAAACTCTCCGTTGTATAATAACTTTGAATTTTTCTGAGACTTAGAGATGTTGTTCTTTTCTTAATCGCTGTTTCCTTATTCCTCAATATTTCAATGAACTTCTTTTGTTAAGTAACTAGGGATTATCCCAGCTATTTACTAAACCTAATTTTTCAATCTATGCCCTATTCGTTACCAACAATCTTAAAACGTTTTCCTCAATTGCGGGGTGCAAAGATAATCACTTTTTTTATTCTAACTAGCATTTATTGAAAAAATAAATTTCTTTTGAATAAAAAAATATAAATCGCCTAATTATTAGGGAGTTAGACCTTATTGAAAGCGGTAATAGAATTTTTAAAGTCTATTATATCTGTATTATCAAGCCAATAATCTTTAATTTGATGATAAGATCGTGCATTTGGAAGCTCAATTTCCAAGCTTTTTTCTAGTAGTAAATTAGGAATGCAACAAGTTGAATCTATTATTTCAGCATTCTTAGCCGTTGTCAATACGAAACTATTTACTTTTTTAATTGGCAATATATCATCTAACGATAAAAACACTAAAAAAACAGCGAAGCGTAATGCTTCCTTTTTGGACATCAATTTTGGCTCGCCATCCGATAAATCCACTAAACTGTAATTTGCTAAAATAATTCCTATCCTATCCTTGAGAATATGCATGTCACTTTTTGACCAATGTTTAAGGATTGGGAAAAGCTGCATCAATGTATAAACATCATTAGTATTTAATATAATTCTATCAATTTTCTTATTTCTGTTTTTAGCAACACTAAACCAGAAGCGTATGGCTATTATTAATAATATAGTAGCAAGAATGCCCGCAACTTTCGCTACTATGATAACATTAAGCAGTATTCCAATTGGAACTAAAATAAGTAAACAAAAAAATACCGCTATCCAAAAAGGAAAGCGGTATTTTAAATTTTTGGTATTAGACATGTAAAATAAATTATCTAATTAACTTGCTACCCATTTATCATTCAACATTTCTCCTCGAATAATAACGGTCTTAGTACGTGAGTAATCTTCAGCTGCCATTTGCATCTGCTCTTTTGTATCTCTCCTAATTAAAATTGAACCGGAACCCTGAGATTTGATTTCTATATAAAAACCATTTTTGAGTCTAGCCGGTCGTGTTGGTGGTCTTCCCATTTATAATTTTGTTTTTTAATATTAATGTAAAAATAGCTACTTTTTTTGAATTATTCTCTATAATAACTCAATATTAAGTAAATAAGATTTTAAAGTTTTTTATAATCAACAACTATTATGCCTAAAAGTTTAAATACTTTTGCGCATGATTAATTTAGAAAAACTCGGTTACTTTCTGCCACAAGGCTACTTATTTCAAAATGCAAGTTTACAAATAAACAAAGGTGATAAAGTAGGATTGGTGGGAAAGAATGGAGCGGGAAAGTCTACCTTACTTAAAATTCTATCAGGAAGAATAAAGCCATCGGAAGGCAATGTACACCTCCCAAAAGGAACTGTAATGGGTTATTTAACGCAGGATATTGTCATTGATTCGAACCAAAGTGTATTTGAATACCTAAATTGTTCTAACGAAAGAATTGACTTTATTAGAAAGCGGTTGGATGAAATAAACAATGAACTGACAACGCGCACCGATTACGAGAGCGATCTCTATGCTGATTTACTGGATGAATTATCAGAGAAAAATCATGAATTCCAAGTAATCGAAGGTTTTCAATGGGAAGAAAAAATTATGTCCGCATTAAACGGGCTAGGCTTTAATGACAAAGAGATCCATAATAGTTTAAACACCTTCTCTGGTGGTTGGAAAATGCGAGCAGAATTAGCACGAATTTTAGTAAATCAGCCCGATATCCTGCTATTAGATGAGCCCACCAACCACTTGGATATTTTATCCATTGGATGGTTAGAAACCTACCTACAACGATTTGATGGGGTTGTATTAATTATTTCGCATGATCGATTTTTCTTGGATAATGTTACGCAAAGAACGCTTGAAATAAGCATGAATAAAATATTCGACTTTCCATATGGGTACAGTAAATATAAGTTGATGCGCGAAGAAGAGATGGGGAGATTGGAACAGGCAAAAAAGCAACAAGACAAAGAGATTAAACATACCGAAGAGTTAATAAATAAATTTAGAGCCAAACAATCAAAAGCCGCCTTCGCACAATCCTTGATAAAAAGATTAGATAAAACCGAACGAATTGAAATCGAGAAGGAATCTTACAGTGGTATTCGTATTTCATTTCCATTGAGTGTACAACCGGGGAAATGGGTGTTGGAAATGGCAGATTTGGGTAAATCCTATGGCGAAAAAGTATTGTTCAAACATGTTAATTTAACAATTGGTAGAGGGGAGAAAATTGCGCTTTTAGGTCCTAATGGTGTTGGTAAATCCACTTTACTTAAAGCGATCATGCGGTCTATCGATTTTGATGGCTCTGTGACCAATGGTCACAATGTAAATCTTGCTTATTTTGCGCAAGATCAAGCAGAAAAATTAGACCCTACTTTAACGGTGTATGAAACGGTTGACAATATAGCAAAAGGTGAACTTCGTAAAAACTTACGGACGATCTTAGGCGCCTTTTTATTTTCAGGGGAGATTGTCGAAAAGAAAGTTAGCGTGCTTTCTGGAGGAGAAAGAACAAGGCTAGCACTTTGTCAACTCTTATTAAGCCCTTCCAATTTCATTATTCTTGATGAGCCAACCAATCACTTGGATATGCAAAGCAAAGAGATCTTAAAATCCGCGCTTGTAAATTATGAAGGAACTTTTATTGTTGTATCCCATGACCGAGAATTTTTAGAAGGACTGACCAATAGAATTTGGGACATTGAAAATGAAAATTTGAAAATTCACCATTTTTCGTTGAATGAATACCTTCAATATAAAAATGATGCAAAAGCAAGTAATGAAGTTAAGCCTTCAAGCAATAAAGAAAAAGTAGCACCAACAAAAATCATAAAAGAAAAGAAAGTGGTGTCAGCCGTTGAGAAAGAAACAAAGGCGATTGAAAATAAAATACTAATTCTAGAAAACGAGTTAGCACTTATTAACGAAGCGCTTGGCAAATTGCAATATGGCGATAAAGAATTTGATGAGGCGGCAAGTAAATACAGTATGAAAAAATTAGCTTTGGCTAAAATGATAGAAGAGTGGGAAACTATTTTATCTAAGGAGAATTAAATAAGATCCTTTATTGATTCATTTTCTTAAATTACCTTTAAATTTAATGTCAGTGATACCGTTCTTCAACAACAAGTATTAAATTTACATCATGAAAATACAAAAGGGACTTTTTTTCTTGCTCATTATTCTGACCACTTCGTGCTTAAAGAATAATAATAATCCTGTCCCTAGTATTCCTTTTGATATTACAATTGATATTAATTTACCCAGTTACAATCAACTCCAAGGTGTTGGTGCATGGACTTATGCGAATGGAGGCTCAAGAGGAATCATTATTTACCGTCGTTCCATGGACGAATTTGTCGCGTTCGATCGGCATTCCCCCATGGATCCAAATGGCACCTGTTTTTTGCCACTTTTTCCGGATCAAGATAATTTTCTGCAATTAAAAGACACCTGTAGCAACGCTATGTTTTCATTGTATGACGGCGGGCCAATTTCAGGATCCGACTACGGACTTAGGCAATATGCTACTCAATTTAATGGTAGTAATTTACTTCGAATATATAATTGAGAATGGAAGATATAAAAGTAACGATAATTGATAGGGAAGGTAATTCGCATGAATTACTTGGGCCAACAGATATGAACATGAACATCATGGAGCTTTGCAAAGCATATGAGCTACCTGTTTTAGGCGAATGCGGAGGAATGGCAATGTGCGCCACCTGTCAATGTTATTTGGAATCAGATACCGCCTTGGAGGAACAAAGTGACGCAGAGCTAGACATGTTAGACCAAGCATTTTTTGTAAAATCCAACAGCAGATTGGGTTGTCAAATACAGCTATCGGATGAAATTAATGGGATTGTATTACGATTAGCGCCCGAAGCCTAAGACCTTTGTAACGATCTGAATCCCGATTTATAATTGAACTCAGGATAATAATTCCGGTGGAATAATACATACTGGAATTGGATTCATTTTATGTGAATTTGCCTTTCGAAATTTAGTGTAAATCGCTAACACTTCCTTTTGCCTTTCACTTAAATAACTTTGATCACCCGAGAATGCCATTGCCCACTCAAGTTCAGGATAGGTTGCTCCTATTTGGTCTTCATCACTTCTTCCATCGCCCCACAGACCGTCTGTAGGTTTGGCATCCATAATGGCTTTAAGCGTCCCTAAGTGCTGACCAATCGCCCAAACGTTCGATTTCGTTAAGTCCGCAATTGGACTTAAATCAACGCCACCGTCACCATACTTAGTAAAAAATCCTACACCAAAATCTTCCACCTTATTCCCAGTACCAGCAACGAGACAGCTATTTGATTGCGCAACAGCGTATAACGTTGTCATTCTGAGCCGTGAGCGAGAATTCGCCATACTTAAGGCATTATCCCTGCAAGCTGGGGGCATTGTCATTTCAAAATTTGAAAATAAATCACTTAGGTTAATTTCCAACTCTTGAATAGTGTTGTATTTGGAATTAAGATAAACAATGTGATCTTTTGCAAGCATGTACTCTTGCGTAGATTGATGAATAGGAAGATTTATTGCGATAACTTTTAATCCGGTCATGGCACATAATTCAGAGGTTACAGCCGAATCTATTCCCCCAGAAATTCCAACTACAAAACCATCCATGCGGGCGTTTAGGGCATATTCCTTTAGCCAAGAAACAATATAATCAATTAATTTATCCAAAATATCGTATCAGAATAGAATGGAAATCTTTAATAGCAATTGGTTTTGCTTCGATTTGGTATAAAAATAAGTACCAGATCCATCGTATAAGGTATAATTATTTTCACTGAAACGATAGTGCATTGGTGTTAAGCCATAGAAAAATCCAATCTCAGGTACTAAGGTAGTGGTACCTACAAAATTCCATTCTGCTCCTGCTGAAAAACCGATAGATCCTTTGTAAAAGAAAGTTTCACCAAATGATTTCATGGACACGTTTTCTTTTACGACTGAAGATCCCACATCAACACCCAAATCATTAATCTTTTGGGAAACCATAAAACTATTGCGCAAACCAAATTTTCCAAAATACCTCCAATCGCCGATAGGCTCTGTTCTAAAAAGTAACATCAAAGGAATGGTGACATAAACAGGTTTCATTTGTCGCTCAAGTAGCACAAAAGAGTTTCCCTTATTATCATCCTGACTAAATATTTCATTTTCTGTATACTTATAAAATACACTCCCCGAATCAGCTTTATACTTTAATGTTTCGAAATCAAATTCTAAACCCGTAGCTAAACCGAGATTTGTTGAATTTTTGAAACTTGTATGAATGATAACGCCTACGGATAAATCGGTGCCAAAGCCATTTTTACTCATCTTATTACTTCCCATATTTTGAAAATTCAAACCAAAATTTCCAGTCATTCCCGCTTGTATTTTCTTGGCAGATACAGATTGTGCATTGGTAATATGAATAGTAAAGAATAAAATAACAACTAATGAAATTTTATAAAAAGTAGAAGGATTTTTCATGAGGTCTTTTTTATGTTTAAATTTGAACAAAAATAATAATTAATAATGAAAAGTGTTACTACATGCCTATTTATACTCATTCTAGCATTTCTTTCTTCGTGCAATAGAAATAAGTACCATGTAAATATAGAAAATATTTCCCTCCCACTGGAATTTATTAACCTTGATTCTATTCTTTACACGACCCATGGCGGTGCATTACTAAAAAAGAAAAATGAATTCCTAAAAAAAGATGCTGACCTATTCAATTATAATCTTGAGTATTGCTATCATATCAAAACCTCATCAGATACGGCATTTCAGAATGGAATATCCTTGTTTTTTCAAGATAAATACATCCAACGATTGGAAAAAACCATTGCCAAACAATTTTCCATTAAAGAAAGAAAAGAAGTAGAATTACTCGACGCATTTAAACGCTTAAAATTCCATTTTCCAAAAGGAAATTTACCACTGCGTATCGCTTACATCAACTCGCTTTTTACCGCAAGTGCTAATAGCTCCGATTATTTTATCGCCATTGGATTAGATCGCTATTTAGGAGCAAATGAAAAAGTGATAAAGGAATTACCAGGCAATCAGTTTTACGATTGGATAAAAGTTGGAATGGATAAGCAATTTCTTACCAGGGATGTCCTTTTAAGCTGGTTGATGGCACATTACATCGATGAAACCTCTGAAAACTACGCAAGCGAAATGATTCGATGGGGAAAATTGCTATTCATAACGCACGCTTGCCTTCCCGAACTGGAAGACAACATTATTGTCCGCTATTCGAAAAAAGACCATGAATGGGCGGTAAATAGCGAAGCTTCTTTTTGGCAATACCTAGTGAAAGAAGAACTGTTATTTCTTACAACGGATGAACCCAAGCAAAACTTGCTACACGAAGGACCTTTCTCAACCGGTTTGCCGAAAGAAAGCCCTGATCGGATGGGACAATTTTTAGGCTACCAGATGGTAAAACAATACATGGATAAAGAAGATATTAGTTTAGAAAAATTAA
This sequence comes from uncultured Flavobacteriales bacterium, assembly GCA_903939755.1. Taxonomy (GTDB): domain Bacteria; phylum Bacteroidota; class Bacteroidia; order Flavobacteriales_D; family Crocinitomicaceae; genus UBA952. The sequence continues at coordinate 6,331 of CAJAII010000069.1, read as the reverse complement.
TTTCATTGCCTTACAATACTATTTTACAATCCTACGAACCCAACTAATTGATTATGAATAATGAAATTACGAAGACATCCGATATCACCATTAAAATTGGACTAAATCCCAATCAATTGCCCGTTTCAATTAAATGGAATGCGGAAGACAATGGCCTAGAGGAACAAGCAGCAGAAGCTTTTCTACTTTCTATTTGGGATAAAAAAGAAAAAAACACCTTAAAAATTGACTTGTGGACCCCTGAAATGTCAGTGGAAGAAATGAAACAATTTTTTCATCAAACATTATTATCCATGTCTGACACCTTTGAAAAAGCAACCGGAGAGCATTTGATGGCGGAGGATTTAAGAGATTATTGTTATCATTTTGCGGAGAAAATGAATATATTGCCCAAAGAATGACAACGATCTTAGAAAAACTTTCTACCGAGCATCAGGATCAAGTGCAGTATTTTATTCATTCTGAAGATGGTCGTGTTTGTCTCAATAATTTTATTGGCTCAACTATTTCGATCACTTATTTGGGAAAGATAATTTGTTCTAGCTGTTCAAAAATCACTAAAAAATCATTTGGTCAAGGATTTTGTCACACCTGCTTTAACGAAGCGCCAGAAGCAAGTCCTTGCATTATTCATCCGGAGTTATGCGAAGCGCATTTAGGAAAAGGACGCGATATTGAGTACGAACAACGAAATCATAACCAGCCGCATTTTGTTTATTTTGCAGCAACCGATAAAGTTAAAGTTGGCATCACACGCAACACGCAAATTCCTACACGATGGATTGATCAAGGAGCCGAATCTGCCATAATTTTAGCAGAGGCACCCAATCGCTATACGGCTGGAATCATCGAAGTCGCTTTGAAAGAAGCCTATGATGACAAAACAAATTGGCAAAATATGCTGAAAGATATTCGTGATGGTTCTATCGATTTAGTGGAAGAAAAATGGATCGCCCAAGAACTTTTACCAACGGATCTTGCTGTTTATTTTACGGAAGATGATTCCATTCTTAGCTTTAATTATCCAGTGCAACAATATCCGTCGACATTAACATCAATGAATTTGGACACAACGCCTACTATTCAAGGGACATTAACCGGAATACGTGGTCAATATTTATACATAGATGGCAATAAGGTAATAAATATCAGACGGCACACCGGTTACGAAGTAAACATACAATTGGGAAATGACTAAATCGACATACTTACCGAATTTACTACAGTCTTTTTTGGACTTGTTTTATCCTATTTTTAAAAGGTTTTTTAGCAAAACCACCTACTATTATGCGGTCTGTGGCGCCTCTAACATGGTATTGAGTTGGGTGCTTTTTTATCTTTTCTATAACTATTTATTTCAACAACAAAAATGGACGATTCCACTTATTAACCTGGCAATAAATGCCTACACGATAAGTGCTGCCATTTGTTTTGGAATATCATTTATCATTGGTTTTACCTTATTAAAATATGTCGTTTTCACCGAAAGTGAAATAAAAGGAAGAGTTCAATTGTTTCGCTATGGAATAAGTGCCCTCATCTCTTTCGTAACGAGTTATGGCATTCTTCGGCTACTTATAGAAGTATTTGGAGTGTATGCCTCTATTTCAAACGTAATAGCTTCTGTAATTGTCGCAATTATAAGTTACCTTATACAGCGGAATTTTACTTTTCGGTGAATCAAAACCACGAATAAGTGGCGAATATTTAATTCTTAACGCAATATGAATTAGTAAGCCTTAAAACTATAAATTTAGCTACCTAAATAACGCTTCAAAATATTTCAAAGAAATCCACAGCAAAACGAAAAATATCGTGTAATTCCAAAGTTATATATAGTGTAATTTCAAAGTTAACCATAGTGTAATTTCAAAGTTAACCATAGCGTAATTTCAAAGTTATCCCTAGTGTAATTTCAAAGTTATCCCTAGTGTAATTTCAAAGTTACCTATAGTGTAATTTCAAAGTTAACACTAGTGTAATTTCAAAGTTAACCATAGTGTAATTTCAAAGTTACCTATAGTGTAATTTCAAAATTAGATGTATATTTGTATAATAAATATAAGGATTATGGGACGAATTAGAACAATAAAAAAAGCAATGGATATTTACCTTGGAAAATATCCAATTTTAGTATTAACTGGTCCAAGACAATCTGGCAAGACGACATTTTTAAAAAACGAATTTCCCAATTACACCTATATCAATTTAGAAAATTTAGATAATAGAACCTACGCCTTAAATGATCCCAATGGATTTTTAGCCGAACATGGTAATTTTGTGATTTTCGACGAGGCTCAGCGAGCTCCTGAATTATTCTCCTACCTACAAACAAAAGTAGATAACGATAAAATAATGGGACAGTATATTTTGTCAGGTTCTCAAAATTTTCATTTGATGCGTAATATTTCTCAAAGTTTAGCAGGACGTGTAGCTCTGTTCAAACTTTTACCTTTTGACAACCTAGAAATGGAGGATGCTGAATGGCTAAACGACGATTATGCCGTCAACCTGCAAAGAGGATTTTATCCTGCTATCTATGACAGAGACATTCCATCAAAGGTTTTTTATTCTAACTATGTACAAACATATGTTGAACGAGATTTAACAGAATTAATTCAAGTAAAAAATCTAAAACAGTTTAGAAATTTCATCACGCTATGTGCTGCTCGAGTAGGACAATTACTTAACTTAAATTCACTTGCCAACGAGTGTGGAATATCCCAACCTACTGCAAAATCTTGGATTTCGGTTTTGGAAACCAGTTATATTCTTTATCAGTTACAACCCTTCCATTCAAATATTAACAAACGAATGACAAAAAATTCGAAACTTTATTTTTACGATACGGGATTAGTCTGTTTTTTACTTAAAATCAACGATGCTGCAAGCTTAAAAACCAGCGCTTACAAAGGTAGTTTATTTGAGAATTACGTGATAAATGAATACATAAAACAACAATACCACCAGCATCTACTACTTGATTTTTGGTTTTGGCGTGATGCCGTAGGGCATGAAGTTGATTTCATTTGGCAAAACACCGAAAAATTAAACCTTGTTGAAATAAAAGCCAGCGAGACAATCATTACCGATATGTTCAAAGGATTGAGTTATATGAATAAGTTTATGCCCGATCTGATTGAAAGCAAAACCATCGTACACACCGGTCTATTTAATCAAAATAGAACCGCTGGAGAAGTATTGAGTTGGAAAAAGATCTTGAGGTGATCTTTTAAGTAGTTAAAACCATCATTTAATCGCATACTGTAACTCGTTCAAGCCATTTAATAAGCTTATTGGGATTACCAGCGAAACTTCGCCTACCTAGCTTTTCTTAATGGGTGGATCGAGATGCGCTCGATAAGCTTCTCTTGATATACCGTGTCTCTCGACTCCGCTCGATTCACATTAGAGCACATCGAGTCCGCCTAGGTGGATCGAGATGCGCTCGATAAGCTGAATGAAAGCTAGCCGAGTGGGCCTTCCAAAGGTAGGGTTGTCCGCCTAGGCGGACGAGGCTAGCGCTAATGCCTAATCCTTCAGGCAACGGACTGTCAACCCTTTAGAACGCGCAATAAAACCAGTTGCAGCACCTCCAGGTAAATCTGCATTTAGTCCAATGGAATTGTTTCCATTTATTGATGAAGTCCAAATACTCATTCCATAACCTAAATCGACAATTGACCCATCATTTTGTCTAATCCCAGATACAGGTAATTTTAAGGGCGAAATATACCCTCCTGCCCCAGATTGTATATTCCAAGAAATCCTTTCATTTTCAATTTCAATATTTGTTGGAACCCTATATCCACTTGGACAAGGATTATTTACCCCATTCACACCCTGCCAAAGATTGGTGTTTTGAGGAGAACGCCAATCGTATGGTGCATTGGATGCTAAAATAAAAATACCATGCGCCGGTTGGTCAACGCTACTTAAGGTCGATGTTGTGGGAGAAGTGCGGCACTGGTGCCCATCTGCGCGTCTGCCCCATTGGTATAAGTCTCCGTAGGAATTTACATCGGTGCTGCTGGTGGCTACTTGGGTAGCGCCTAAGTTACGATCCATCCAGATTTTACCCGTGGTGGGGTTGGTCACATCTACCACTATCGTAGCGCCTGCACAATGTACCGTTCCCGCTGGGTATTGCGGTTGAGCGGCTGCCACACTCACCGTAAAGGAACAAGATTGTCCACCTAACGTGATGGCAAAACTAGCGGTACCACTCGTAGTTGGGGTGCCAGTTATCGTATAGGTCAATGAGCCGGCACCATTAGCCAGCGTACCAGCAGAAAGGGTGGCTGTTAAACCAACAACGCCGGTAGAGCTAATTGTTTGTGCAGCATAAGAACCTCCATTTCCAGCTGTGTATGGCACTGAGACAGAAACCCCACTAGCAACAGATCCATTGGTTAAGGTTCCGGTAGTGGTAGCACCCCCGCAGTTTAAAGTACCCAATGAACCTGCGATTTCTTTGATGCATCGAACAGAGAGCCCAACTGCTCTATACATTACAAAAGTTCCATTTGATCCAAGACACCATGAATCTGTTCCATTAACGGTACTACTCCAAAAGTAAACTCCCGAACCAACATATTGAAGAATACCATCTAACCGTCGTCCTCCAACTGTAAGCTTAAGAGGTGAAGAAAAAGCTCCAGCAGAGGAGTTTACAGACCAGCTTAAACGTTCCGCCTCTAGCTCAGTGTAGGTAGGAATTCTATACCCACTTGGGCAGGGGTTGTTGACCCCATTCACGCCTTGCCATAAATTTACATTCTGTGGGCTGCGCCAATCGTTTGGAGCATTGGGTGCTACAATAAAACTGCCATGCGCCGGTTGGTCAATACTAGAAAGGGTGCCCGTTGTAAAAGAAGTTCTACACTGGTGACCATCTGCTCGTCTGCCCCATTGGTATAAATCTCCATAGGAAGCTGCATCGGCGCTCCCATTAGCAACTTGAATCGCTCCTAAATTACGGTCCATCCAAGTCTTCCCTGTTGTTGGGTTAGTTACATCAACCACTGTGGTGGCACTAGAGCAATTTACCGTTCCTGCTGGGTATTGCGGTTGGGCGGCTGCCACACTCACCGTAAAAGAACAAGATTGTCCACCTAACGTGATGGCAAAACTAGCGGTACCACTCGTAGTTGGGGTGCCTGTTATCGTATAGGTCAATGAACCGGCGCCATTTGCCAACGTGCCTGCAGAAAGGGTTGCTGTTAAACCAACAACACCCGTAGATGAGACACTTTGTGCACTGTACGTCCCAGCATTCCCACCAGTATAAGATATTGCGGTACTCACGCCACTGGCTGCTGTTCCGTTTGTTAAAGTTCCGGTGGTGGTAGCGCCCCCGCAGTTTAAAGTGGTGAGGACTGCAGAAGGGGTGTTATTTCCACATCCGTCGTACCAAATAGTACCATTCCACCATTGTAGGCAATTTACTGTAGTGTTGTAAATGGTTAAACCAGCTGCAGGTGAAGCAATCGCGTTGCGTTGCGTAGTAGTCATACGTGGCGGAAGAAATCCTTGGGTGGTACTTTCGACATCAAGCTTTGCTGATGTATTCGGATTAACCGTTCCGATACCAACTTCTGCACCATTATTAAATATATTACTGTTGTTCACCACCCATTGTGAACCATTCCAATAGGTCGTATTTCCTGCCACTGAGCCGCTTGTCAACAAGCCTGTTGCGCCTTGAATTCCTTGAGCACCTGCGGGGCCAGTAGCTCCAACTGCACCGTTTGTTCCATTCGTTCCTGGTAAACCTTGGATGCCTTGAGCACCTGCGGGGCCAGTTAAGCCTGTTGGACCAGTAGGGCCAACTGCACCGTTTGTTCCATTCGTTCCGGGTAAACCTTGGATGCCTTGAGCACCTGCGGGACCTGTTAAACCTGCCACTCCTTGTATGCCCTGAGCTCCTTGAGGTCCAACTAAGGAAACTCCAGTGGGCCAGGTACCGTTAGTCTTTGGACCGAATAATTCATTCGTTGTTGTATTTAAGTAAAAATCTCCGTTGACTCCAATTCCTGCTATAGGATTGGCGTTTCCATTCAGAACGGAAGTTCCGTTAGTTCCTGCTAAACCTTGAATTCCTTGAGCACCCGCGGGACCTGTTAAACCTGCCACTCCTTGTATGCCCTGAGCTCCTTGAGGTCCAACTAAGGAAACTCCATTGGGCCAGGTACCGTTAGCCTTTGGACCGAATAATTCATTCGTTGTTGTATTTAAGTAAAAATCTCCGTTGACTCCAATTCCTGCTATAGGATTGGCGTTTCCATTCAGAACGGAAGTTCCGTTAGTTCCTGCTAAACCTTGAATTCCT
>CAJAII010000068.1 GCA_903939755.1 uncultured Flavobacteriales bacterium | reverse complement strand
CCTGTTTCAATTAAAATAGCTTTAGGAAGTGTTATGTGGGATGCTTCTACTTCAATTGATCCTGACGTGAATGCATTCAACGCATTTCATTCGAGTAATTTAACACCAAATTTTTCTTCCACAGGTACTGCTGGATTTGAATTTTCATATCGTGATGGAACTGGAGTAACTTGGACTTCAAAGTCTAATTCGGTTAACTTTCAAGACGTAACATTTTCTAATATTTTACAAGAGTCTGATACTTCAGGTGATTACTCAAAATTCAAGTGTAATTTCGAATGTTATGTTTATCACATGGATGCAGTAACATTGCTTTGGGATTCAATTCATGTTCAAGCAGCAGAATAATTCAGAAATAACAAAAGAAACATGATCAATTATTGCCTCTTCTTTTGTTTTGGTTTTTTGAATAATTTTATTGTTCAAAAATAAATTAGTCAATGGTTTAACAATCAGGTTAAGCATTTCACCCCCATGATCGATTAATTCAATTAATCTGGAAGAATCTCCTATTGAAATATCCTTATTTAAGCAGTTCTCTATTCCCTCTCTTATGCCATTTAACTGAATTTTCTCAGAAAGTTCTTTTAAGTATTCTGCATTTTTTCCTTTAGCTTTCGTAAAAATCACTTCACCAAGCACAAAGTGAAAATAACCCTCCACAGTAAAACTCACATAGAGTTTTTCCTCTCTCACCGATTCAGTTAAGACTCCCTCTAAGAGCATCTGCTGATATGGAGAATCGATTTGAATACTCTTTACAAAATCGCCAATTTGCTCATCATCAAACAGCAAATCTACTGGCAGGATGTGTTGCTCATGCTCGATCATGAGTTCAGCTAGGCGATAGAGAAGAACATGGTTATCGGTCATAAAGCTTATTGAGAGATCAACTTCTCATGGTAAAGCGTCCAAATACTAATGAATCCGCCGCGGCTTTTGGGTAAACCTTTTCCGTTGTTCAATTCCAGGAATAATCGAAGTAACAAAGGATTATCCAACTGATCGCTGAGTGATCGGTCGTGATAAGTCAATTCTTCGTAAGAGAAATTGGGCTTGCGACGAATTTTATCTTGTTTATCGCTCACATATTTATTCCAGGCCCCCTCTACTTCAACCTTATTCAATGGCTTTAACCAATGACAAGATCGCGCAATAACATTCTCTTCTCGATTGCCTTCTTTGGCATCGCTGTAAATGATAGACTCATACTTTTCATCGGCCTGCGGCAATTCACTTTTCGTATTTACACGCCAACTCAATACAATCTTGATGTGTCCACCTTTATATTTATCCAAAAACTCGATGATAGATTCAAACAAATCTTTTGAATTTGAATTTTCATTCGCACCGTCAATCAAAATTATCAGGGGGCTCTCCTGTTCGTATTTAACAAATGCAGCTTCTTCCAAAGAACTCTCAGGGGTCAGATTCAAACGGTAACACAATTCCTCCCAGATATTAGGGGTTCGGAAACGATTGCCACGTAACAAAATGGTATCCAGGCCACGTTCGGTATATTGGCGGTTCATTTCCACGAGCAAGTTGGTTTTTCCACTGCCGGCTTCGGCTGCCAGAAAGAATAAGCCAGCTCGGGCACCTACCCATGATCGAAGTGCAACTTCAGCATCCTGTCTTTCTTGATAAATCCCCTTGATCACTTTCTTTTCACTTAAAAGTGATTGAATGGAAGCTTCATTGTTCTCTTTTAATAAAGCTTTCCAAGATGGTTCATCCAAGTCTTTCATGGAAACATGCTCCTGCTTTTCTTTTTCACGAATCATAAGATTTAATTGTTCAAGCACTTTCTCATTGTTCGTTTCACCATGCACGCTTTCTGGACTAAAAAAAACAATACGACTTCCTGTATTTTGTTCGTAAACCATCAATTTAGCTCTCTCTGAAATCTCTTTAATAAAATACTCTCCTGGTAAAATGAAGAATGGAACAATACTCAGTTCTTGATTATCCGAATTTAGTATTGCCACATTAGACTTCAGCTTCTGACGTAGGTTTACTTGTGTAATTTCATCACCCATCAAACGCCATGAAACTGTTTTGTCGCTGCTTACGATGGTGTAGTTTTTACAGAAATCTAGCTTGACCAAAAGTTCTTTCATGATATTAAAATTCTCTTGCCAAATCGAAATACATTTTTGTTCCGAAGGCACCGTGCTATGACCAAGGTAGTGGTTACGAAAATGAATCAACTTACCAATAGAAGTTTCACCATTTTGTGCGTAAGGAACAGTCTCAACTTCATTGTAATAACCCGGAAGTTCTTTCACGAACCATTTGTGCTCATGTTCATTAAGGGCCTGTATAGCACTTCGCATAAAAGCATTCCAATGCCCAAATTGCGGACGATACAAGAAATTTTTGAAAGCCCGGTTAATTTCACCAATCTTCAAATCACAGTTGAAGTATTCTGAAGCAGTTAATAACCCCAAATACTTCAAATAATTCAAAAAAACTTCCTTCAATAAATGAAGTCGCTTGAAATTGTCCTCCTCTTGCAATGCGCGCTTGTAAGGGTGTGCCAGGAAATAAGGGTACGTTTCAATAATTTTTGAATCTGTTTCATCCCACTTGCTGTCATTAGTCTTGTTTGACGAATCACTTTGGAACTCATCCACTGAAAGTTGTTCAACGGAATCAAACGGAAACGATTTTGACTGATACTCCAAAACTACAGAGCCACTGAATGAATGATTAAGTCCATGGATGCTGAAACCCGTTGATGCATCTTTGAATTGGTAGGCGTTACAATCAGAGAGAGATTCAAGAAATGCATCCAGAATCGGCTCATAGGTTTCGTAGATGTGCTTACTCTCGCTTTCTGAATAAACTGTTCCATGACCAACATACTTGTTGCGAAAGTTAATGAGAAGTTCCACCGGAGTATTGGTTACTTCTACAAGCTGCTTTTGACCCTTGCCATCAATAACCGTGTTTCGAACGGTCATTCGTTTAATGGTTGGTTGTCCCTTAAGACTTTTTAAAGCAACCCCAAAAAGACTGGCGAGCTCTGGTGATAAACTCGTAGATTTTTGCTTATCAAATTCTTGAATCAATTTTACAATCGTCGAACTCCAAAGTCCATGACTGTCCTTTGTCATAAGCGTCTCTATTGACAGCTCTATGCTCTCATTGACTATATCTTCGTCCTCTGCAATTTTAATTACCGCATGTCCATATAATCGAAAACACCCTAAAAGAACATCGGAAATTAGGTGTAGTTTTTTGAAATAATTTTGGGAATTGACTATCCTTAAAAGTGGAAAAGAAATATGAACTGGGAGTTCATTTATGGCTTTATCTAATAGGTTTTGATTCATACTTTCTTATTTTGATTATGCTGGGTTCTATCACACCTGTTATTATTATTCCTAATTTTTCTTCTAAATTACAAATTTTAAGCAACCAATGAACCAAAGGTTTTGATGGGGTATTTATAAATATATTAATTATTTCACGGTAATAATGCGAATTCATATAAAAATAATAACCTTTGGTAAATGAATGAAGCGCTCAAACAATTTAAAGCAGAAAGACCAGAAGAATATCAGGAATACCATCAGTACGTAATGGACATTCTGCGCATACGTATTTGGATGATTAGTCTCGTCCTTGTGTCGATTTGTCTAGTTATCGCTTTCTACGTTTGGATAGGTATTGCTTGGTGCATAGTTCTCTTTCTTATGACTGGTGTAGGATTAGTAATCGTATTTAAAAAGCTCAAACACAAACTTCATGTTACCAAACTTACCATGGCTTTAATTGAAATGACCTTTAAAGATCATAGCACGATTCCATCTTCATTACAAGATGAATTAAAGGATATTTTTAACTCCAAAGAATAACCAAGCAACAAGGATAAGTTTGCATAATTACTAGCTTGCAATAGGCGTTTAATAGCTATAATCTATTGGGTATTGAGGGATGAATTCCCAAATTAGGAAACATAAGTAATTGGTTTAGTATTTTTTGAATTGCTAGAAGGGTAAATCTTCCATATTACTTAGCTCTTCTTCTACCAACTTTGCAATTTCAGGATCTTGTTTAAGTTCATCCCCGGCATAAACAACAGCGTATTTATTTTCCTCAATGGCCCGCAAAAACACCTCTTTATTATTGCAGATGTGTTCGGGAAAGTACTGAAGATTAAAACCGGAAATCGCCACACACTCCAATGCAAAACTCACATCATTTTTGAAGACTGTTAAATAGGGTATCAAATTACTTATAGCGGATACCATACTAAGGGCAAAAGCACGATCGTGATGTAAGGCTGAAAGGTGAATGGCGCAGCTTGGATCTTGTTTAAGCGCTATGCGTACAATCTGTGGATCATTTTTATATTCTTCTGACAAAATATAAATTGCCTGAGGATTCCAGGTTGCCAAGTGAAGGATGTTCTTTTTATTATTAAACATATCAGGTGGTGCCGCTTCAGGGAGGTACACATAAGCAAGGGGGTAATTTTCCGCGGCTAAAGAAACGATTTCCAAATCTTGACGGAATTTGTGAGGGACATAATCTATGACTTCCGGATTGATGCTGATGGCTTTTAAAACAAATTCTTTACGCTCAACTATCGAAGGGTCAAGATTGGAAAAGTTATTGGGGCAAATTTTTATTACTTCTAGGGCAAAGCTCTCGCTTTTTTTCAATCGATTTGAAATGTGCTTCAAATCAATTGGACACCTATTTGAACTTAAATTTTGTAGCGTCAGCAATACAGCCTTTCTGTTGTTCCTTAATTCTATAGTTAGGTGATCAACTTCCCAGCATACTCCCCTATCCATCATCAGTTTCATTTGTTTTATAGAGCTTACCAAACAAGGTTTAAGCCCGTCTTGAGTGTTCGTAAATAAAGTATGGGAACTGCCGTTGTTCTCATCATAATTTACCACAACAAGCAATTGGGCGTCAATAAACTCTGCAGAAATATGTCCCCTATCATACAAATTAGGATGTTCTTTGTAACCAAGAAAATCGCCATCTGTATTGAACATGTGCAAAGAACCCAATTGATACATCGCCACTAAATTGTTAAATTCTGTGGTTTCGAAATTGTCAAATAAAAGAGGGAAATCCGCTGCATTAGTCGTTTCTTGATTAAAATTATCTTCACAGAATCCATAAAGCACATCCGGAAAATAGTCAAAATTATCATTCATGTAGTAAATACTGTTCGTTCCAGCTCTAGTCTCAAAAACGATATATTGAAAAAGATTATCCACCGAAATTCCTGTAAAATCATGTGTCTGCAAAAAGCCAGGAAAAGCAACGTTGATCGAATTTAAATCTACCACAACATCCCGAAAATCTTCATATGCAAGAAGTTGTAAAAGATAGATCTGACGGATCTTTTCTGTGGTAGGGAATTTTCGGATTAACATGACTGCTCTTAGGTGAATATTTAAATCTTGTTTGTAATAAAGTTAGTGGAATTTGATTAACTACTGTTTGAATTGTCAACTATTTTGAATGTTCGAATTGTAACACCGAATATTTTAGTCATGATCCGCCAGATAATGTCTTAATGACAAAAAATTATCTAAAACGGTCCCCTACGACTTACCGAAGCCAATACTTTTTATTCCACTTTGCAAGATAATTTCTTGGGAACAAAATTTCAAAAGCTGCTCGATGTTTGGAATTTCGTCGTTCAACAGCGATTGTATTTCAGCCTTGCGAATAATGTTGTCGATTTGACCGCCCGAGAGCGAATGCGTCTCGGCAAGTACTTTTGCCTCCTTATCGGTCAACGAAGGCATTTTTATTTTCCAAATAGCAGCACGAGAGGCAATACCTGGATTATTAAATTTAATCTTAAATAAAAACCTTCGGTCAAATGCTTTATCTAGGTTTTCAGCAAGATTGGTGGTAGCAATAAAGATACCTTTAAAATTTTCTAATTCTTCCAACAAAATATTCTGAATG
>CAJAII010000067.1 GCA_903939755.1 uncultured Flavobacteriales bacterium | reverse complement strand
CTCCTCTAGCAACAAAGGATTCCTCCCTCCTCGAATTGCTTTAACCGCATCAAATTCCGCAAGTCCGGTTACGAGTCCAGCAACAGGACTGTTAATTTTCAATACGGCAACAGCCGGAAGTATTCCAAATCAAGTAACGCCAGGCTATTATTACTGGGATGGTGTGAACGCAAAATGGGTTCGACTGGAAGATAAAGCAGATAATTTGGGTAACCATACGGCTACAGCCAATATTCTTTTAAACGGAAATTACCTCTCTAATGATGGTGGATCTGAAGGCATTCGTGTGGATAATTCAGGGAATGTGGGTATTGGAACTAATACTCCTACATCAAAATTAAATATTGCGGGTGGTGGTGTAAGAATCGCTTCTGGTATGAGTAATGCTTCTACTAGGCCTTCCGTGAATACCAGTACCATTGGAAATTATGAAATCAGAGGCGTTGGTGGAGGGTCCCCTCAAATTGATGGACAAGATGACGGTTTCTTAAGACTTTCAGCGGGCGGTGGAACAAGTGCTGTTCAACAATCCTCCATAGATTTATCTTGATATTCCGCTAGCGTTCCAGATATGAGTAGCAATATAGTTATGCGAACTGCAGGCACAGAAAGAGTAAGAATTGACAATAGTGGAACTGTGAACATTACAGGTAAGATTAATGTAACAGATCCTAGTGGTAATGTGGTGGTAAAAGCGGCAGGTTTTGTAAATGCAGGGGTGGCTTTGACTTTTGGAAATATTCAAGTGCAAATGATACAATATGGTAATTTGCAAATTAAAACAACCGGTAGTAGTTTCACTGGAGTAGCTTCTGCATACACTTCCTATAATTGGAATAATTTTACTCTTTTTTCCGACAGGCCTTTTTCTGTTGATGGAACTTTTAGAAATATTGGAGATGTCGCATGGGGTTTTTATAATGATGGTGATCTTGCGATTTATTATGTAAAGGATGTAGCCAATGCAAGATTTTGGAGAATTACATTAATGGCTGGACCTACGGGGGGTGCCACAAACAATTTCATCTCTATCGAAAGGCTTCTGTAACTATCTCCTCAATGCCCCTATATTACTTGAGAATATTTTAACAGCAATAGCTAAAAGTATTACACCGAAAAATTTACGGACAGCTAGTAAGCCTCCTGGGCCCAACATGCGTTCGATAAAGTTGAGTGACTTTAATACAATGTATACAATAACAAGATTCACCAAAATGCCTCCTAAAATATAGGCTTCTTCAAAGTTTGCTTTTAGGGACATAATAGTAGTTAATGTTCCACTACCTGCAATAATAGGAAATGCAATGGGCACCACTGTGCCAGAATGTGCATCTTTATCGCCTTTGAATATTTCATGTCCTAATACCATTTCTAATCCCAATAAAAAAATCACAATCGATCCGCCCACAGCGAATGACTTAATATCTAATCCTAGCATTTTTAAAAAGGGCTTTCCTAAAAACATAAAAGCGATCATGAATCCTCCTGAAATTAAGGTCACTTTTAATGACTTTATACCACCCATTTTTTCTTTCATGCCAATTAATAAGGGAATAGATCCCACAATATCAATTACGGCAAACAAAGTAAAGATGACAGTAAGTAGTTGGTCTGGATGAAATTCCATAAAAAAAGCTTTGCACAAATGTACAAAGCTTTTTTGAATCGAACTTGTGTTGAAAATACCTAATGTGAATTTAATGTAAACGGATGCCAAATAGTAAAGTCCTTCCAATTGTATTGTATCCATTCACTTCTTGGAAACGATCGTTCCCTAAGTTTTGACCATCGGCAAATAGTGTTAAGCGCTTGCTTGCTTTATATTGAACATGCGCATTCGTTAATATATAGTAGCCTAATTGAACGTCGGGGCTTGCATAACCCCCCACATCGTAACGTTTACTAATATATCTCGCAGCAACGCTAATTGCTAATTTTGGCGTAGGATTGTACTGCCATTGAATACCCGCGCTATGCTTTGGACG
>CAJAII010000066.1 GCA_903939755.1 uncultured Flavobacteriales bacterium | reverse complement strand
TAGCCTAAATGAAGATTACAAAAAGGGCCATTTAACTTATATAAAGGATTCACGTTGTAACGATTTTTCATGAGACAGTTTAATGCGTATGATGAAAAAAATAATCAACATTTTAGCGATCTCAATTTCTCTTAGTTTTTCTTACGATAAACTTCAAGACGGAACAGTTTCAACCAATGCAGATTGTGCTTATAATTCAGAAAAGAATTTAGTTGTTCAATTTACCCAACAATATGCACCCGCCTATACGGAATTGCTTTTAAGCAGTTATTCTTCGCCCAATGAATGGAGTATAACTGTGGGAGGTGTTGCTACCCCTGCCAATTTTGATGCGAATGATAAAAATGATATCATCGCTGAATTCGAATCCATTATCCATGAATCAATACATCATAAAAACTCCAATATTGGTATTTACATAGATTCCGATCATTACATCGAGTATTCTGATGCTGAAAAAAATGATGTTCACTTTTTCTTTAAATCTGAGCTAATTGCTGTTTTTCTACCTGCAGATGTCAAAGAAAAAATGTTTCGTTTTACTACCTATGTAGGGAAAGGTTCAGGCGTATCTGCCAATGTTAAGGGGATTTCTGGTCTTATGAATGAATATTCAGCCTACCAAAACGGATGTAATGCGGCTATAATGGCTTATGACAATGCATTGAAAGAAAAAGACACCACATTAGCCGTAAAGTTTTTCAAATCAGCGTTGGCGACCTATTTCGCTTACTATGAATTTAATTCATTCATTGGAGCCTATTTAAAATATAGCAAAAGCAAAGCGCCTGTTATCTATCAAAAAATCATGAAACAAAATAATCTAAGGATGGCCTACACCCTCAATACCCTTCAATTTGAAAAAATCATTCAAACAATCAATTCACAATCAAGCCGATTAAAATCCAATTATAAATTAATTAAAAGTTCCCTGGAGTATTATAAAAAGAATAACGAAGATTACGCCAAATCGTGCATGGATTCTTTTCAACCAGAACTAACGAGTTTTAAAATGCAATTGTAACATAATAAGTTCCAATTTTTCCACCCTACTTCTCCAAGAAAATAAGATTACGTTCCCATTCTAACTTTAAATCTTAACTTTGTAATAAATTGAATGTCAATGAGTGAAGATCTAAAAGAATGTCCTGTGTGCCAATGCCCTTACGCCTATGCAAGCAGCGACAGCAATTATACCTGTCCTGAATGCTCAAATGAATGGGAAGTTTCTGTGGAAAGTACTTCGAGCTCAAGTAACGATGAGTTGGTCGTTTTGGATGCTAATGGCGTTGTACTTCAAAGTGGCGATTCGGTAGTCGTTATTAAAGATTTGCCAGTAAAAGGAGCTCCAAAATCCATAAAGTCTGGGACCAAAGTGAAGAACATTCGACTTACGTTCGGTGATCACAACATTGATTGCAAAATCGATGGCTTTGGAGCAATGGCTTTGAAATCTGAATTTGTAAAAAAGGCGTAAGCGACCTAACTGTTTCCTTTTCCTGTCTATTACAGCGATTTCTTGCTTTACGATAGGCAAAATATCCAATAAGAGTTCGATTGTGTTTTCTTTTATTATTAATGATTGTCTATCAATTTAAAACAGTTTTTATTAGGCTTCGGTCCTAATTCAATAAAAAGCTCTCCCCCATTAGAAATATCGGTATAACTTAAAAATGGGGTTTTCAATGGCAGACCATTCCAACTAATTTTCTGTATGTATCTATTTTTGTCGCTTTGATTTTTTGTTTTAATACTAAAGTTGGCTCCATTTTCCAGGTGAACGACCGCATCAATCACTAAAGGACTTGTCAAAGCATATTCGTTGGATCCTGGACAAACTGGATAAAACCCCAAGGCGGTAAACACATACCAAGCACTCATTTGTCCACAATCATCGTTTCCACTCAAACCATCTACCTTGGCTTTGTATTGATTCGGTAATATCATACGTGTTTTCTCCTGTGTTTTCCATGGTTCAGAGGTATAATTATAGAGAAATGAAACGTGATGGGACGGCTCATTTCCATGTACATAATTTCCAATTATTCCTTCTTTCATTATATCCTCGGTATTTTCATAATACTTACTCGGGAGATCCATTTCAAATAGCGAGTCTAAATGACCAATAAATATTTTATCTCCCCCCATTAAAGCAATCATCTTTTTAGGCTGATGTGGGACGTATAAACTATAATTCCATGCGTTTCCCTCAATAAATCCTTGGCCATGCGTATCCAAAGGATCAAATGGACGCTTAAATTCACCTGAACTTAACTTTGGTCGCATGAATCCGGTTTTTTGGTCGAATACATTATTAAAATTCAATGAACGACTTTCAAATTGTTTCGCCAATTTATCATTATGTAGGTAAAAAGCCATTTTTGCGACGCAATAATCATCGTAAGCGTATTCAAGTGTTTTAGAAACTGAGCTACCACTGATATCTTCTGGGACAAAACCTACTTTTTTATATTCCCCCAATCCTTCAAAGAAATCACTATTAGCAGTTGTTTCGGCAGCTTGTAAGGCATGTGCATAATCAAATCCTTTGATCCCCTTTACCATCGCATCAGCAAGAACGGGAACGGAATGGTAGCCAATCATACACCAATTTTCATTGGCATAATGTGACCAAACAGGTAACATATGATGAACGCTTTGATCGAAATGTGCTAACATAGAATTTATCATGTCGCTGCTTCGTTGTTGC
>CAJAII010000065.1 GCA_903939755.1 uncultured Flavobacteriales bacterium | reverse complement strand
TGACACGAGAAGATATCTTAAGGGTGGCAAATACCTACCTAACTCAAGACGCAAGAATTATATTGAATTACCTTCCTAAAAAGAAATAAAATGATAAAACTACCTATACTCGCATTGCTAATTTTTCTAAGCAATATAGTAAGTGCTCAGGTGAATCGCAATGAGATGCCAAAGCCTACTGCACCAAAAAAAATTGGATTCAAAGACTCTGAACTATTTACCACAAAAAATGGCATTAAGGTCATCTTATCCGAAAACCACAAAATTCCAAAAGTATCGTTAGACTTAAGAATGGGATACAACCCTGGTTTTGAAGGCGAAAAAGTGGGCCTCGGCGCCATAATGGGCGATTTAATAATGTCAGGAACGGACAAAAGAAGTAAAGATCAACTCGATAAAGAAGTTGATTTTATTGGCGCTAGTTTGAGTGCTTCTTCTACGAATGTATTTTTATCCTGTTTAACCAAACACTTAGAAAAGGGATTGGATTTAATGTCTGACGTGACTATGAATGCTAACTTCCCCACTTTAGAATTTGATCGAATAGTCAATCAATATGAATCTAATTTATTATCCTATAAATCAGATGCAGATGCGATGGCACAAAATGCGCTTTCAACAGTTAACTTTCCTAATCACCCTTATGGTGAAACAATGACCACTACTTCATTGGCATCCATTAAGTTGGAAGACATAAAAAATAATTTTAAAGCATGTTTCACTCCTAAAGGTGCATACCTTGTTATAGTGGGTGATATCAACCGAGCGGAGGCGGAAGCGATGATTGAAAAATATTTTGGCAATTGGATTGGCTCAGAACCCGCCATGCCAAAATTTGATGATCCTATCAAAAATAATGGTAACCAAGTTTACTTTATTAATAAGCCAGGCGCTGTTCAATCGGTAATAAAAATTGCGTTTCCAATTGCAATGCGCAATGGAAGTAAGGACAATTTAAAAATGAATGTTTTAAACGATGTATTTGGCGGAGGAGGTTTTGGAACTAGGTTAATGCAAAATTTAAGAGAAGATAAAGCATACACCTATGGGTGTTATTCGGGATTGAATATAGAAGATAACGGAGGCTGGGTATCGGCAGGTGGTAATTTCCGCAATGCAGTCACCGATTCAGCTATCACCCAAATTCTTATGGAATTTAACCGCTTAAATGCTGAAGTAATTACCGACAAAGAAATCGGATTAACGAAAGCAGTTAAAGCAGGTAATTTCTCAAGATCCTTAGAACGTTCGCAAACTGTTGCACGCTTTGCATTCAACATTGAGAAATATGGATTGCCTAAAGATTATTATAAAACATACTTACAATCATTGGATGCTATTACCCCAGCAGATTTACAACAAATAGCTAAAACGTATATTCCCACAAATAACTTTAACATCATCGTGGTTGGAAACGAAGAAATCATTGAGAAAATAAAACTATTTGATTCCGACGGAAAAGTCACGATTTTAGATGAATTCGGCCATGTTATAAATTAACATTTTTCTAGCATAAACGAGCTTTTAAAGCCTAGGGGTTAGAGCTAGAAAATGAGTTAATGTTCGAATCGCTCATATCGACTCCGCTCGATGTGCTTGAAGTGGATCAAACGGAGTCGAGGGACACGGTGGATCGATCTGTCAGCTGACGGACTCGATGAGCGATAAGTGGGATGGAGATTTAAGCTATCATTTTTTAAATACATTTTTTTGTAATTTCAAACCATGAAACACCTTCTTCTTATAGCTTTGACTGGCCTACTTTTTCAAGCTACAGCTCAAAACTGGCAACAACTAACAGATTTCCCCGGGACACAAAGAGACGATGGGTCAGGATTTGTTATTGGAGACTCCGCTTATTTCGGAACCGGAATGACACCCTGGTGGTCCGTAGAAAGGGATTTTTACGGCTTAAATCTTATCGATGATTCGTGGTTTCCCATCGCATCCTTACCTATGAATGCCGAAAGACAATACGCAAGTGGATTTTCAAGTTCAACAGGAAAAGGCTACGTTTTTGGAGGCTACAATGGAACCCAATTCCTGAATGATTTATGGGAATATAATCCTGCTACAAATACTTGGACAGCTCTCACCCCACTTCCGGGAATCGGACGTAGTGGTGCAGCTAGCTTTGTACTAAATGATACTGTATATATCATTGGGGGAAAAACAGCTGTAAGTCTTGCCATAAATGAAGTATGGGCGT
>CAJAII010000064.1 GCA_903939755.1 uncultured Flavobacteriales bacterium | reverse complement strand
CCCCATTGCGGAATGATTTGTTCATTATCCCCATCAATGGACATTTCGGAAGTAACCGAATCTAGTAAAGTTCCTCCCTTTGTGTCATAACGATACACTACCCAAGAGGCGGTGTCTGCGCTATTTCCAGAGGCAGGCGCTGTGTAATCCGTGAATTTACACTCAAAATAACCCGGAGCTAAAAGTAATGGATCAACTACTTTAATGTTAATTGGACCTTTTCCATAATCGTATTCCGGTGTATCGGAGAATCCTTGAGATAGAATTGTTGACAAGGTAGAACTTGTGAAATCGATCGAACGATTACCGTTACCGTACCCATCAATACGGGTTATTTTTGGGGAGGAACCGTATGCTAAAAAATGTAATGTACCGCCTGCTTCCGGTGCGGAAATGTGAGGAATTGCCTCTACTGTGGTAACTTCTCCCATTGGGGCCTTTCGGCTTAATATGTATCGTTTCTTTTGTCCGTCAAGTGCCAAGGGGTCCTCTGGAATATAGGTTTTGAAATTGTTGTGGGCATAGGCAACGGCTACGTAATAATACCGCTTGAAATTGACTAATTGCGTACTCCCTTGTGCAAACAAATCTGTTTTGACACTAAAACTATGTCGGATACCTTCATTTTCTGCAGCAACCATTTGAATAGGAACACTAAATCCTAAATCTTCATCGAATTCAAAATTGATAATATTTTCAACATTGTCCTTAATATCACATTGTGCAACTAATCTTGCTTTGGTAGGATCTCTTAAATCGGAAACTGCTATTTGATTGTTTTTTAGTTGATAAATTTGGTAGCCCTGAAATCGATACGATTTATCCGCATTAGGGTCATTGGATACAATAAAGGGATCATTTTCGATGTAATTTTCCCCATAATTGTTTGAATTTGTTGGATTCGACAACATTAAAATCAACTCATTTTGTAGCTCTTGGATTTTTAAAATGGGTGCGTGCGGTGCATCAAGTACTTTAAAACAGTTTTCAAAAAGTGCTTGCGCTTTATCATCTGCTCTTCTTAATGTTTCTACAGAGGTAAAGGGGTCTCCACCTGTGGATCTCGCCCATACGACTCCAACAGTAATGTTGTTAACTGCTCCAGGTTTTAAAATAAAGGGGCCAGCAGATTCCACGAATCTTCGGTCATTCGGTGTGTTGTTTGCTGTTTGTTCTGTCCAGTTTGCTTGAGGCACGCCATTTGTTCCCCATCCCTGTGGGTCAGTGTCTCCAGGAAACATAAATTCACAAGGTGTATTTGGGTCTGCTTGCGGGTCGGAAATATGACCGCTACCACCGTAAACAAATTTTGTCCCGTCTTTCCAAAATCCCCTCAAATAATTATAGTAATCTGCCGCACTTGTAGGATCCGTTTGGTTAATATTGGCTCCATTTGTGGTGTTTGAATAATATAAAAACCGCCGCATGCCAAATCGTTCATTGTCAATTACGCCATCACCATAGCCAATTCCATTAAGCGCTTCGTTATCGCCAATTCCATAGGCATTATCGATGCCATCATTATCTTGAAAGGGACCCTCAAAAAAATCAACACCAACGGCAGGTGGGGAATAACCATAGCCCTTGTATCCTGAATTATCCCCATCAAAATTATCGCCGTTGTAATAATATCCAAGACCTCTATTTACATCGCAACCGGTATAATCATCATAAGGGTCACCAAGCGCACCGTCGGTGAAAAATCCGAAATAGGTATTGTAAAGTGTTTGCGTTCCCCGATTTATTAATTCGTAATTATAAAAAGTCATATTGTTCACTTCATCATTGGAAGCAAAAGCAAAAGCTTGGGCTCTAATTTCCATTCCAATTGGATCCGCACCTGTTTCGGTATGGATATTCCCTTTGTCGTTCATTACCCACCAAAAGTTTTGGTCGCCATACAAGGATACGGTTCTGTCAACGCTGCATTGTTTATTTTTTTTTATGTCGTACCAAGGATAGTCACCATCTAGGTAATTGTAATTTCCATCGCTATTGAAATCGTAAAAAGGGGCTAAATAATAATCCTGACCTAAGCTAACATCGCCATGTGCAGGCCAATTTTTAATGATTTCAGGAACTTGGTAGTTAGGAAATAATTCGGTTTGCGTTGTTGTCCCATTACTTTGATCGGCAAGTCCTGCTTCATACCATGCGCTAAATTCTCGCACCATGTCCTGTGTTGTGATAAAATGCTTATCGTATTTGTTGCAAGTTTCATAAGAGGTTTCTGCATAAATTTGTGATAATGGTCCTGTCCAATAATCTTGTCCATTCCGGTAGCGTAATGCGGCAAGTTTTAATTGATTATTGATATCTGTTCCACCTAGCCACAATGCTGAAGTGAATAAGGCCATTATGCCAGAGTTTTTTGGGATTTCATACTGGGCATAATTCTGCCCGGGAATTTGCCAAAGATTTCCTGCTGTATGAATCATTGCACGCACATTATTCAACTCTAAATAGGTGGTAGTAGTCGGGGGTGCACAACCAGCAGCCTTTGGTGGTGGTGTTTTGAGTTTGTAGGTGGTGGTGTAACCCTGCCCGTGAGCAGTAATGCTAATTAGAAAAAAAAGAATGCAAACGTATTTTATCATCGTTTTTTAAAGTGATGAAATTACACAGAATTTATTATAAAAATGACATGTCTCTTTTACTCATTCAATAACAACTCGATATCTTCAATTAATTCGGTGATTTCTGCTGGATTCGTGCCATCGTAATATCCCCTAATTCGCTTCTTTTTGTCCACTAAAACAAAATTATTGGTGTGAATAAAATCGTTACCTGCATCTCCTAAATTAGTTGCCTCTGCTGGTTTTAGTACAAAAAAAGATTTTCTTGCCAAGGAATAAAGGGATGATTTAGTGCCTGTTAAAAAATGCCATTGTCCTTTTTGGTAACCGTGTTGAACGGCATAAGTCTTAAGTGTTTCGCTGTTATCTGTTTCAGGGTCAACTGTAAAGCTAAGTATTTTAACACTTTTATTGCCCTTGTATGTTTTTTGAATGCGTTGCATTTGTTGATTCATAATGGGACAAATACTCTTGCAAGTCGAGAAAAAATACTCTGCTACAAATACCTTGTTTTCTATTTCCTTTTCCGTAATTGTAATTCCATCTTGATTGGTAAAACTGAAATTTCCAATCGTATGACCTTGTCCTACAGCTAGCAATTCAGGATCGACTAACTCTTTTTTTAAATCTGTTGGATTAATTATAGGAAGTGGTTTTTGATCGTTTTTTCTGAGCATGGTGTAGCTTATCGCAACACAAATGATCAAAACAACCAGAATAAATACAATTCTTTTCATTTGGCAAAATTAGTAATAAAGCCTATAAATCGCTTGTTTTTTTCCAGTGAATCAAGCCAAAAACTGATAAAAGGAGGTTGGCAAAAAACAACAATTCTGTTAGATAAAGCTGGTTGTAATGAAATAGAATAATGGAAAGAAGGTTCAATAGAATCCAATAATACCAATTTTCTAGAATTATCTTAGTAGTAAGATAGGTTGCTAGGATGCAAAAAACAGCAATAAATGCATCGAAATAAGGCATTTGCTGACCTTCCAAAGAAAATTTATTTCCAAGTAGTAATGTGATGGCTATGCCTAATGAAATAATTATAATATGCTGAGAAACACTCCATGACCGCGGTATAATTTGAATTTGTTTTTTCCATGACCACCAACCGTAGCACCCTAACCCAATGTAAAATAGTTGAAGAATTGATTGGAAGAAAAGGTTGGTCTTATAAAATATATATAAATAAAACAGGGAGCTTAGTATGCCAAAAAACCAAGAAATTGGTTTCTTTAAAACAATAAAAACTAAATATAATAAACCAAAGGTAACCGCTGATAATTCTAAATAAAACAAGTTTTTACTAGTATAAAAGATGTTTTTTACTTTGGTTTTTCCAACCGGCATCTGATTTATAATCAGCAAAGAAGATCACTAAATCGGCATCAGATTTATAATCGCAAAAATAAATTGGAAACTTAGCGTCTGACTTATAGTTGGTGAAAAACCAAAGGCCATCGTTACCGGTTGCATCAGATTTATAACTGCATTTATAGACCACTAAATCAGCATCAGATTTATAGTTGGCTACAAAAACCTTCACTTTCGCATCAGATTTATAATTAACCGAATAGAACGTCTGTGCAGTTAATGAAAAATGGGAACAAAAGATAAAAAAGAAGAGGGATAAGACTGTTGTTTTCATGAGATTTTTTATTAAAAAGTAAAGTTAAGGAATAATTTTTTTATTCCGCTGAGATTTGGAATTAAGATTGTCTTGTTCAAAACTAAAATTAACAAATAGATCCCGCATTTTTTATTTATTCAAATTTGCATATAACAAACCAAACTATGAAAGTTACTTCTATTTTTCGGCTATTATTCTTTTGTGCACTTGTATCATCTTGTGTATCAGGGAAAAAATACAAAGAACTCGTAGAGCGAGAAAAAGTTTGCTCTGAGGAATTAGAAAAATATAAGCGAAGCAGCTTGGATTTTGAATCTAAATTTAAAGATTTCAAAGTATTATACGATGTTGCTGCAGCTGATCTTTCAGCTATTAAAAAAGACACTTCTATTTTGGGAGAGAAGTACAGGAAGCTTTTTCAAAGCTTTAAGGTGCTAACAGCTGAAAATGATGCATTGGAAAAATCATTCGATTTTTACAAATCATTAAATGCGAAAGAATCAACTGCCTTACAAAAGCAATTAGAAGCAAAATCAATAGAAATTCAACGCAAAACGGAAGAGTTATTGGCCTTGGATGCGGAATTGAAATCGAAGGAAAAGCTTTTGGCTGAGAGAGAACAACGGGTTAATGAACTAGAAGAAATGCTGCGCCGGCAAGAAGGAACGCTCAAAGCGCTTAAAGAAAAAGTGGCAGCAGCATTGATCGGTTTCGAAAATAAAGGATTAAAAGTGGAACAGAAAAACGGAAAAATATACGTTAGTCTTGAAGCTAAACTTTTATTTAAATCAGGAAGTATTGTGGTAGAAGCGGAGGGTAAAAAAGCCTTAATTGAAATTGGAAAAGCACTTGAATTAGAAAAAGACTTGGAAATCGTTGTGGAAGGGCACACGGATTCAGATAAATTGTCTAGTGCTGTAATCCCCAGGAATAATTGGGAATTATCAGTGTTGAGAGCAACGGCGGTTACTGAAATTATGCTCGCCAATTGTGGCATGTCTCCAACGCAAATAATGGCTGCAGGTAGAGGAGAGTTTCATCCGGTGGATGCAAATGATAAAGCTAAAAACAGGCGAATCGAAATAATCATCTCTCCTAATCTAGATGCCTTATTTGAAATTATCTCGCAAGATTAGCCTTTAATGTATTAACCTTCAAATCACTTCGCGAGGCAAAAACTAATGATGACCTTGCAAACTTTGGTAAAAAAAATTACTTTTGTCCCCAAATTAATGATTAATTAAAAAAGAGTCAATGGAAAAATTTATGATATACATACCAATAGCTATGGCTATAATCGGCCTGCTTTTTATGGCAATTAAACGATCTTGGGTATTAAAACAAGATGCCGGTGACGGTAAAATGAAAGAAATTTCTGATTACATTTATGAAGGAGCTTTGGCTTTTCTTAAAGCTGAATACCGCTTATTAGCAATCTTTGTAGTCTTAGCAAGTGTTTTATTGGCGGGAATTTCATTTATTGTTCCAACGACTCATATTTTAATTGTTGTGGCGTTTGTTTTTGGAGCGTTCTTTTCAGCATTAGCTGGAAACATGGGAATGAAAATCGCTACGAAAACGAATGTTCGTACTACACAAGCGGCTCGTACAAGTTTGCCTCAAGCGTTAAAAGTAGCTTTTGGCGGAGGAACTGTTATGGGTTTAGGCGTGGCTGGTTTAGCTGTTTTAGGTCTTACTGCTTTCTTTATTTTCTTTTTCCAATATTTTATGGGAGGAGTTTGGGGTGTTGATGGAACAGAAAAAATGACTGTTGTTCTAGAAACATTGGCTGGTTTCTCTCTTGGAGCTGAATCTATCGCTTTGTTTGCTCGTGTTGGTGGAGGTATTTATACTAAAGCAGCTGACGTAGGGGCAGATTTAGTTGGAAAAGTTGAGGCAGGTATTCCTGAAGATGATCCTCGTAATCCTGCTACAATTGCAGATAATGTAGGTGACAACGTAGGGGATGTAGCTGGAATGGGAGCCGATTTATTTGGTTCGTATGTAGCAACCGTATTAGCTGCCATGGTTCTTGGTAACTATGTGATTAAAGATATGGGGGGAGTAATTACGGATGCATTCGGAGGAATTGGACCAATTCTATTGCCGATGTCTATTGCTGGTTTCGGAATTCTGTTTTCTATTATTGGAACTATGCTGGTTAAAATTACTAGTAATGATGCCAAAGAAGCACAAGTTCAAAAAGCATTGAATATCGGTAACTGGGTTTCAATTGTATTAACCGCTGTTGCTTGTTATTTTTTAGTAATGTGGATGTTACCCACTACCATGAAGATGAGTTTCTTTGGTGAAGGCCTTAAGGATATTTCATCCATGCGCGTATTTTTTGCCACTTTAGTTGGTTTAGTTGTAGGTGGCGCGATCTCTTCTGTTACAGAATATTATACAGGATTAGGTACGAAGCCAGTATTGAAAATTGTACAAAAATCTTCTACCGGTGCAGGAACAAATGTAATCGCGGGTTTAGCAACTGGAATGATTTCTACGTTCCCTACGGTTATCTTGTTTGCCGCTGCCATCTGGGGTTCTTATGAATTAGCAGGATTTTATGGGGTAGCTTTAGCGGCTTCGGCTATGATGGCAACAACTGCGATGCAATTAGCAATTGATGCTTTCGGACCTATATCTGATAATGCAGGTGGTATTGCTGAAATGAGTGAATTACCGAAAGAGGTTCGTCAACGTACGGATATTTTAGATTCAGTTGGTAATACAACTGCCGCAACTGGAAAAGGATTTGCAATTGCTTCAGCAGCGCTTACTTCATTGGCTTTGTTTGCTGCGTACGTTACCTTCACAGGTATTGATGGAATTAATATTTTCAAGGCGCCTGTTTTAGCGATGTTGTTTATCGGTGGAATGATTCCTGTTGTTTTCTCAGCATTAGCAATGAATTCTGTTGGTAAAGCAGCCATGGATATGGTGTATGAAGTGCGTCGTCAGTTTAAAGAAATTCCAGGCATTATGGAAGGTACTGGCAAACCAGAATATGGTAAATGTGTGGAGATTTCTACAAAAGCGGCCTTAAGAGAAATGATGCTTCCAGGTTTAATGACTATAGGATTTCCTATTGCCATTGTGCTTTTGGGTAAATTAGTTTACGGGGATAATAACCAACTTATCGCTGAAATGTTAGGTGGTTATATGGCGGGTGTTACCGTTTCTGGTGTTCTTTGGGCAGTATTCCAAAACAACGCAGGTGGTGCTTGGGATAATGCGAAGAAATCATTCGAAGCGGGTGTTGAAATAAATGGTGAAATGACTTACAAAGGCTCTGATGCGCATAAAGCAGCCGTAACTGGAGATACGGTTGGAGATCCATTCAAGGATACTTCAGGTCCATCAATGAACATCTTAATTAAATTAACTTGTTTAATTGGTTTGGTAATCGCTCCAATTTTAGGAAGCGGGCAACATGATGTGAAAGGAACAACTGGCTGTGATAAAACTAAATGCGAAATGAAAGATGGTAAATGTGCTCCGTCTTCATGTGGAAAGAAAGAAAATTGCCATGCTAAAATGGGAAAATGTGACCTTTCAAAATGTGCTACAATGACCAAAGATGAATGTGCTAAAATGTGTGATGAGAAAGGTTGTTCTGCTGAGGAGAAAAATAACTGTTTGTCACATTATGGAAAAGATGGAAAATGGATCGGTAATGCATCTGAAAAGAAAGAATGCTGTAAAGGCCATTGATAATAACAATTTATAATTTTTATGAGCCGGGTTTATCCCGGCTTTTTTTTTTCTTACGAATCCGTGATTGAAATTTCCTTACAATGGAAAACCGTATAACTTTCTATTTATATCTTTGTTTATGACCACTTCGATTTCTGAAAACAAGAAAGATTTTTTTCAGCAGGTGTATCAAGTTGTACGCTTAATTCCCGAAGGTCGAGTTACGTCTTACGGTGCAATCGCAATTTATCTAGGCACCAAGAAATCTTCAAGAATGGTCGGATGGGCAATGAATGCCTGTCATAGTATGAAAGATGTTCCTGCGCATCGTGTGGTAAATAGAATTGGTCTTTTAACTGGAAAGCAACACTTTGAAACGTCCGAAAAAATGCAAGAATTATTAATGTCAGAAGGTGTGGCCGTAGAAAATAACCAAGTGGTTCATTTTATCAAACATTTTTGGGATCCATTCATAGAACTTAATCTTGAATGAATGTTTTAAAGGTGGATGCATTTCCAATAAATTCTATCATTTCCTCGTCATCAAAATATTGAAACAGTTGTGTTTCCTCCCCGTCAATCTTAATAACAAAGGTGTAATTTTTTCCTGACACCCCCGACTCTGTGGTGAAGTAAGTAAAACCATCTTTTTCTTTAGTACTAATTATTTTATACAATTGTGAATTGGTGGAACTGTTTGTTTCGCTATCAAAAATGTTATGAATAAATAGATGGTCTTTAAAAGAAATGTTATAGGTCTCCATGCGTGCTTCAGATGAAATAACATCGTTGGTTTTTAAATCAATTGTGTTCATTGAAAAGGAGGTAAAGGTGTATTGTGCTAGCAAGTTACTTGAAATGAGACACAGCGCTACTAAAATGGAAGACTTCATAATCATAGTTGTATTATTTTTATTTGTACGAATGTACTAAGTTAAAATGATGAAATGTGTTACATTTGGCAGAAAATTTTTAAGAATGAAATTCGGTACAAAAGCTATACATGCAGGTGTTCAGGCTGATCCAGCAACTGGAGCAATTATGACACCTATATATCAAACGTCTACCTACGTGCAAGATGGCGTAGGAAATCACAAAGGATATGAATATTCTAGAACTCAAAATCCCACAAGACACGCCTTGGAGAAAAATATTGCGGCAATAGAAAATGGAAAGTATGGGGCCTGTTTCGGTTCTGGCTTGGCAGCAATTGATTGCGTAATAAAAATGCTGAATCCCGGAGATGAGGTTATTTCTACGAATGATTTATACGGTGGTTCTTACCGAATTTTCAAGACTATTTTTGAAAAATATGGAATCGTTTTTCATTTTGTTGATATGCAGAACACCACCGAAGTTGAGCGATTAACAAACGAAAACACTAAAATTATTTGGGTTGAAACACCAACCAACCCAATGATGAACATAATCGATATCGCTGCCATGGCAAAAATTGCTAAAAAGACGGGGGCACTTTTATGTGTAGATAATACTTTTGCTACACCTTATTTACAAACGCCATTGGATTTGGGTGCGGATATCGTTATGCATTCAGTAACGAAATATTTAGGTGGCCATTCCGATGTTGTGATGGGCGCTTTGGTAACTTCTGATGAAAAAATCGCCAATGAAATGTATCGTATTCAAAATTCTTCCGGTGCGGTAACAGGACCTATGGATTCTTTTCTTGTTTTGAGAGGTATAAAAACGCTTCATTTACGGATGCAACGTCACTGTGAGAATGGGGAGAAAATTGCTCATTTCCTTAAAGGAAACGATAAAATTGATAAGGTTTATTGGCCTGGATTTGAATCGCATCCAAATCATGCTGTTGCAAAGGAACAAATGCGTGGTTTTGGAGGGATGATCTCATTTACCTTAAAAGGAAACAAACTTGATGAGGCCCTTGAAATTGTAAAAAAAGTAAAGTTATTTGCATTAGCGGAATCATTAGGAGGAGTTGAGTCTCTAATTGGACATCCAGCTACGATGACGCACGCTTCAATTCCAAAGGATATTAGAGAACAAAGTGGGGTGGTTGATTCCTTAATTCGATTAAGTGTAGGCGTTGAAGATGTGGAGGATCTAATTGAAGATTTACAACAAGCGTTGATTTAAAGTCGCTCCAATAATTTAAAAAACTGATCTTTTTTTGCTGGAGAAAGAGGCACTGCAGAACCATCTTTCATAATAATAGCGCCTCCTTGGTGCTTGTCGTAACGATCAAGGTAGTCTAAATTGATAAGGTGGGATTGCTGGATTCTAAAAAATCCATAACCATTAAGCATCGTCTCAAAATCT
The DNA here is from genome assembly GCA_903939755.1 of uncultured Flavobacteriales bacterium. Taxonomy (GTDB): domain Bacteria; phylum Bacteroidota; class Bacteroidia; order Flavobacteriales_D; family Crocinitomicaceae; genus UBA952. Next base: position 128,861 of record CAJAII010000064.1, on the reverse strand, counting down.
TTTAAAGTTCTTGAAACTAAGATTTTCTTACCGCTATTTAAAAAGAAAAAGGTATAGTTTTTATCCGCTTCACAACGAATAATCTCACTTAAGTCGACAATATAAACGCACTCTTGTGTTTTTAAAACTAATTTCCGCCGGTTTCCAGGTTGAATGTTATTTTCTAATGCTTCGTATTGTGCATCTTCTTTCTTAAAGTCTACAGAGTCGATCGCAGTAAGTATTGCAGTGTGCAGCTCTTCTGCGTCAATTGGTTTTAGGATGTAATCTAAAGCGCTAAATTTGATCGCCTTAATAGCATATTCTTGATAGGCAGTAATGAAAATAACCTCGAATTTTTTACTTTCGATGCTATTTAACACATCAAAACCTGTTCCATCAGGCATTTGAATGTCTAGAAAAACGATGTCTGGTTGTATGCGATTTATCGCTTCGATACCTGTCTCGACATTTTCTCCATCAGTAAAAACCTCAAGGTCAAGTTGAAAGGAATCGATCATTTTTTTAACGAAATCGCGTGTGCGATTTTCATCATCAATTATGAGAACTTTTTTCTTCATGGTTAAATGTAGTCATTTCATAAATAATTGGCAAACATATTGTCACATGTGTACCAGTTTTTTTCGCTATATCGAAATCTCCAATATTTAAATATCCCTTTCCTTTGTACTTTTTGTTCAAAATTTCTATTCTTTCTCTTGTAATATCGATTGCCATCGATTTATGGTTTTTATTTCTTTTTATTTTGCCGGCCTTCGTTCGTCCTACGCCATTATCAGAAATACTTATTTCTAATAAATCGTCATTTTGTGTCATGTCAACCGTGATGATGCCATGATCAATGGTATGTAATTGCCCATGTTCGATGGCGTTTTCTATGAATGGTTGGGTAATCATGGGAGGAATTAAAACCCTTTTTAGCCGAAGGTCCTCCTCTATATTTATTTTAAATTCAAATCTATTTTCAAATCGTAACTTTTGTGTGTTCAAATATTTTGTTAATATTTCCTCTTCGGTTTCTAAAGGAATGAACTCTTTCGAAGAATTTTCAAGTATTAGTCGCATTAAGCGGGAGAAATTCACTAAGAATTTTGAGGCTAACTCAGGAGTATTTTCGTATATGTAACTTTGAATTACCGACATCGCATTGAAAATAAAGTGGGGATTCATTTGCGATCTCAATAATGTCTGTGACATTTCTGTAACGCGTTGTTCTTGCCTCAATTGGATTTGTCTTAAAACTATAATTACAATAAATACCCCAAGAAGTAAGATGATAACGATGAAAATGATTCCATAAAATCGTCTGTCGCTTTGTAATTGAAGTATTTTTTTTTCCTTTAATTCTTTTTCTAAGGATTCTCCTTGCATTTCCAAGAGGCGTTCCCGCTGTTCCCCGGAATTTTTTTGTGTAAGGGCAGCAATTTTCTGTGCATTCTTTGATGTTGAATTTAGTTCTAGAAAGCTGACGTATTTTGATAGGTATAAATACGAAGAGTCCTTGTTACCCGTTTTTCCATAGAGGTCTGATAAAACTCGGTAAGTCTCGTAAAGCTTGTGTTGTTCTTGTTCTTGGTTCCTAATTTCAATTGATTTTTTTAAAAATATATTGGATTGTTTATAGGAATTTTGTTTAAGGTAAACCACTCCAATATCGTGGTAGATATCGCCTATTTTATCTCGATTGCCAATATTTTCATAATAACTAATTGCCAAGTTGTATGAATTTAATGCTTCAAGTTCCTTGTTCGTTTTATTAAAGGCTTTTCCTAAGTATTCGTGCCCTCTTCCAATTTGTTCTGCGTCTTTAAATCGCTCTAATTTTTTTATGGCATTCTTGAGTAATTCTATTGCCTCAAGAGCTTTGTTATCGTTAATGAGAATCCCGCCTAAGCTTATTTCGCATAATGCAATCGATCGCACGTCGTTAAGTCTTTTTGAAAGCGAAATTGCCTTACGCAGATAGGTATAACTTTCCTTAATATTTTCTACGTCAAGGGAATAATTAGAAATTGTTCTGTTGAATAGGGATTCAAAATAAAATAAATTTAATTTTTCTGCCATTTGGAGTGCTAGAAGTTCTTTTTCAACAGCTAGTTCCATTTCGCCAAAATGGGAGTGAATTAGGCCTTCATTGTGAAATGATAAGGCCAGTTCGATGCGGCTATCGGATCGCTTTGCAAATTTAGTGGAGAGTTTTGCATAATAAATGGACGAATCTTTCATGTTTCTTACAAGAAATAAATTGGCCCTGTTTTGATACGCTTGTGATATATTTCGGTTAACTCTTGATTTTTTTGCTTCTGCAATATTAGTAAGGCTGGCGATAGACGCATTTATTAGGTTGTTCTTGTATACCCAAAACTTGGTTGTATTTAAAGAATAGTAATGCCTTAGGATGGAATTATTAAACAATGGTTTTTGTTTTACTAAGGCTTCCATGCCAAGGATAAACCCTGCGATATCGCCTTGTCTACTTTTTTGTTCACAGGATAATAAATCAATTGTTTGCTGCTGCTTGACATCACACGTTTTCCGGATTAATAGGATTCCCTGCAAAATTTTATTGGAAACAAGTGGGTCAGAGCTTATCGGGTCTTTGAACTTTTCCAATGCCGCATTGATAAGTTTCTCGTTCTTTGCTTGATTCACTACCTGACCGGTTAGCGCCCCACTGAAAAAAAATAGTAATAGGTATAAACTGAAGATTTTCATTCTATTCATTATGCTCTAAAATTAGTTATTTTAGTTTTTAAATTAAAGTAGTTTTTTTTATACTTTCAATTCTTTTAAAATACCTTTGCAAGCTATGACTGACAATTACATCTTAGATTTTTTAAAAGAAGACATTGGTAATGGGGATCATTCAACCTTGGCCTGCGTTCCTGAAAGCAAGATGGGCTCGGCTCAATTATTAGTTAAAGAAAATGGATTGCTTGCGGGAATCGAATTAATTAAAAGACTTTACACGCTTTATGATTCTTCTTTAGAAATTACCGAATATAAAAAGGATGGTGATGTAATTAAAGTCGGAGACGTGGTTTTTAAAGTGACGGGTTCTAGTCAAACCATTTTAACTACAGAGAGAACGGTGCTAAATATTCTTCAAAGAATGTCAGCAATTGCAACGCTTACAAATAGGATTGTCCTTATGGTTAAAGATTATCCCGTTAAGATTTTAGATACACGAAAAACCACCCCTGGTTTTCGCTTCTTCGAAAAGGAAGCGGTGCGAATTGGAGGCGGAACCAACCACCGTTTTGGGCTTTTTGATATGGTAATGCTTAAAGATAACCACGTCGATTATGCTGGAGGTATCAAAGAAGCGATTTCAAAAACAATAGCTTACCTAAAATCCAATGATTTAGATCTAAAAATAGAGGTGGAAGTGCGTAATTTTGAGGAGCTTGATCAAGTAATTTCTGTTGGTGGGGTGAATCGAATAATGCTTGATAATTTTACGCCAAATGAAATTATTGCAGCGCTAAGAGTTATACCTAGTTCCTATGAAACAGAGGCTTCCGGTGGAATCACTATTGAAAATGTTGTCGAGTATGCAAAAACAGGTGTGCAGTTTATTTCGATTGGTGCCTTAACTCATTCGGCTCAAAGCATGGATTTGAGTTTAAAAGCAAGCTTTAGTTAATTTCAACTACTTCACTGTATTTTTTTCTTTCGTGTAATTAGCAATGTCCAATAGAAAATCGATATCATCTTCAATTTTATTGCCGATTACAACAATATTTGCTCCTGCATCGTGCGCTTTAGCAACGCCTTCAATCGTCCTTATTCCACCTCCAATAATTAGTGGCATGTTGAGGTTATTGACACTTACTATTATTTCACTCGGAATGGCATTGATTGCGCCGCTCCCAGCATCTAAATAAATAACTTTTTTTCCCTGAAACTTACCGGCAAGCGCCGTTTTTCGAACTATGTTTGGTTGGTCTGCTGGTATAGGATTCGTTTGTGTCACATATTCTACCGCCGATTTGCGGCCACCATCAATGAGTAAATAGGCCGTTGGAATAATTTCTATATCCATTTTTTCTAATTCATCTACTGCTCGGATGTGATGACCAATTAAATAATCTGGATTTCTCCCTGATAATAATGAAAGGAAAAGTATGGCGTCTGCCTCTTCGCTAATTTGATGGCTTGCTCCAGGAAAAATAATAATCGGGATGGTGGTTTTAGACTTTATAGTCTTTATGCACTGATTAAAATCATGGCTGGTTACCGTACTTCCTCCTATAAAAATAAAATTCGGTCGTGCTGCATTTACCTTTTGTAGAAAAGCGATAAGTTGGCTGGTGTCGGTATATTTCTCTGGGTCAATTAACACTGCTATAGCATTTTTAAGACCTACTATTTTACTGTAAAAATTCGTTTTCATAGTATTTAGATGGATTAAAACTAATAATGAAATTGGCAATTTCTTGAAATTTTATTTGAACATATCGATCACCAAGCTCCGTTTTAAATTGGCAGGTTGCCAGGTCATTTTCAATACCAATTATATTCATTTCACTTAACAGATTAATATTTTCAAGTCCTGATAATTTATAAAGTACTTCTTTGATTGTCCAAATTATCGTCAGTGTTTTTGCTTCTGTAAAATTAAAAAAGGAAATCTCGTTTTTTGTAGCAAAGCGCTCTTTAAGCCGTATTATTCGTTCTGTGATAGGCTCCAAATCAACGCCTATATTAAAATGAGCAGTAGCTATTACTGCTATTTCATGCGAATGACTAATTGATAGTTTTAAGGATGTTCCCTCAAAAAAAGGGGCGCCGATCGAGGTATATGAAATAGAAAATGGCAGGCCTTTATGGTTTCGTATTGCTCGAACAGCAAAAAATTCTCGTTGCCTTTTTATGCTTTTTAATTGTGATAAGTCCTCTTGCTCAGTGGTATATAGAAACGTAGTGTCCAAATCACTAATTTCCTTAAAATCAAGCATCGTTAATTCAGCTTCTCCTTTGTGAATTTCTTTAAGGTAGGATGAGTATATAGGAATTGTTTTCAATAATAATAATGTTGTCTTTTCACAAAGTTCAATATTATATTTCAATTACTATTTTTTTTTTACGCAAGAGTTAGAAAAAAGTATTTTTTTTATATATTTACCAATTAATTAAATGTGAATTATAATAAACTTATACATACAAAATATGTTTGGTAAATCAAAGCTACTATTAGTAAGCATCTTATTTTTAAGCGCTTACTCATTTTCTCAGTCGGGTTTAGGAACGGTCAAAGGTACTGTTAAAGATGAGGTTTCAGGTGCTCCCTTGCCAATTAGCAAGGTCCTTTTAATGCAAAATGGTTCTATCAAAGGAGCTGCGAACACAGATTTTGATGGAAAATTTCAGATTAATGGTGTGCTACCTGGATTGTATGATGTGGAAGTGCGAAATCAAGATGGATACCAACCTAGTGTAACTACTGATGTGACTATTTCTCCGGATAAAATTACATTTCTTGAAAATTTAGTATTGTCAAAACCAAAAAGTGTTCTTGATATAGGTGAAATTAAAGTTACGGCATATAAAATTCCCCTGATCGATAAAGACGGTGGGGCCACTGGCGCTACAATTGGTAGAGAAGATATCGGCCGTTTAGCAGTGCGTGATGCGGCTGGAGTAGCTTCAACTGTTGGGGGGGTTAATACAAATGAAGGATCCGGTGCGATTTCGGTTAGAGGTGCGCGCGGAGATGGAACTTATTTTTATATTGATGGAATTAAAGTGCGTGGGTCGGCTAATCTACCTAAATCGGCATTAGAAGAAGTTACAGTTATTACTGGTGGTGTGCCTGCAAACTATGGGGATGTTACAGGTGGAATTATTTCTGTTACAACAAGAGGCCCTTCGTCTATATTTTTCGGTAGTTTGGAACTTGTTTCTTCAGGAGCATATATTAATGGTGCTGATCCTGATGGATACGATGGTAAAGTAATTGGTCTTGATAAATTTGGGTATAATTTAGTGGAAGGAATGTTATCTGGTCCACTTTGGATGCAGAAAGATTCAACGGGTAAAAAAACAAAGCCGAGATTAGGCTTTTTGTTCTCAGCTAACTATACGGATCAATTAGATAACAGGCCGATGGCAGGGGGGAATTATAGAATTAAAAAAGAGGTGAGAGATGAATTGCTAAGTAATCCGTTAAGGCCAACTTCTACGGGATTTGGAACATTTCACAATGCCTTGTTTTTACGTCAAGATGATTTTGAAAAAGTAGATTGGCGAATGAATGCACGAAACACCGTTTTTTCTGCTCAAGGAAAAATAGATGTAAATACAGGACCTTCTGTTAATGTTCAGTTTGGTGGATCATTGAATTACAGTAACGGATCCAATTATTCGTACGGCGGATCTTTGTTAAACTTCCAAAACTTTGGGGTTTCTGAAAATTTAGATTACCGCGTATATGGTAAGTTATCACAACGTTTTAATAATGAAAGAGAAGGAAGTAGTTCTAAAATAAGGTCTGCTATGTATAATATTATGGTAGATTATTCAAAATCTAAAAGTGATGTTTATGATCCTAAACACCAATACAATATATTTAACTATGGACATGTTGGTAAATTTACAACTAGCAGAAGACCATCATACTCTTTTAATCCCAATACACAAACTTATGTGCACGATGGATTTAAAGATACCTACGTAGCATTTACTCCATCGGAAACCAATGCCGCTTTAGCTGCAATTACTTCTCAATATTATGACATTTATTCAGAGTCGGAAATTGGACATTATGAAAATTTATTTCAAATTCAACAAGGTAATGCCTTGCGAAATGGAGATTCTCCTCAAAGTGTATACGGTATTTGGAGTAATATAGGATCGCCTTATAATTATTTCGGAAAAACTGAAAATGATCAATTCCGAGTAACAGGTGCAGGATCATTAAATATTGGTGACCATAACATTTCATTAGGTTTCGAATATGAACAACGAATTGATAGAGGTTGGGGATCTGGAACTACAACTAGTGGTGGTACAAATGGTCCAATTGGCATTTGGTCGATTGCTAGACAATTAGCTAATTTTCACATCGAGGAATTAAATCTAAATAGCGGCTTAGTGACCGATTCAGGGTCATTCAAAGCAATTACCTATGAGCGATTAAATTCAGGTAATGCTTACGATGAAATAACTAATAATGTTGATAACAACTTAGATGGTGTTATAGGAAATTATGGCGGACAAGAAAATGCGGATAACCAATCGTTTTTTGACTATAACTTAAGAAAAAAACTAGGATATGCTGTTTATGGAAATGATTACATAGATATTGACCAATACGATCCTAATCTTTTTCAATTAGACATGTTTTCGCCGGATGAATTGCTAAATAGTGGTAACTCATTCGTTTCTTATTATGGTTTTGACCATACCGGAAAAAAAGTAAAGGGCGCAACCGATATTAATAAATATTTTAATCAATACGATGAAAATGGGAATTTCAAACGTTTTGTTGGTTCATTCCAGCCAGTTTATATGGCAGGCTATATTATGGATAAGTTTGCTTTTAATGATATCGTTTTCAATGTAGGTGTTCGAGTGGATGTGTTTGATGCAAATCAACCTGTATTAAAAGACCCATACCTGTTTTATAATGCTCGTACGGTTAAAGAAGCAAAAGCATTAAAATTGGCTGACCCGAATCTTTATTCTTGGGTAGATATTCCAGCAAGTATGGGAGATGATTACATTGTTTATGTAAACGATGTAAACAACCCTAATTCAATAAATGGTTTTAGATCGGAAAGTAATTGGTTTAATGCCACAGGTACAACTATCGAAGATCCTAAGGTGATTAAAGGTGCTGCTGGTATTGCTCCATGGGTGCTAAATCCAGGTCAAATTACGCCGGATCAATCGGCCTTTGAAGACTATAAAGCTCAGGTGAACGTTATGCCTAGAATTGCTTTTTCCTTTCCTATTTCTGAAGAGGCTTCTTTCTTTGCACATTACGATGTATTAACCAAAAGACCAACATCTGGATTCAGATTTGATCCTTTTGATTATCAATTTATTCAATCGAGAAGTGCTATTATTGAGAATTCGAATTTGAAACCTGAAACGACGGTTGATTATGAATTAGGTTTTCAACAAGTGCTTTCACGTACTTCATCTGTTAAGATTTCTGCCTTCTATCGTGAGCAAAGAAATAATGTTCAATTAGTAAATGTTTTTGAAGCGTATCCTGCTACTTATAAAACATATGGAAATCGCGATTTTGGAACCGTTAAAGGAATGACAATCTCTTACGATTTAAGGCAAACAGGCAATATCAGAATGACCGCCAACTATACTTTGCAATTTGCAGATGGAACCGGTTCTAATTCAACTTCAATGGGGGCATTGATTAATGCTGGTTTACCTAATTTAAGAAATATTTTCCCGTATAGCTTCGATCAACGACATGCTTTTGCAGTAAACTTTGATTACCGATACGGAGAAGGGGAAGATTATAACGGACCAAAAATTGGGGATTTAAATTTATTAGAAAATGTGGGATTAAATATATTTTCTAATATTTATTCTGGGTCGCCATATTCAGCTCAAACGTTTATTACGGATGAAGGAATTGGTAACTTAAATGCAGGTATTAGTGGTACGCTAAATGGATCGCGTCTTCCATGGTCTTATAGAATGGATTTACAGTTAGATAAAACGATTAACGTTGTGTTGGTTCCTAAAGGGGATAAAAAGGACGACAAGGCGAAACTAGGTTATTTGAATATTTATATTCGTGTGACGAATTTGTTGAACCAGTATAACAAAATAAGTGTTTATCGTGCTACAGGTAACTGGAATGATGATGGTTACTTGGCAGCGGCAGCTAGTCAGACATCTATCCAAAATCAAACGGATGAGCAGTCTTTCCGTGATTATTATACCATGAAGGTGCAGAATGCATTTAATATAAGTTCCCCACGAACGATTCGATTAGGGATAAAATTTGATTTTTAAATAAAGTAATACAAGAGCTATGAAAAAGCAATTTGTTGCAACGGTTGTTAGTGTAGGTTTATTTTTTTCAACGGCGTTGGGATATTATGGGCCTGGAGAGAAAGATGGCAAACCAGCAAAGCCTAAAGGGGCCAATTGTAGCCCAGCGACTGCCAAGTTAACAATGGAGTTTAACGATGTTAAAGCATTGATTGAGCAAGGTGGAAGTATGTTCCAAAATAGGCAAGCAAGTGTTGCCGCTTATGAAGTTCCTAAAGGAAGTAATCGCTTCGCTATTTTTGCTGGGGCATTATGGATGGGGGGAACCGATGTAAACGGACAGCTGAAATTAGCCGCTTTGCGCTATAGATCAGGAAATGATTTTTGGCCTGGTCCGCTAACTGTTAATCCTGGAAGTGGAAATTATAATCCGTTATTTCCTGTTGGAGACAATGTCATTAGGGATTTTGGTGAAGCAAATATTGACCCGGATCAATGTGCTGCATATGATCAGTTTTATACGATTCGGAAGGCTGAAGTTATTCGATTTAATATTTATTTCGAATGTAACGCTGGAATTACTACGGAGGGGTGTGATGATATTATTCCCCCTTCTAACGATGAATTAAATCGAATCTATGGTTGGCCTGCTCATGGTGATGTTTCTTTAGGACAAGATTATTTCTTGGCACCTTATTATGATCGTGATGGAGATGGAAATTATAACCCAGATAACGGTGATCACCCTTGGTACGATGATATTTTAGGCCGTGATGATATTCAATGTGGGTTTGACCGACGAATTTCACTTTATGGTGATGAAACGCACTGGTGGGTATTCAATGATAAAGGAAATATACACACTGAAACAAATGGAGATCCAATTGGTATGGAAATCCGTGCGCAAGCTTTTTCATTTGCTACCAATGATGAGGTAAATAGAATGACTTTTTATAACTACGAATTAATTAACAGAGGTACGCAAACGCTTTATGATACTTATTTCGCTCAATACTTAGATGCTGATGTTGGAAATTTTGCCGATGATTATGCAGGATGTGATGTGTCAAGAGGATTAGGGTACATGTACAATGGTGACCTTTTTGACGAAAGTGATGGTGGTAAATTAGGATATGGTGAAAATCCACCAGCAATTGGATGTGACTTTTTTGAAGGCCCTTACCAAGATGGCGATGGCGTTGATAATCCTGGACCTTATTTTGATCAAGCAACTCAAACGACTATTGTACCAACTGTTGTTGACGCTTTAGCTAACAATGGAATTGTTTATAAAGGGATTGGTATCGGTTATTCTGATGGAATTATTGATAATGAACGATTTGGTATGAGAAGATTTACGTACTATACGTCTACTTCTGCCTATCCATATAACGATCCAGGACCTGCTGCGGAATATTATAATTTTATGGAAGGTCAATGGGCGAATGGATCTGAAATGTACTATGGTGGTTTAGGAAATGGTACATCTACCCAACAATTGTCTGATTATATGTTCCCAGGAACTTCTGATCCTTTATCATGGTCAACTGGTGGTGCTGACATGACAGGTCAATTTCCTAATGGATGGGATGAATCAACGAATAACAATCCTGCAGGTGACCGTAGATTTGTTCAATCTGCTGGTCCTTTTACCTTGAAGCCAGGGGCAGTTAATAATATTACTGTGGGTATTGTTTATGGTAGAAGCACCGATGGTAATTTATTGGCATCGGTTGATGCAATGAAGAGAGCTGATACAAAGGCGCAAGCTTTATTTGATGCTTGTTTTAAAATATTATCTCCTCCTGATGCTCCAAAAATTACTATACAAGAGTTGGAAAATGAGTTAATATTAATGTTGGACAATCCTGCATCCTCTAACAACTACCGTGAAGCGTATGCTGAAGAGGATGAAATTAATATTCCAGATCCAACAGTTGATCGATTTTACCGATTTGAAGGGTATCAAATATTTCAGTTGAAGAGCTCGGATGTTTCTGTCGCTGATATAGAAGATCCGACTAAAGCAAGACTGGTTGCTCAGTGTGATATCAAGAACGATCACGATAGAATAATTAATTTCGTATTTGATGAAGCGCTTGGTTTTGCTATCCCTGTAGAGAAAGTTGATGGCGAGAACACCGGAATTAGGCATTCATTTAGAGTAACGGAAGATGCTTTTGCACAAGGCGCAAGACAATTAGTTAACCACAAAACATATTACTATGTGGCTGTAGCATATGCATTTAATGAATTCAAGAAGTATGATCCGAATGATCCATTGTTTTTAGACGGTCAAAAAATACCTTACATTTCATCTCGTTTGAATTTTGATGGAACAGCAATTAGCGCTACTTCTGCGGTACCTCATAATCCAACACCTGAAGCGGATGGGACGAATCAATTAATTGAATACGGTTCCTCACCGAAAATAACCCGTATCGATGGGTACGGTAACGGTAATCGTCCGATTGATTTCACAAGTTCTACCTTGTCAACAATTCTATCTCAAGGATTCTCCGATACACCGGAATACGATTATGGAAAAGGTCCAATTAACATTAAAGTAGTAGATCCATTGCTTTTAGCGCCGGGTTATTTTGAGTGTAAATTCAGGGATTATACAGCGCCTGCTTCTGGAAATAGTGCGGACACCGCCTCTTGGGTAGTGTATCGTTATGACACAAAGGGAGGAACTTTACTAGATTCGGTTACTTCCGAAATGTCCATTGATGGGGATAATGAACAAATTATTCCAGGATGGGGAATCTCGGTTCAAATCCACCAAGAGAAATATTACTTCCCTTCTGGTTCGGGTAATATTTCCTTCAAAACAACGGATATGATTGCTTCATCGATTGAATATGCCGATTCATCTAAAAGATGGCTAGCGGGTGTTCCTGATAATGATGCTTATTTCCCAACTAATTGGATTCGTTCGGGTGATTATTCTCCTGAAACAGATCCTAATGCTGCAGGATATGAATGCTTGCCTGATGGCCCCACTTATTTGAATCCATGTAATTACCGCGACGAAGTGGGGGCAGATCCCGATCAGGTGTATGAGTCCATTTTAGAAGGAACCATCGCGCCACATCGATTAGTGGGTTATCAAGCCGATTATATGCCATTGGCTTATTATGGAACGTTTAGTGGTTCTTCTAAAACGAACGCATCTATCAGCTTCTTGCCGAGTGTGAACATTGTCATGACCAATGATAAAAGTTTATGGACACGATGCCCTGTGATTGAATTGGGAAGAAATACCGCATTAAATGTTGGTGCATGTGCCCCGGGTGCCATGCGAAAGAGTCCAAGTGTAGATAAAAATGGCAATCCAGATGGAACAGGTACAGGAATGGGATGGTTCCCAGGTTATGCGGTCGACTTAGAGTCAGGCGCACGTTTGTACTTAGCTTTTGGTGAGAATTCATTCTTAGGAGGTGAAAATGGGGCGGATATGGTTTGGAATCCAACCAATCGTGTTGTGAGTAATGTAGGAACACCATTGATGGGAGGAATGCATCCAGTATATGTATTTAGCTACAAACAAGCTACCATAAATGGCTATAGCTCAGGCTTCGATTTCCCAGCTTATATACCTGCTGATGGAGAAACCAATGCGAACAATGCTCTTCGTACAAAATGGCTAGAGGTAGAAACCAATAGCACACAAGCGAAACGTGAATTATACGGAAGTTTAACTTGGATTTCTTATCCAATCGTTGCACAAGGACAAAATTTAATGGCCAGTGATGTGACTATTAAGTTGAGGATCAATAAAGAATACAAGAATTATGTAGCAACTGGTGAAAACAATGGTAGACCGATGTATTCTTGGTCAATGGATGATATAGCCACAGTTACTTCCTCGCAAGACATGTTGAAAGAGGCCTTGAAAATGATTAATATCGTTCCGAATCCTTACTATGCTTTTTCTGAATACGAGCGTAGTAGGTTAGAGACCAAAGTTAAAATCACTAATTTACCTGAAAAATGTACCGTAAAAATTTACACGGTTAATGGTAAATTAATTCGAACCTTTAAAAAGGACAGTCCGATAACTTCTATCGATTGGGATTTAACAAACTTCAAGTCTATACCAGTCGCAGGAGGGGTATATTTGATTCATGTGGAAGTTCCTGGAATAGGTGAGGTAGTTCTTAAATTCTTTGGTGGATTGCGCCAAGTGGATTTACAAGGTATATAATTGTTAGAAGTAGAGATATGAAAAAATCAATAATGAAATTATCAAATTACTTCCTAATCCTGATGACAGGAATTAGTGTATGTACTTTTGCCGGAAATGAAGATCGTGTTGGATCGGCGGGAGCTTCTCATTTATTAATCAATCCTTGGGCTAGAGGTTCAGCCATTGGCGATGCAGGTATTGCGAATATGAATGGCTTGGAAGCAACGTTTACGAACATTGCAGGATTAGCATTTACAGATAAAACCCAAATAAAATTTAATTATTCAAATTGGATGGGTTCTGCTAATATTGGATTAAATTCTGCGGGTTTTGCACAGCGTTTGTCTGAATCTGATGTTATTGCTATTAGTGTGCAATCATTGAATTATGGTGATATAGCAATTACTACAGTAGCTAATCCAGAAGGTAATATTGGATTCTTCTCTCCTCGAGCAAATATTTTTAATATTGGTTATGCCAAGAAGTTCTCTTCCACTATATCTGGGGGAATTAATTTCAAAGTTATTTCGGAAAACATTTCGAATTTAAAATCAAGCGGTATTGCTATCGATGCTGGAATTAGATATGTAACAGGGGATAAAGAACAAATTAAATTTGGAATTGCATTGAAAAATGTTGGTCCTGTTATGCGTTACAAAGGCGATGGTTTATCGCAACAAGTATCCTACGTTTCTACTGGGTTTATTGGGTCTTTAGAACAGCGTTCAGCAACTTATGAGTTACCTTCTTTATTATCTATCGGTGGCTCTTATGATTTTATCTTTACGCCAGAAAACAAGTTGAATTTGGCATTGGGCTTTACAGCTAATTCTTTTTCTAAAGATCAATTTCGTGTAGGATTAGATTATGGAATGATATCAGAAAAAATGGCGTTTAATGTTCGCGCCGGATACGTCTATGAAAAAGATGTTCTATCTGCAGAAAATCGTTCTAATGCGCTTATCGGTCCAACAGCTGGTTTCTCCTTGGATGCTTTAGTTGGTAAGTCTAAAAGTGCCCTTGGCTTAGAATACTGTGCTAGATTTGCAGGGATATTCGGAATAATTCACACAATGGGATTGACGATTAGTCTTAAATAACATAATTTATTTTATTAATTTGTAAGCGGGTTGTTCAACTCTCTTGTTTATTTATATTAAAGGAGTTTTATCATGTCTCAAATCAATTATTATACTGCAGAAGGCCTTAAGAAACTTAAGGATGAGTTAAACGAACTTAAAACAGTTCAGCGACCATCTATTTCAGAACAAATTGGTGAGGCAAGGGATAAGGGTGATTTATCTGAAAATGCGGAATACGATGCAGCAAAAGAAGCGCAAGGGATTTTGGAAATGAAGATTTCTAAAATGGAGAATATCGTAGCACATGCTCGGTTAATTGACGACACGAAAATTGATAATTCTAAGGTCTTTATTCTTTCAATCGTAACGATAAAAAATCTTTCTAACGGAATGGAAATGGTTTATACCTTAGTTGCGGAAAATGAAGCCGACATTAAATTGCGTAAAATTTCTGTTGATTCTCCAATTGGCAAAGGTCTGTTGGGAAAAAAGGTAGGTCAAATTGCTGAAATTCAAACGCCTGGTGGGGCAATTCAATTTGAAATAATAAGTATTACGCGTTAATGCCTAGTATTTTTTCTAAAATTATTATTGGAGAAATACCTAGCTTTCGTGTTTTGGAGGACGAAGAATTCCTAGCGATATTAGACATTAATCCCTTAGTTATTGGACACGTGCTAGTAATATATAAAATTGAAATCGACTACATTTTTGATTTGGATGATGACGTGTTAGGACGAATGCTAGTCTTTTCAAAAAAAGTCTCGGCAATAATAAAATCTAAAATTGAATGTGAGAAAATTGGTTTGAGTATTATAGGTCTTGAAGTTCCGCATGTTCACATTCATTTAGTCCCTATTTCTTCAGCAGATGACCTTAATTTCACACGTCCAAAATTGAAATTATCGCTAGACCAGTTGCAAGAAACTCACCGGCTACTTAGGGAATAAACAAGCTTCGAGCACTTCTAGATGTACCTTATTTTATCCCGAATAGTACGTTCATTTTAGTTTTGATAGGCACCAAAATAAAGGCTAATTTCGTTTTGAAAAAATCAAGGTATTTAATCAAAAGGATAAAAGTGACGAGGAATAAAATGGTAGAAGGAATTATATACCATACGCTTATTTTTCTTTCTAGAAATGTATGAATTCCAATGCCCGTAATTGCTCCGTACAATAGGACGTTATGTAGAATATAAATGGTTAAGGTGTTTTGACCAATCTTTAAAAATAAGGATTGTTTTATATCGAATAGTTTTTCTACAATGATCAAAAATGCAAAAAACATTAATACAACTCCTAAACATTTGTATAACCAATCAAAGCTGTAAAAATGATAGTAACTTGTACTAAAACTAGCATCGAAGATAAGCAAAACGTCTTTAATGTAGATGTACATAAAAAGACCTGTAAAAAAGGTGATAAGTATAAACATCCATGACTTTACTTTATGCTGAAAGGTATGTAAAAGAACACCAAACATTGCTCCGAACATTGTGTACCCCATTTTTGGTAATATGGGAAAGACAGAAAATTTGCCGTAAAACATATTTTGTACAAAAGAAGGCATATTGTGAGGCCAATAGTTAGTAGTTCCTTGAAGTTTAGCGAAAAATGCATAGGTTGAAAAAATACCCACTCCTGCCATAAAAAAGTAAATCCATAAAGGAATTATTTTAACAAGTTTATATAATCCATAAAGTAATAGGATGGTTAGAATGCCAAATCCAATGCATTGTAATACATGAAAGGAATAATATTCTAGTAAATATCCCCAAAAAATTAATTCAACACTTCGTTTAAATCCTTTTTTTACGCGAATATTTTTTGAGTACACCTCCTCATTTTTACCAATCAATAAGAAGGTGAAGACAACGCCTGTTATAGTTAAAAAGGTGGGTGATGTGAATCCTCTTAGGTACAACCACGATGAGTAATAAAAATTATCGGGATCCCGATAGATGGCCATTAATGTATCGTCAATAAAATGACCTTCTAGCATTAGTAAGATTGCTATGGACCTTGCAATATCTATAAAATACAACCTTTGGGTAGGAACGGTCATTTTACGGTTCTAAATTTTTTAGCGAAGATACAAATCCTATTGATTGATTTACGAAAATTGAAATAGACAATGATCGATTATTTTATCTCAATACTAGCGTATGCGCGAATGGGCATTTTGATACCGCGCACCTTAATATCTATGGTAAATAAATACAAGCCTTTTTCTTTTGGTTGTGTAAATTGCAATTTTATGTTTTGCCCCTTTTTCGCTGCTATCATAGTTGGTATTTCAGTAATTTTTAGCGCAGGTGAATTAACTTCGATAGTGTCTATCAAAACTTCTGATTCCATCAAATTTTCTATGAAAAAGTTGATTTCTTGAACAGTATTTTTCTTTTCATTTAAATAAAGAATCGATGGCGTTATGTAAAGCATGCTGTCTCGCTTTTCATTGGCGACCTCCATTCCTATTATTTCAATTTTCCGTTCAATACTCGCTTCATAAGAATAAACGGAGTTTTTCTGATCGTTAAAATCATCGCTCGTTAATTGATTTGCGGCATACTCACCAAATGGAATTTCAATAATTTGAAGTTGTGCCTCGTTGTTTTTATTTAGTTCAAGCGCGCTTTTAAACAAGCCATTTTTGTAGCTTGATAGGTAGTTGTAAAAACTGTTAATACGTCTTTTAGATAGGCGTATGTTATAGTTAGTTTGGTGTAAAGGACTTGCAAATCCTTTCACAAAGAGCGTTACGTATTTTTTCTGCGCCAAATGTAATTCTATGGAATCACTTAGCATTAATAAATCGTTGTAGCCTTTGTCAACCGAATTTGAAAAGAAGTTTTCTAATCGCACCTCACGATCATTATTTATTTTTATTGAGTCATCGTTTACCTTTGTGAGGTATTCCTCAAATGACTTCTTGTAATCGAGGTAAGTTGTTTCGTAGGATAATTTCGTTGTTGCCAATAAACTTGTTGGATTTGGGTGGTCATTTTTGAAAAACAAACGTATAGGAAAGTCTATTCGCTTTGTTAATACGGGAGTAGAATCTGGCGGGTTGATTGGGCGTTCGATTTTGGAAAAGTAAATGTCACTGCAACAGGTTGGGTTCTTTTTTGAAAAGCTACCTAATCGATTGGATGAAACAAAAATACTGTCCTCAGATTCAAAGTAATATAGGTCATTTGCGGGTCCGTTTATCGGCTGTTTTAAGTTGATTGGTTTTTCAAATTTCTCACCTATCTTTTTCGACATAAAAACATCATAGCCCCCTAATCCATTATGCCATGTCGATGAAAAATACAATTGATTTTTTATGGTGTCATACCACGGACAAATCTCATTGTCAATAGAGTTTATAGCGCTTAGATTGACGGGGGCTCCGAATTCGGTGTCGCTAATAATTTCGCTATACCAAATATCCATTGCGCCTCGTGTTCCTGGCCGATTTGAAGCAAAAAATAGGTAGGCTTTACCATCTATTTCTGCTTCCATTGGGTTGGTTGTATTTGAGTTAGGATGGTTTATTAAGAAAGGTAGGGTGTCGGCTTTTCCGTATACTCCATTCTTTACAACCGACCGAGCAATTTTACAACGGTAATTGTACCCATCGTCCTCACAGATGCTAAAATATAAATAGTGACCACTTTTTGAAAAATTGGCATTTCCTGTATGTACGTTGGCTTCAGCAAGTCCAAGAATTTTTTTTGCTTTCGAAATGGAATCATCCGATGTGTTTACATAGTACAAAGCATTGGTATAATTCCTGCCATAAACTTCTTCGTTTTCATGCGTCGTATCTGCTTTCAATGACGAGAAAATTAATACGCCACGTGAATAGTGGTGGCCGAATTCAGCATCAAAACTATTAATTCTTTCATGAAATTGTTGAAGGCCAATAGTGTCTTTGGTATTTTTTAGTGCCCAGTAACATGATTCAACCTCACGATTCGATTTCTTGTAATTATAACTCTCTTTATCATCGTAATGCGTTTTCGCCAATTTAAAAGTTTCCATGGCTTTTTGATACTTACCATTTTGCTTTTGCATTAATCCAAGATATAAGATGCTTTCTGGATATATTTCTGCTTCCTCTCTAGCATAAATCTCTGCATATAACTTTTCCGCTTCTTTATAGCTTTTGTAGGCTCTTAATGTTTCGGCGTATTTCCATTTTAATTCCAGTGAATTCGTATCAATGGCAATGGCTTTTTTATAAAAATCGATGGCATAGTAATAATCGCCTTTTTTGTATTGTTCGTCCGCAAATTGCACTAAGTCCTTTAGCTTTACTTGGCCCAAAAGTGATAAGGGCATGGCCAATAAAATAAAGAGGGTTAAATATAATCTGGGCATACTCGATGATCTACGCGTTTCGGTTTAAACTTATTGATGATATACCTTACCGCGATTTCAAAACCACCTCGCGCATTACTGGCAGGAAGTAATTTGGAAAGATTAATATCATAACTCAACCCAACAAATAAGTCCTGGTGATCATATCCTAAAGTGAGTATACAGGCGTCTTTATTTCTCATCCATAAGCCAGCATAAACAGCGCGGTAAATAAAGGATTTGGAGGGCAAATAATACTTTACAGAAGATCCAAGTACAAGTTCTTGGTAGGTTCCTTGTGAAGAAAATTGAACACTCGGAATTACATCTATCATTGGCTTAACGGCAATTGTTGCTTTAAGAAACCCATTGTAGCGCACATCTCTTTTTATTATTTCATTGTAAAAACCTTGATTCGGCCTATTTAGATTAAAGGCACTTACACCAATGTTAAGTTTTAACCGTGGATTTTTAACCCATTCGTATAAAACCCCCGCGCCAATGGAAATATTCGTTTTTCGATCTGTTTGGATCGATTCATTGGTTGGTAATGCGGCACTAAATATATAGCCGTTAAACTGACTGTCAAAATAAAAAGAATTCCAATTTACCTGCCGATGATTCATTCCGATGTTTAAACCTCCCTTTAAATTGTGGGAAGAATCAGGGCTTAGTTTAAGATGATAGGATAAATTCCCTTGTAATTCTATGGTGCTAAGTTTACCGTCTCCCACTTGATCATGGAACGCAAGTAATCCAACGCCTAATTTTTTAATATTTTTATCAATTGAAAATGAAAAGGTGGAAAATGGTACCGTTACACTCCGCCATTGGTCTTTGAAGTTACCTATTAAGCGCAGATCACCATAAAAATTCCCGGCATTAGCTGGATTCTGAAATAACTGGTTATCGTTGAATTGAGACCAATGTATATCTTGGGTCCATGCATTTATAATACATAAACTAAATAGAAAAAAAATGAATTTTTTTAAATTGGGTATCATTTAGGGTAAAGGTACCAAAAACAATTGAGTTTAAAAAAGCTTTATAATGTGTTTTTTAAGGGGTAGAATTCGATACAGGAATGATTTTTCCATTGAAGAAAGGCCCCATGTTTAAAGCGAAGTCGCCTACAAAACTTGCCATTTCTTTTGGGGTAGTATTAGCCAAATATCCCGGAAAAGCTTCGGCAAGCATCTCTGTCTGGACAGCGCCTAAGCATAAGCAATTCATGCGAATATTTCCGTCTTTGTTTTCTTCGGCGAATACTTCGGTGAAGTTACATAATGCGGTCTTGGAAGAGGCATAAGCAATTAATTCAGGAAATTTTGAGCTGCCTTGAAAAGCACCCATCGTACTTATGTTTACAACATGTGCTCCCTTAACCGCCATTCTACTAGTTAAAAATTGTATTAATTCTACAGGGCCCAAAAAATTTACTTGTAATGATTTTTGAAAATCTGGCTGTGTTAATTCTTTGAAAGGTTTTTTTATCAAATAACCAGCGTTATTGATTAAAATCGATACTTCAGAAATAGTGGAAAATATTCTTTCTGCTTGTGGAAGTATTTCTTCGTTTAAATCAAATCTTTGTGAATTAACATTGGAAAGATGCGCAAAGTTTTGTTGCATTAAGTCTAAATCTCGCGACAAGGCAATAACTGTGTTTTTGGAATCTGAAGCGAGAAGTAATACGGTTTCTTTGCCAATTCCTCTGCTTGCTCCGGTTACAACGATCGTTCTGTTAATCATAACTAATACTTAGCTTTTCAGATGCGGGCCTAGCTTGACAAGTTAAAATATACCCATTTTTAACTTCTTCATCTGTTAATGAATAATTCAAACGCATCGTGGCTTCTCCTTCTATGATTTTTGCTTTACATGAACAACAAACGCCCCCACGACAAGAAAAAGGAGGGTCAAAACCTGCGTTTTCAACGGCGTCAAGGATGGTTTGCTTATCATTCTTCATGTTAATTTCAATGGTTTCGTGATCCAAAGTTACCTCCATGATGCATTCTCCCTTAAAATCAATTTTTGTTTCTTCTTTAAGAAGCAAAATGGGAGGGGTAAATAGTTCATATTTAATTTTTTCAGGATTTACACCAAATAATGTTAGCGTGTCAATGCCATCTTTAATCATCTCCTCCGGTCCGCATAAAAGGAATGCGTCTGCTTTGAGTAGGGATAAATCGGATTTTATTTCCTCGGTAATAGTAGCTTTATCAAGTCGGCCTTTATTAAAATCAGTATTGCTTTCACGGGATAAATAATTGATAAGTTGAACCTGTGATAGTTGCTTTAAATCTTCATGAAATAATATATCATCAACCGTTTTGTTCCCAAAAAACAAGCGCATGTTAGCGTCATTTGAAAGGCTTTTTGCAATCGAAACGATAGGGGTTATGCCGCTTCCTGAAGCGAATACAACTAAATTTTTTTCGTCTTTTAACGTGAAGTTTCCATCTGGCGCCATTGATTTAATGGTGTCCCCAATTTTTAATTCATGATTAATGAAGTTCGAAACCAGTCCCTGCGGAACACTTTTTACTGCTATTTTCAATTCTTCAGAAGGCCCGCTACAAATTGAATACGATCGACGTGTATCAACACCGTTAATAGACACCTCAATTGTCAGGTATTGCCCAGGAATAAAGTTAAAAAGACTTGCTTTTTCATTTTCAATTCCCAACGTAACAACACAAGTGTCGCTACTGATTTTTTGAAGATCGGTAACAAGCAAGTCATTCCATTTGGAATCGCTACCGCTTTTCTTCTTTTTAAAACTAAATATTCCCATAATTATTCATCAAATGATACTATAACTTTTGCACTTGTTGGATGCGCTTGGCAAGTTAAAATATAACCTGCTTCCACCTCATCTTTTTCTAAAGCGTAATTCACATCCATTCTTACACTACCTTCTATAACTCGTGCTTTACACGTGCAACAAACGCCTCCTTTGCAGGCATATGGCAAATCTACGCCTGCTTCTTGCGCAGCATCTAAAATGGCAAGGCCGTCAGAGGCTAAATCGAATTTAATATTGTCTCCATCAATAATTACTTCAATTTGACTAGCAATGGAATTCAATTCTGTTCTTGCTTCTTCTTTCTGCTCGCTCTTTAAGCCAGCGTGAAATAATTCGAAATGAATTTTTTCTTCAGGAAGTCCAGAAGAAATCAAGCTCTCTTTCACACCTAATATCATTTGTTCCGGACCACAAATATAGACCGCATTAATTTCTTGATTTTTTAGGAAAGCTAAAAATAGCTTGTCTGTTTTGTCTTTGTCAATTCTTCCTTTTTGTATTGGAGAACCTAAGCTTTCTTGAGAAAAGAGGTGTATAACCCGAAATCGGCCGATGTAGGCATTTTTAATAGCTTCTAATTCCTCTCTAAACAACACAGAGTAAAAACCCTTGTTGCCATAAAATAAGGTGACATCACTTTCTTTTTCTTCAGAAAGCAATGTTTTTAGTATTGCCATCATTGGGGTAATGCCACTTCCAGCAGCAAATAGCACGATTGATTTTTTTTTCGCAGTAGGATTAAATTGAAAATTACCCATCGGCTGCATTACTTCAATTTCGTCCCCCTTTTTCAATTGATTTAGGGCATAATTTGAAAAAATACCATTTTCCACTCGCTTTATCGCTACCACCCATTTTTTTTCGAATGGCGCAGAACATAATGAATAGGACCTGCGGATTTCTTGTTTGTCTATTTGTTTTTTTAGTGTAAGGTATTGACCGGAAACATATTTAAATGCGTTTGATAATTCACTTGGAACGTTAAATTCTATCGATACGGCATCTTTCGTTAGCTTCGAAACAGATTTAACCTGAAGTTTATGAAATTTTGGGATCATACCTTTATTGTTTTACGCTTCAAAAGTAAGTAAACTTTCACATTTTACTAGCCTAGAAAAGAACAATTAATAGCAGTAATTGTTATTTCAAAAATTGTAAATGATTATATTTGTCTAAATAATAAGTAAAAAATGATTCCATCATCTCATGCGTTGTTAGAAAGTAATTTTCAATCCAAAATTGATAATGAAATTAAAATTGAGCCTAAAGATTGGATGCCTGACGATTATCGTCAAACCTTAATTAGGCAAATCTCTCAGCATGCCCATTCGGAAATCGTTGGCATGTTGCCTGAAGGTAACTGGATTACACGTGCGCCAAATTTACGCAGAAAGGCCGTTTTATTAGCCAAAGTACAAGATGAGGCGGGGCACGGATTATATCTTTACAGTGCCACTGAAACGTTAGGCGCTGATAGAGAACAACTTATTGATGACTTGCACGAAGGGAGAGCAAAATACTCCTCTATTTTTAATTACCCAACATTGTCATGGGCCGATATGGGCGCTATTGGTTGGTTGGTTGATGGGGCAGCAATCATGAATCAGGTTCCATTATGTCGCTGTTCATACGGTCCATATGCAAGGGCAATGGTGCGCGTGTGTAAAGAAGAATCTTTTCATCAGCGACAAGGATTTGAAATAATGATGAGTTTAGCGAATGGTTCTCCTGCTCAAAAAGAAATGGCGCAAGATGCTTTGAATAGATTTTGGTGGCCAGCTTTAATGATGTTTGGACCTAACGATGCCACTTCAAAACATACTGCGCAATCCATGAAATGGAAGATTAAGCGTCATACCAATGACGAATTAAGACAGCAGTTTGTTGACGCAACCGTTCCACAAGCTGAATTAATTGGGCTTACAGTTCCAGATCCGAATATCGTTTGGAATGATGAAACAAAACATTATGAGACAAGTCCAATTAATTGGGATGAGTTTTGGCAAGTGGTTAATGGCAATGGCCCTTGTAATAAAGAAAGGGTAGCTGCCCGCAAGGAAGCGAAAGAAAATGGTACTTGGGTAAGGGATGCCGCTATGGCATATGCAAAAAAAAGAAGCGCACTGGTAACTGAATAAGTAAATTTAAAACGATGAGTATGTCTGATCAAGAATGGCCACTTTGGGAAGTTTTTATCCGAAGTAAACAAGGGTTGAGTCATAAACATGTGGGTAGTCTTAGGGCTTCTGATGCACAATTGGCTGTAGAAAACGCACGTGATGTTTATACGAGACGTTCGGAAGGAATTTCCATTTGGGTGGTGGCTTCAAACAATGTTTTTGCCTCTGATGCCGCAGAAGCAGATGCATTTTATGACCCCGCAAATTCAAAAGTGTATCGTCATCCAACTTTTTATGATATACCCGATGGTATTTCACACATGTAATTTATGAAAGAGCATCTATTAAAATATGTATTGAGGTTAGGTGACGATAGCCTTATTCTCGGACAACGATTAGCCGAGTGGTGCGGTCATGGACCAATTCTAGAGGAAGATATTGCGCTTACTAATATCTCCCTTGATTTAATTGGACAAGCAACAAGTTTGCTAAATTATGCTGGAGAATTAGAGGGAAAAGGTAGAAGCGGAGACGATTTTGCATTTTTGAGGCTCGAAAAGGAATACGTTAATTGCCTTTTAGTTGAGCAGGTGAATGGGCATTTTGGTGACACGATGCTTAGGCAGTTTTTCTTTGATGCATTCCGAAAAATCCTATTCGATTCATTGCAATTTTCGTCCGATAAACAATTAGCGGCTATTGCAGAAAAATCATTAAAAGAAACGAAATATCATTTAAAGCATTCTTCCGAATGGGTGATTAGGTTAGGAGATGGGACGGAAGAATCGCATCTTAAAATGCAAGAATCACTCAATACTCTTTGGCGTTATACCGACGAATTATTTTTTGAGGATGAAGTAGATCGCTATTTAATAGAAAATAAGGTAATACCTGACTTGGTTCATCTTAAAGGAATTTGGAAAGAACAGGTTGATCATATTCTGCAACTAGCAAAGCTGGAAATCCCAAGCAATAATTGGCAATTTCAAGGCGGTAGAGTGGGAAGGCATTCTGAACACATGGGATTTCTATTGGCAGAATTGCAATATATGCAACGGACCTATCCAAATATGGAATGGTAAGCGAAAAGCAAATTTATGATTGCTTGGAATCGGTTAAAGATCCGGAGGTTCCCGTATTATCAATTGTTGATTTAGGTATTGTAAGGGGTGTTAAGCAACTAGAAAACCATTCATGGGAAATAACCATTACACCAACCTATAGCGGTTGTCCAGCAATGCGGGTAATTGAAGAGGATATTAAAACCAATTTATTACTTATAGGAATAAATAATGTTCATGTAGTATCTGTTCTTTCTCCAGCTTGGACAACGGATTGGCTATCAGAAAATGGACGTAAGAAATTAAAAGAATATGGCATTGCTCCTCCTGTGAACGAATTGGATAAAAGTGTTTTATTTGGGGTTCCCACACCTGTGCCTTGTCCGCTTTGCAATTCAATAAATACAAAAATGGTTAGTCAGTTTGGCAGCACGGCTTGCAAAGCACATTACCAATGCCAGGAATGTTTGGAGCCCTTTGATTATTTTAAATGTTTAAAATAACTACCTGTTGCTATTTTGTGTGATTCTCCTCTAAGATTTCCCATACTTTTCGTGCAGAAGCATCCCAAGAGAATAACTCCCCTCTGCTCATACCAGCAATCGATAAAGCACTTCTTAAGCTTTTATCAATAATTAATTTCTGAATTCCGTCAGCTATTTCTTTCGTATCAAATGGATTGCAATATATTGCAGCATTTCCTGCCACCTCGGGTAAACTGGTGGTATTCGCTGCTAATATGGGTGTCCCACATTTCATAGCCTCCACCAATGGTATTCCAAAACCTTCAAAATATGGAACGTATGTTAATGCGAATGCACTTGCCGTAATATCTACAAGCTCCTCCAAAGGTAGGTGCCCAGTGAAAATGACGCGATCTTGTATGGAGGCTGGTATGCTTAACTGATTCGACCGCCACATTTTTGTCCCAACGATTAGGAGAACAATTTCTTTATGATTCTTGGCCACGATTTCGAAGGCATTTAGCAAGCGCTGGATGTTTTTTCTTGGATTTAAGGAGCCAACAAACAATAGATATTCAACTCCATTCGTCCATTTTGCTTTTACGGCTGTTTGTACTTCTTGGGATTTCGCTTTGAAAGCCACGTTTGAACTATTTGGAATGACGGTAACCTTACTTTCATCTATTTGGTAAGATTTACAAATGTCTGCTTTCGAATAGTCAGAAACGGTAATGATATGCTGTGATTTCGTTGCAAATTTCGGGAAGAAATAACGTAAATAAGTACCAATGATTAGTGGTAAGTCTTTCGGATTGTGTTCAAAATTAATGTCGTGAATTACGGAGACTTGTGGAATGGATGTTCTTAGTGAACAATAACCATCTGGTGAAAAAAATAGGTCAATATTATGTTTTTTTATGGCTCTTGGCAATTTTATTTCAAACCATAAAAGGTATAATAATGGATGGCGTGTTGGTGGCGTAAGGACAATACCTTTTGCGTTTGAACCAAATTCGAATGCAGGATCTATCTTACGATCAAAAAATAAAATAAATTCATGTTGTGGATGAGAGGCAATTAATCGAGATACTATTTCAAAGGTATAGTGCCCAAACCCCTCCATTTTATTGGCAATAAGATGACGTGTATTTATGCCAATTCTCATGGATTAAAATTGATGGATGTAGTTGTTTAATTTTTCCGCTCCTATCGTTGTTGAAGGGCCATGGCCACAATAGACAATGGTGTCTTCAGGCAGCCGAAACATCGTTTCAAAAATACTGGTTTTGAGGACTTCTAAATTCCCTCCTGGTAAATCCGTTCTCCCAAAACTTCCATTAAATAGCACATCTCCATTGATAACAATACCATCAGATTGGAAATAAAAAACAACATGCCCAGGGCAATGTCCTGGGGTATGCAATACTTTTATCCGCATGTTTCCCAAAATTAATTCGGTGGCATGTTCAAGTGAAATAGTTGGCTGTGGCGATGTTTTATAGCCCGAAAACCCATATAAAGAGGCGTATTGTTCAACGGAATTTAGCGTCTTAATATCATCGTTATGAAGATAATAATCTACCTTGTATTTTTCTTTGACATAAGCATTCCCCAATACATGATCAATGTGTGCATGGGTATTTAATAGGGCAATGATTATTAGTTGTTCCTGTTCAATATAAGAAGACAACATCTCCTCTTCTTCCTGGGAATAGCAACCTGGATCGATGATTATCCCATTTTTCTCTTCATCAGAAACCACAAACGTGTTTTCTTGAAATCCATTAAACTCGAAAGATTTTATTTTAATTGACATAGTAGCAGCAAATTTAAGAATTTAATACGCTTTCTACTTATCGAATGAGATTAACATGTCCCAAGAGTTCATATTTTTTATCTTGTTTGTCGGAATAGATTAAGCGCCATGTATAGGTGCCATCTTGACAAATATTTCCTTTGTAGGTTCCATCCCAAAATTCAGCGGTGGAATTCAAGGTGCAGATTAATTCGCCCCATCTATCAAATATAACCATTTTCATCGAAAAAATATTTCCTCCATAAACGCCAAAGAGTTCATTTAAATCATTGCCATCAGGAATAAATGTATTTGGAACATAAATTACGGCATCATAACTGATGGAAACTAAGTTATCCGTTTCGCATCCGTTTTCATCCACAAAACTTACATAATAGGTTATGTCCATCTCAGGATTAGCAATGGGATTTGAGCAATTAATGCAAGATAAAAACTCTGGTGGACTCCATATGTATGTACCGGGCTGATTGGCGATTGCTGATAATTGAATCAAATCCCCATAAAATGCTTGAACACTAGGGGTGATTTGAAGATAGGGCTGTGGGTGCACCACCACTTCTACTTGAGCTGTATCCTTGCACCCGTTTTGGTCGGTTCCAATTACTTGGAATTGGGTGCTTTGTGTTGGTTTTACTATCGCATTATTGCCACTTGATGCTATTACATATTGTAAGGGTGTCCACTGGTAACTTACAGCACCACTCGCCCATAAATAGGCTTCTTCGCCAGGACAAATAATGGTGTCGTTGCCCGCAAAAATACTTGCGCTAACAATGTTTATGTAGATAGAATCAGTGATTGTTCCGCAAACATTTGTTAAATCACAATAATAATATTGGTTGCTAATTGGATTTATAAAAACACTGCTGGTATTGGTTGGATTGATATTGTTATTGGGATACCAAAAATAACTCGTCGCCCCACTGATTGTGATATTGGCGCCCGTCCCTTGGCAAAGTTGTAGGGAATCCAAGAGAGTAGATGTTGGCGGATTGTAGTAGACGTTAATGTTCATCGTGTCTGAAAGTACGCAGCCATCAATACTTGTTAATGTTGCCACATAGGTGGTGGATGTATCTGGTGTCGAAATGGGGTTGAAGATTAAATTATTATTTAAAAAGAGTGGTGGTGTCCATACAATGGATCCTGTTCCATTCGCAATAAGCGAGACACTTTCACCAATGCAAATGCTTGTATCATTTGATATAGATAATGAATTTGGAAAAATTGTCAAGTTAACTTGTAAGGTGTCGGACCCACAGCTGTCACTTATTATTACTGTAAATAAGGTATTGGCTGAAATCGTTGCGATTGGATTGGCAATTGTTGGATTATTCAATACATTGGCGGGAGACCAGCTATAAGTACTTCCACCAAATGCATCCAGTTGGTAAGATTCCCCAGGACAAATTGGGCTAGTTGGAAGCGAGACACCTCCTTGGAAATCTCCAATTAAGATCGTGACGTATGCGGTGTCTGGTGTGTAACATTCAATTGAATCTGAAACAATTAACTGGACGATATAGGTTCCTGCGCTTGGGTATAAATGACTTGGTTGGGCTATTGTTGAAGAGGTCCCATCACCGAAATTCCATTCATAGGTATTCCCATTTTGACTTAAATTATTAAAAAGAACTGGCTGTGGTATACAAATGTATGGTGCAGGCTGTGAAATAATGGCATCAATAGCACTGAGATCAAATTTGAAGCAGGCTAAGTTGCAATTTGAACTCGGGTTTTGAGTTGACCATGCGCCTGGGGTGCTGGTAAAACCAAAATTATTCCCCCCACAAGCGCCGCAAACAGCATGGTATATTCGGCCTGATTTATCAAAACGACTCGTTCCACCATCTACGTGGTTTGAACTTCCCGTTTGTCCACCCATAAAGGTCGCATACTTTAAAGTTGCTGCATCTTGACTCATAACGGCTAAGTAAAAATTATTACCATTCGTTGTTAATTGAAACCCATTTGGGGTGCATTGAAATCCATTGGAGGAAGAAAAACTGGCTTGACTAACGGAGGGATTAGCGTTTAATACGCCACCCCAACCGGATATGTAAATATCAAAACAATCAGAAATTAAAAAAGCGGTGGGGGATATTTCCACATGCCCCGATCCAGCCCCAATCATTGTTGTCCATGCTATAGTGGTTAAATCCGGACTATATTTCCGTATAAATTGCCCAGAATTAGGGATGTTGTAACATCCTGGCGTTATCGCCCAAGGAGATTCTGTTTGTCCGTAAACATACACGTTATTTAGGATGTCCACCCTAACAAAATACGCTTGGTCGTATTCATTTAATCCCATATATGATCCAGCAATTATTGCTCCCGAACCAGCATTTAGACTTACTACGTAGCCGTCACTCATGCCCCCATTAAAAGTTAGGTCATTACCTGAATTAATAGATAGGGAGGTTGAGGTCGTCCCACCGGCAACATACAAAATGTTGTTTGTTCCAAAATCAAGAGAATTTCCAGTTTCAAGTCCGAATCCTCCGAAATAGCGACTCCAGACCATACTGCTTAAGGTGCTATTTAGTTTAAAAATAACGGCGTCTTGAGTTCCAAACAGACTACTGTTCGCAATGACTGTGGGAAAATTTTGGGATTCACTCGTACTAGAAACATAAACATTTCCATTGTTATCTAGAATTATTTCACCTCTAAATTGATCCCCATAATTATAGTGTAAGCTATTGGTGCTTAATCCATCAATACTACTTCCTCCTACATAAGTGGAAGCTAAAAGACTCGTGCCATTTGCACTAATTCTAGCCACATAAATATCAGACCCGTTAAATTCAAGTGAATTTTCAATTACATAAGGCCCACCATTAAAACTGTTGTCGTAGCTCGCCCCTGCCATCGGAAAATTAGTGGATGAGGTAGCGCCATAAAGGTACAGCTCTCCGTTGCTACTCGCGATCATACTATGAGGGGTTTCATTTCCACTACCTCCTAAATAGGTGGAAAATAATAAATTGCTTCCACTTGCATTAAATTTGGTAATACCTATGTCCATTGGAAATGTCCCTGTGCCTGAATTAAAGGAAGCGTCATATGCGCCAATACTTACAGGATAGCCAACTCCAAAAACAATTCCGCCTCCAAATAAATTTCCCGCTATGTCTGGTGTTGCTGTAAAGCCCCAATTATCAGCTGTTGATCCTGTAAATGTAGAAAAGGTTAAACTTGGATCGATGAAAAGTGTTTGTGATTTGTCATACCCTTCTGGGAATATAAAAAAGCAAATGTCATTGCTTATACTAAACGAAATAGGCACATCTGTCCGCTTCCCATTTTCATCCATCGTCCACGCTTTAGGCGCACTTTGAATAATTTCTCCAAATGTATGCCTGATTATTAATGCGCCATTTTCAGCTATGTGAAATTTATCAGCCCCATCAATTTTAAATTGAATCTTTGATGGGTCACCTGAAGGACTGATTTCAAAATTATAGGAAAGCGCACCATTTTTGGTGGAATATAGTAAATCGATTAATGGGTAGAAGTCGGTTAATTCTACATGTGAAACACTATGGATATTTGATTTCCATTTTGACGGATCGTTCCCAATAAAATAATTAGCATAATGCTTACTTGAATCTTTGGAGGAGATTTTTGCATTGGAATTAGCACCGATGAATTTTTGTTGTATGGCGTGAACCTTTAGTTTTTCAGTAGTTTCATGTTCTTTGCTTTCATCATGAGCATGTGCCATGGCATTACTTAGGTAATATGTAAGCGCTGTCTTTTCAATGTATAGTTTACCTTGGTTGATATCCACGCTGTAGGTTATCCGATCGTCCCACTGTCCTAAGTTAGGCGTCATCCAAACATCTTGGGCATTTGCCCATGTTTGAAAAAATAACAACGATATATAAATAATATATTTCAAGTGAATGGCTAATTTACAGCGATAAGTTAATTTTAGCAATTAATATAACTTGTTTTTAGCAATTTAGTTGCTCAAAAAAGGGATTGTTTGTTTTCTTTTTATTCTTCTTTAATTTTTGTTGGATACAAACAAATGATAGTCTTGAAACGCTTTTTTTTTTGTTATTTTGTTCAAAAAAAAATAGTTACTATGAAATCAACTCTATTTTTCCTGTTTTTATTTTATTTCGCTCACTTTTCATTTTCTCAAAATTACAGCAGAGTAAAGGTTTTTGCTACTGATTTTGAATTAAATAGACTATCAGAATATGGGGTAACCATCGATCACGGTATACGCAAAGAAAACACCTTTTATATTTCAGATTTTTCTAAACGAGAAATAGAAATAATGCAAGAAAATGATTACGTCTTTGAAATTCTAATCAATGATGTGGAAGCTTATTATGTTTCTATCCTAAATGATGAAAATCCCCCACAAGAATTGAGAAACGCTACCTGCTCTGGTTCTACAGCAGGTTCAAGCGCTAGTAATTTTACCCCATCTACGCCATCCAATTTTAATCTGGGCACAATGGGGGGGTACTTAACATACAATGCCATGTTGGCTGAATTAGATGCAATGGCGGCTCAGTATCCATCAATTATCACCCCTAAAACACAAATATCGACCTTCTTGTCAAGAGAAAATCGCCCCATTTATCATGTTAGAATTTCAGATAACCCAGCAATAAATGAAAATGAACCTAAGGTTTTATATACGGCTATTCATCATGCCCGCGAACCTATGAGTCTTATGGAAACAATTTTTTATATGTGGTACCTTTTGGAAAATTACAATACCAATCCAGAAGTAACCTACCTTGTAAATAATACCCAAATGTATTTTGTACCATGTATTAATCCTGATGGGTATTTATATAACGAATCGACCAATCCAAATGGTGGTGGAATGTGGCGGAAAAACAGAAGGAATAACGGTGGTGGAGTATATGGCGTTGACTTAAACAGAAATTATTCGTACGGTTGGGGTACGACGGGAACAAGTTTTACCACAAGTAATGATACGTATTGTGGAACAGCTCCATTTTCTGAGCCGGAAATTCAAGCGATTCGTTGGTTGGTTCAAAATAATGATTTTACCATGGCTTTTAATGCGCATACCTATGCGCAAGAAATCTTGTTTCCTATAGGTACAACAACGGCTGAATTTGCCCCTCACCATAATTATTTTCAGGATTACACCAATCATATGGTGGAACATAATGGCTATACAGCACAGAAAAGTTCTGCCTTATATCCCGCTTCAGGTGATTCAGATGATTATATGTATAAAGTTGATATTGGTGTAGGGCAAAAAGATACCATATATGCCAATACGCCAGAAATAGGAACTGCATTTTGGCAACCGCAAGTGCAAATTATTCCAACCTGTCAAGAAATGGTATTCCCCAATTTAATTTTGGCACATTTGTCACGTAATTATCTCATTGCAAAAGATACTGATCCATCTATGGTGGCTACCTTATCGGGTAATTTTAATCATTCTGCTAAAAGACTTGGTCGGGAGGCTGGACCAGTTACAGTATCGATTCAACCACTTGTTAATGTAGTAAGTGTGGGTAGTCCGGTAATTTACAACCTTGCTATTTCACAAACGTCTGCTGGTGCAATTTCCTATAGTTTAAATCCAACTATTCAATTTGGGGATGTAATAAAATATATATTAAAAACGGATAATGGATTATGGGTTAAAAATGACACCATCACAAAAACGTATGGCGCACTAACAGTTCAAGCGATTGAAAATGCCACAGCTGTGACGAATTGGACGGGTAATTGGTCTACAACCGGGTCTACTTTTGTTTCTCCTTCCAAATCGTTTACGGACACCCCAACGGGAAATTACACTAGCAATACAACAAAAACGTATACTTACGTCCCTTCAATTGATTTAACGAATGCTTCGGATGCAATGATTTCTTTTTATGCTAAATGGGCTTTAGAGACCGACTATGATTACACGCAATTTCAAGTTTCAATTGATGGCGGAACGACCTGGATTGGTCAATGTGGTAATTACACCGTTCCTGGAACAAATGCCAATGGGAGCGTTCAACCGAATAATCTTCCCGTATATGAAGGCACGCAGTCTTCATGGGTAATGGAAGAAATTAATTTGAGTGATTACTTAGGACAAACAATTAAAGTTCGCTTTATCCTTAAATCTGACGGGGGCACGAATGCTGATGGCTTTTATTTTGATGACTTCAAGATTATGTATAATTTGAATGCTCCACCAGCTTTACCTGTAGCGTCTTTCTCTCCCGCATCAAACACAATTTGTCAAGCTGCGTCAATAACATTTAATGATTTAAGCACGAATTTACCAACCACATGGGCATGGGATTTTGGCGACATGACTAATTCGAATTCGCAAAACCCTAGTCATATTTATACCGCACCGGGCACTTATACTGTGACCTTATCAGTTAGTAATTCATTAGGTTCAAGTTCTACAAGTGTACAAATTACCGTTCTTGCGAGTCCGGTAGTTTCTATTGCATCTAGCGTTCTAGACACTATTTTTTGTGTAAACGACTCTCCCATTTCATTGACGCTAAGCCCTTTAGGAGCAATATTATCAGGAACAGGGGTTGTTGGAAACACATTTGATCCATCTGTATCAGGAATTGGTCAATTTAATTTAACAGCAAGTTTCACAGACGTCAATGGATGTATTGGACAAGCGGTATTAGCGGTAACTGTGGAGGCATGTGCTTCAATTGATAACTTGAGTTATCAAGGAGTGAAAGTACAACCTAATCCAAATAATGGAAGTTTTGATATTAGTGGGATGGATCTAAATCAAGCTATCGAGATTTATGACTTGAATGGTAAATTGATTCTTCTTACAAAAGCCAATACAACGACGGTAACGATTCAATTACCTGTCGTTAATGCCGGGATTTATTATTTGCGAACGTCAAAAAACGGGAAGGTAGGCCAACTCAAATTCGCAGTAATTTAATTTCAGTTCAAAGCGAAAATTAACTTATTTTTGCAACCCTGACTTCGTAGTTCAACGGATAGAATAGAAGTTTCCTAAACTTTTGATCTAGGTTCGATTCCTAGCGAGGTCACAAAAAAGAAAATAAGATCGATACCCTTCGATAAACATAGGGCTAAAAGTGTCATTCTGATTTTTGTTTTGAATCATTCTCAAACTCATTCCACACTTTTAGAGAAAAATCAGAAAATGAGAAGTATTGATAAGCGCTTTGTTTGATTTAAAATCTGCAGGGATTAATCACGCATGTAGCTAGGATTGTTTGTAAATGGGATTTCAATTCCCTTTTTTATAATAAAATTAACTAGGTAAGAAGATATTTAAATAGTTAAGAAAAATACTTCCTTTATTATGGTTCTATGAACTTTAAAATTATATTTTTCAGAAGAGGCGAATTATTCCCATCCATTTAATTGTAGGAAGGAAAAATTATTAAATTTGCATTTTTTTTAAATATATTAATATGAAAACAAGATTACTTATGATAAAAGGAATGTTTTGTATAATGGCATTTACCGTTCTTTCTGGAGCAGCTTTTGGGCAAACGCAAGCTACATTCAATTATACAGGTTCATCACAAACATTTATTGTTCCCTGTGCAGTAGATTCAATATTTATTGAAGCCTGGGGAGGTCAAGGACAAGCAGGATTAACTGCACCAGCTGGAAATTTAGGCGGTGCTGGAGGAAATGGAGGGCATGCAGTTGGATGGAAACAAGTTAATCAAGGGGATGTTATCACCATTTATGTTGGTGGTGCTGGTTCAAATGGTGTTGGTGGATTTAACGGCGGTGGAAATGGTGGTGATAATCTTTTTGGTGCTGGTGGAGGTGCTAGTGATGTTCGTTTTGGAGGTGTAACGGAAGCATACCGTATTCTAGTAGCTGGCGGCGGCGGCGGCGGCGGAAATGCTGGATGTACGGATGGAGTACCTAGTCCTGGAGATGGTGGAGCTGGAGGAGCTGGTGTTGGTGGTATTGGAATAGATGGCGTTGACTCTCCAACAGCTGGAGGTGTTGCTGGAGGAGGTAAAGGTGGGAACTATTTAGGAGTACAAGGAGCGTTTGGTCCTGCTGGAATTGGTTGTGGAGGTTTTCTAGGTCTGCCAGGTAATTCAACCTTAACATCAGTTGGGGCTAATGGTGGAGGAGGACAAAATTGTTGCTGTACTTCTGGAATTTCCTTTCCTTCTGGTGGCGGCGGAGGTGGTGGTTACCTTGGTGGCGGAAGTGGCGGCGGAGGTTCTGCAGGGACTACTGGTTGTTCAGGTAATTCGAAAGGAGCTGGTGGTGGCGGCGGCGGGGGAACGTCGTACATTGGTGGTGTGTTAAACGGAATAATTGCGACAGGGCAGTTGGTAGGAAATGGTCTAGTAACCATTACTTATACGAGTTCCACACCAACAACCCCTACAGTTCTTTTAAATGCTCAAGGAATTTGTGCTGGTTCTACCTTGCCA
This sequence comes from uncultured Flavobacteriales bacterium, assembly GCA_903939755.1. GTDB lineage: Bacteria > Bacteroidota > Bacteroidia > Flavobacteriales_D > Crocinitomicaceae > UBA952. The sequence continues at coordinate 93,563 of CAJAII010000064.1, read as the reverse complement.
ATATCATGTTCATCAGAAAATTTAGCTACGAATTATGTTTGGACTACTACTGGTGGAATTAGTGTTAACAGTGGTCAAGGCACCAACAGTATTGTGGTTTCTGCGACTGGCCCAGGAACTATTTCTGTGGTTGCTGTAAATGCAGGGTGTAATTTATCAAGTGCACCATCTGCGCCTTATTCATTATCACTTTTCACTCTTCCTAATGTAACTGCTAGTGTTAGTCCAAATCTAATTTGTGCTGGAGATAGTGTTGTTTTTCAAGCACAAGGGGCATTGACATATCAATGGAATAATGGAATTGTTGCTGGAGTTCCAGTTTCAATTGCAACTTCTGGTGTATTTAATGTTACTGGTTTGGATGCAAATGGATGTTCAAATTCCAGCAGTGTTTCACTTACCGTGAACCAACCTACTCAGAATCAAATTAACTTAACAGGGATCGATAGCGTTAATGTAAATGGCGAAGTGTATTATCAAAGTGGACAATACATGCAAGTTTTACAAAATGCTAATGGGTGTGATAGTGTATTAACAATTGATCTGATCGTTAATTATACGGGTTTATCTGAATTAGCAACAAGCGCATCTGTATATCCTAATCCAACCTCAACGACATTAACCGTAAAGTTTACTAAGGCTCATTTCGATTCTTATTCAATAATGAATATTGAAGGAAAGGAAGTGCTTTCTGGTGTATTGAATGGAGTTAATACCACGATTGATGTTCAATCATTGAAGGCTGGCGTATATAACCTTAGATTTAAAGGGGAATCTTCCGTAGTTCGATTTACGAAACTATAAGGGGAAGTTATTCTTCGTTTCTTGCAATCATTAAACCTTCTTCGGAAGGTTTTTTTTTGCCTAGATATAGCGTACACGATTCAAAGGTGTTGAGTGAACCAATTATCCGTTTTCATGAAGCCGCCAAAATGGTTAGACAATAAATAATTACTTTAACCCATCTTCTTTTGTTCGTCACAGGGTCATATTACTTCTAATAATTTTTCATTTTAGTCGTCCATATATATTGGCGCTTATATGTTTATCTTCATCCAAAAATCTATTCCTCATCATACTCATCCTCCCCGATAGGCTTTATAATTGCGCGATGCACATAAAAAAAAACACCAACATTAGTTTCGGGAGGGGAGCTTAATTCCGGTTTATTTATTTTTTCGGTGCGAAGGCATCTTTTTTTGATATTTTGCGTTAATTCGTTTATATTTGCTTACTAATTCGTATACTATGAAATCTACTTTTACATTTCTATCCATCGCATTTTTATTGGTAATAGCAACTTCATGTATAGAGCACGAGGTTATTCCACCACCAGTTAGTACCGTTAACCTGAACTGTTCATTCAGTGGTTATATCAATGGAACCCAAGTAGAGCTTACTCAAAACGTAAATGGCTATTTAGGAAACACACAAAACATTATTGATGTTAATCCTTCGCCAAATCCTTCATACATGGTTTACATGACTGAAATGCTTTCGCCAAACCAGCCGCTTTCTGTACGTTTAAAATTTGGAGCATGTAATTGGGATGCAGCAGCTAACACAGAGCCAACTCTTACCATGTTTAATAATTTCCATACGAATTCAGCGATTAATTTACAGGATTATGCGGATAATGTTAACGCATTTGGTTTTGAAGTAACTTACACCGACAACAATAGTTCTGTTTGGGTATCTAGAGAATTATATAATGTTCCTAACTCAGTGACATTTTCTAACATTAAGCAACAATCCGATAATACAGGAGATTATTCGTTTTTTGATTGTAATTTTTCATGTTATGTGTACAGAGTCAATCCAGTTTCTGGCTTGTTAGATTCTTTGCAAATGCAAAATGGAAAATACATCGGCTATTTTAAAAAATAAGATCGTCGATCACACCGGTTATTTTTAAATGATGGATCCATTAAAAATTGCCATAATTGGGGATTACAACTTTACTTTCAATGCCCATCAAGCGACCAACCTCTCGTTAGATCATGCCTCTAATTTTTTGGATTTAGAAATAAATTACTATTGGATTAAGATCAACGATGCCGCGAAAGAAAAACCAAGCTATTTCCAAGAATTTGATGCTTTTTGGATCGCTCCAGGTCCATTTCAAAATGCCTTCTTTCTGAATGGAATTTTCAAGCGATTGTTGGAACTCGACAAACCAGTTCTTGCAACAGGTGAAAGTTTCAAAATCCTCATGGAGTTTCTTATATCGTATAACAATCTTAATAAAGGCGGAGAAAAGTTAATTTCCGAAAATCTATCTTCAGGTCCTTATTTTGAACAGATAGAAATCGCTCCTTCCTCTAGAATTTTCACGAAGCTTTATGAAAACTTCACGACTACGGAGTTAACAGCTGCTCGCTATAGCTTGTATCCTAAGTTGCTGAATGATTTGTCAGGTGATTGGATTGATATAGAAGCTAAAAACCAATTCGATGACCCTGAAATTTTTTCTCTAAAAGGCTATCCCTTTTTCATTGCCTGTGCTTTTTACCCCCAAGTTTCTTCTACAAGAGACATTCCTCATCCGATTATTTATACCTTTCTTAAAAGTGCAGCGCCTGCTATTTTATTCGAAAATGACTAATTCGTTATCACGCGAATAGTATAAATAAGTTTCTATTGGCAGGTCAAACATTTCATTCAAAAATAGTTTATACTGATTAATTTGTGTTGCATGTGCGGCTTGTTTTGCACCGGTTTTAAAATCAATAACAATAATTTTGTCCACTAAAAAGATGAGTTTGTCCGGTCTTTTTATTTCATTTGGACCAACTAATATACTTGCTTCGCTGCGAATTTCATGTGATTGCTCAATGCTGTTTTTATAAATTGGATGCTCCAAAAGTCCTTTCGTTTCGCTTATAAGTTTGGATTCATATTTACGATCAATCTCTCCATTGGCAACTAACTCATTCAGTTTTTTTTCGAGCTCTTCTATTTTATTAACTTGAGCCATTAATAAGTGAAAGCTGTTTCCATAAACGATTTCTTCAGAGGTGAAACTTCCTTCTTGATTTGCTCGCAATACGATGTCAGGGTACCAAAGTCTTTCGGTGTTTTCTGAAGGGCAATAAAAAGTGTCTTCCCGAGGAATTTCTTCTGACTTTGCTTCGTTTTCATTTCCGTACTCAATAACTAAAGGTATAGCATCTTTGTTTGGATCTTCAGAAATGGCCAATAAGGATTTATGAATCAATTCCCCGAAATTACCTTTACCGAAATGATTAAAGGCATAAAGCCTATTTTCAGGTCGTGTCATCGCAACATAAAAAAGATTCATCTTATCTGTTAGGATTAGTTCCTTCTCTTCTTCTGAAAATAACCTTACGGGTTCAATGCCACTATTAAGAGAGAGGTTTTTATAGATCATTTGTTCTCCGGCATCAATTAGGAATTTCGAATGTGACATGAATCGTAAAAAATAGTCGATCTGTGGCAAAATCACTATTGGAAATTCCAATCCCTTTGCTTTATGAATCGTCATTACTTGTATAGCGTCCCTGGAATCAGGTAATTGAATGGCTATATTATTTTTATTTTCTTGAATAAATTCGTTGAAATAGGAAATGTCAGAATGCCTTGTGGATTGAAAGGCGAAACAAACATCTGCAAAATGATGTAAATAGGCCTCCTTGGTTTCTGTCCACCCCATCATTTTGAAAAACTTTTGTATTAAGTCATACAAATTCTCATAGGAGCAAAAGAAATTATCATTTCCGCCAAACTTATCCTTCAAGAAACGCGCTTCATTAAAAACCCTCATTTTCTTCCCTTTCGAATTGGTAATTTCTTCAAAATAAGAAATGTATTCGCTCCCTGTATCTGGATTTATTCTAAAATAACATTCTGCAAAACGCTTTATTTCTGTTGTATTCGATGGTTTTTCTCTTCTTTTCAAATAGGAAATACATAGCCGAACTTTTGAATCATTGCTTATTAATAGTGAATCAACCGATACTACTTTATAATTCGCATTAGTAAGTCCATTGGCAATCTGATTCCCAATTTTTTTCTTTTCTGATAGGATGCAGATGTCTGCTGGGTCATAGCCATCGGCAATACATTTTTCGATTATTTCAATGATTGGGTCAATCAAATCTCCTTCAAACGAGTCTTTTGGCTGTGAGATAATTCGCACAAATCCTTCTTTCTTAGATTGTGGGGTCTGATGCAGTGATGAATAGAATAGAGCAGATTTTGGAGATAAATTTTCAATAAGTTTTTGAAAAAACAGGTTGTTAAAGTTCACAATTTGAACGGCGGATCTATAATTATTGGTTAATGTGTCGATGCTGCCTCGTGATAAAAAGTAATCCGATTGTGATTGTGTTAAGGCATTTTTTTCCGGGTTGTAGATGGCCGGCAAAGCCACAAATTGGTCCGCTAATCCATTGTTAAATCGATAAATTGATTGTTTTGGATCGCCAACAATAAGGTTTTGGTTGTTTTTGGATAATGATTCGTGAATTAAAGGAATAAGATTCAACCATTGAAGTCTTGAAGTATCCTGAAATTCATCCAGAAGAAAATAATTTAAGCGGTTCCCTAATCGCTCATAAATGTATGGCGCCTCTTCATCTCTAACCAAAACACTAATCATTTTATTGAATTCAGATATTCGAATGATTTGCTCCTCTTTTTTGATGGTCTCCATTTCACTGGCAATGAATTGAAGCAATGCCATGTTGAAAAAGTTGCTTTTATAGGCTTCTAACAAGAGAGTTCTAGCTAGACTTGCCTGAAATTCTTCATTAAAAGCTAGACAATCCAATCTCAACTGATTAGGTAAAAAGCTGCATTTTATTTCATCACCCATTGATTCTAGAACCTTTGGTGTATACAAACTGTCTTTATCTATCGGGAACGATTCATATGCGCCAAGGGCGAGTAATTGTTTATTGATAAGCGATTTTCCCTTAATAGCAGCCTCTGATAGTCCTAAGTCTGTGTATCGATTAAATAGCAATCGAGCTCCCGCTAAAAAGGCTGTTTCAATGCTTTTAATTTCGTCAAGTAAATTTTTGAAAGCAGCCTCATCCAATGTCATTTCAATGAGCTTTTGAATAGGCACATGGTATTTTTCATTGCTCAAAACATTCGCAAAGGAAATTAGTTGGTCTCTAAAATTCCATTTTTGACCATCCTCAAAATTGTATTTTGCATAGCGCTTAACTAGTGCTGTTAGTTTTTCATGCCCCACAATTCCAAGCTTGTTTAACATAGAATCTACGACATCAGTAAGGATCTGATTCTCATTTAAAACTACCTCGAAGTCCCCTTGAATTTCTAAATCACGACTAAAAGAACGAATAAGTTTTAAATTGAATTTATCAATCGTAGAGACATGAAACTCTTCATAGCCATGCAGAATTTCATGCAATGCTTGTTTCGCCCGACTATTTAATTCTTCCGTTGAAATAGGGAGAATTTCCAGCAAGTCTTTTTGCATGGATAGTATCTTTTGGTTGTTGCTATGATTAGCGAGGCCATCTAAGGTGTCAATTATCCGGGTTTTCATTTCCAGCGCCGCTTTATTGGTAAAGGTCATGGCAACAATTGACTTGAATTTCCCGACACTATTCGTGTCCTTCAGTAATATCGATAAATATTCTAAGACTAATTTATGGGTTTTTCCGCTACCTGCAGAAGCACTCATTACCAATAATGGCTTTTCTTCTCTTATGTTGTTACCCATCAATGGAACTTTTTTTACTATAAAGGTACAAAATTCTCAATGCTTTCAAGTATATTTACTGAATGAAATCAAGCTATTTATTATACTTCCTCATTTCTTTGGTCGGCCTTTTTTCTTGCAATAAAGACAAGCCTACGCCAATTGAAACGCCTAAATCTTACTTGGAGATAACGGTTCAGCCCACATACAATTCATCGCATCTTTTTCTTGATTCTGTGTATGTGACAACAGAGGGATATAAAATTAAATTTACAGATTTAAAATTCTTTGGTACCACCTTTAAAAATGGCCAAAATAGTTTAGCGCAAGTAGGCTTTTTTGATTTTGCTTTTTCTGGTAATGATTTTTTGAAAGTGGAGCAAGATGTCAATTTATTTTCCGATTTACAATTTATTTTAGGGGTGGATAGCCTTATCAACCATAACGACCCATCCACTTTTCCAATTGACAATCCATTAAATATCGCTAACGCTGGCACCATGCATTGGGGCTGGAATCCAGGGTATATTTTCATTAGTGTAGAGGGTAAAGCGGATACTTTACAGGATGGCATTGAAAACTATGATCATAACTTTAGCTTTCATGTTGGTACGGATAACTACCTTCAAACAAAATCTTTCACGGCGATAAATTGGGTGAAAACAGCTTCGAATACGCATACTTTTGCACTTCAATTAGACTTATTTGATGTGATTTGTAATGCAATAGATCCGATCGATTTACGGACTGAATTCTTAGCGCATTCTTCTAGTCTACAGACAGCACTCACCTTAAAATTTGGAAAAAATTTCAAATCTGCTATTACACCCTATTAATGAAAAAGTGGCTTTGTTTTAGTTCGCTAATTATCTTGTTTTCTTGTAATAAAGAGAAGGCAAGTTATATACCAACGCCAACTGCTGCATCGATTCCATCACACTTTCCTCAAATGATCATTCCTTCTGACAATCCAATGACGGTTGAAGGAATAGAATTAGGAAGGTACCTGTTCTATGAAAAAAGATTGAGTGCAGATAACACGATGAGTTGTGCGACTTGCCATTCTCCGCAAAACTCCTTCTCGGATAACAATCAATTCTCAGTTGGTATTGACGGATTAGTAGGAAATCGTCAATCGATGGCACTTATTAATTTAGGTTGGGATGATTTTTTCTTCTGGGATGGCAGGGCTTCTTCCTTGGAAAAACAAATACTTGAACCGGTTCCAAATCCTATTGAAATGCACCAAAGCTGGAAGGCTGCAGCCGCAAAGTTAAATGCGGATATGGTCTACAGAAATAGATTTTTTAAAGCTTTTGGATCACCAATTATCGATTCTACCCAGGTGAGTAAGGCAATAGCTCAATTTTTAAGGACCATGGTTTCTGGCGAATCCAAGTATGATGTCATGTATAAATATGAGAATGGTTTGACGCTGAATACTGCAGAACAGCAAATCTTCACGACTATTGAAGTAGATGAATGGGCAGGTTACGATTTGTTTAAAAGTTTAAACGGGGCGGATTGTTTCCATTGTCATAATGGACCATTGATGCGTGTTAAGAAATTTAGTAACAATGGACTCGATGCCACGCTAACGGATTTGGGTCGTGGTGCGGTAACAGGAAATGCGAATGATAACGGAAAATTTAAAGTCCCAACCCTAAGAAATATAGCACTGACGGCTCCGTATATGCACGATGGCAGATTCGCAACGTTGGATGAGGTAATAGATTTTTATTCTACCGGCATTCATGCTAGTCCAACCATTGATCCGCTAATCGAATATGCGAATCAAGGTGGCGTTCAATTAGATGCCCAAGAGAAGATGTTGTTGAAAAAGTTTCTATTAACATTAACTGATTTGAACTTTGTAAATAATCCCAAATTTCAAGATCCTAATTAGTATTTTAAATGAGTATAGATCGATTAACAACGGAAGAAAAAGCATTAAAAATAAACCTTAAACAGGATATTTATGGTTGTTTCGCCGAAATCGGTGCAGGGCAAGAGGTAGCTGCAAATTTTTTTAAAGCAGGAGGTAGCTCAGGAACAATCGCTTTTACACGTTCTGCCTATGATATGAAAGTATCAGATTCGATGTATGGGCCAACGGGCAGATATGTGTGCGAAGAGCGTTTAACAACCATGTTATCCGCTGAATACAATCAATTAACGTCTGTCCTTCCTGAAAAAAATAAGGATGCCCGATTTTTTGCTTTTTGTAATACGGTTGAATCATTGAATTATCACAAAACGAATCAAGGGCATGGTTGGGTAGGAATTCGTTACCAGACAACAATAGGTGGAAAGCCAAACGATATTGTGCTCCATGTAAAACTTCACGATTCCGGGCATAAATCACAGCAAGAATCATTGGGAATTTTAGGGGTAAATCTTATTTATGCGGCTTTTTTTGAAACAGAAAATCTTGATCATTTTATCGATGTTCTTGTCGCTCGGTTGCCAAGGGATAAAATGGAAATCGATATGCTTCGGTTCTCAGGACCAGCATTCGAAAATGTCGACAATAGACTTGTCGCCTTAAATTTAGTTCAACGTGGAATTACAGACGCCACTATGTTTGACCTTGCAAAAAATGTCTTGCAGCCTGCAACGGCTCTCTATAAAAAAAATGTGTTGTTGATGCGGGGACGGTTTAGGCCTGTTACTAAGGTTCATATTGACATGATTGAGAAAGGAAAAAAAGCCTTTCTCCTAGAAAATAAGGTGGATGAAGGAAGTTTGGAGGTGATTTTTGAATTGACGTTGAAAGATTTAACAGCGGATGGTAAGATTTCCATTAAGGATTTTATGGATCGTGCTGAATTGCTAAGTTCTTTGGGGTATACGGTGATGATCTCTAACTATTTGAAACACTATAAAATGTTAGAGTACCTTTCCGGAATCACTAAAGGAAATCAGATGGCGATTGTGGTTGGTATCTATAATTTGAATACCATATTTGATGAACGATACTATGAAAATCTACCCGGTGGACTTTTAGAAGCATTTGGACGAGGTTTTGTTCCTTCTGTAAAAATGTATGTTTACCCAGCAGTTAATGTGGAGGATGGATTATTGTATGATTTATCCAACATAGTAATTCCAGCGCAACTTCAAAGTTTACTCCAATTCATGAAAGAGAATGGAAGGATCAAAGCGCTCTCGGAATACGATAAGTCGCTCCTGCATATAATGTCCGATGATGTGCTCAGTAAAATAAAAATGGGATCGCTAAACTGGGAAGAAGATGTTCCATATGAAGTGGCTCAGGCCATAAAATTCTTTGAGTTGTTCGGGTACAAAAAAAAGTAAGCAACTAATTTATGCCGCATATAAAAAATGCTTTAATTCGCTTCCGTATCATTGATAGAATGCTTCGGAATCAGTACAAGCCTTTTCCTTCAAAAGGAGATTTAAGAGAGGCATGTGAAGAGGCGCTTTATGGAGCTACTTACGGGGATAATATCTGTGATTCTACGATTGAAAAAGATATGTTCGCCATGAAAATGGATCATGATGCGCCAATTAAATACAGTAAAAAACACGGAGGTTATTATTATTTAGAACCTGATTTCAGTATTAATGACATCCCACTCTCTGAAGATGAACTTAGTTCAATTCGTTTTGCAATCAAAACCTTACAGCAATTTAGGGAAGTGCCATTTTTTCAAGAATTCGGAAATGCCATAGATAAAATTGTGGATCGTGTGGCTGTTGGTTCAGACCCGAACAATGACATGAATCAATATATTGGTTTTGAGTCCAGTGTCTCTATTGGTGGAAATGAATTTTTACCTCAACTATTGAAGGCAATACGGGAAAAAGAATTGGTCTTGTTTAGTTATCAAAGTTTCATTTCTGGGCTGGCTAAGCAACGAAAAGGAATGCCACTCTATCTGAAAGAGTATAGGAATAGGTGGTACGTGCTACTTTTTGATTTAGAAAAAAAAGACATTATCACCTACGGCTTGGATAGGATGTCTGATTTAGAAGTCCTCGAAGAATCCTTCTCTTTGCCCTTGGAATTTGATCCGCAGGTTTATTTTCAAGACGCTATTGGTATAACGGCATTTAAAGGGTCGGCAGAAAAAATTAGTTTAAAAGCAAATAAAATTGCTGAACGATACATTGATTCTCAACCTTTCCATCCTTCTCAACGATTAGTCAATCAGACCCAAACACATGGGATATTCGAATTAAAAATTCTTATTTCTGAGGAGTTTATTCGTCTATTGTTAAGTTATGGCGGAGAGGTGGAAGTTCTTGAACCAGCGCATTTAAGGAAAACCATTGAAGAACGAATAAAGTATCACATTGAAATTTATTCTTCCCTAAAAAAATAAAGTAGTTTTGTACTAATACTATTCGATATGGAAATAATACGTACTGATATTATGGGAGTTTGTACACTGGCTTTAAACAGACCAGCAGTTTACAATTCATTCAACAAATCTATGGCGCTTCAACTTCAAGGTCATCTTGATGATTGCTCCGCTGACCCCGCTGTTCGCGTAATTGTAATTACAGGAATGGGAAAAGCTTTTTGCGCAGGACAAGATTTAGCGGAGGCAACCGATCCTGATGGTCCAGGCCTTGAAACGATAGTTAGGGATCATTACAATCCGATAATCTTGAAAATTCGTACTATTGAAAAGCCAGTTATTGCTGCCGTTAATGGTGTTGCAGCTGGAGCAGGTGCAAATATTGCCTTGGCTTGCGATATAACAATAGCAAAAGAATCCGCTTCGTTTATTCAAGCATTTTCAAAAATTGGATTGATTCCAGATTCTGGGGGCACTTTTTTTCTGCCCCGTTTAATTGGAATGCAAAAAGCATTGGCCTTAATGATGACGGGTGATAAAGTGTCTGCAGTTGAAGCGGAAAAATTAAATATGATCTATAAAGTGGTGGAAGACGATTCTTTCATGGAGGAAATAAAGACCTTTACTGAAAAACTGGCCTTGATGCCAACGAAAGGATTGGGTTTAAGTAAGAGAGCGGTGAATTTAGGCTTGTTTAATTCGTTGGAGGATCAACTTGATATGGAAGTCATTATTCAAGTAGAGGCTGGCTTGACCGAAGATTTTACGGAGGGTGTGGATGCCTTTTTACAAAAACGAACACCAATATTCAAAGGGAAATAAGATGGAAAAAACGATAGGCGTATTGGGCGCAGGCACAATGGGGCTTGGAATTGCACAAGTAGCTGCACAATGCGGTCACCAAGTGATTTTAGCTGATTTAAATACCAATCAACTTGATAAAGCGAAAGTAACTATAGGCGTCACGCTTTCTAAGCTTGTCGATAAAGGAAAAATAGATGCGTCTGCGAAATTAGCCATTGAAAATAGGATTCAATATGCAAGTGAAATCGCAGCTTTTGTAGATTGTGATTTCGTAATTGAAGCCATTATTGAAGACTTGGAAATAAAAAAATCCGTTTTTCAAGCCTTGGAGAAAACGGTTTCTAGTCATTGTATATTGGCTAGCAATACGTCCTCGTTATCGATTGCTTCTATTGGCTCGGCACTGATTAATTCTGAAAGAATCATTGGCATTCATTTTTTCAATCCGGCGCCAATCATGCCCTTGGTTGAAATTGTCCCAGCTATTCAAACAAGTACGGAGACACTAAACTCTTCGATAGCATTAATTCGAAGCTGGCATAAAACGGTGGTGGTTTGTAAGGACACCCCTGGATTTATTGTGAACCGAGTTGCTCGCCCTTTTTATGGTGAAGCCTTGCGAATATACGAAGAAGGGATAGCGGATTTTGCCACAATTGATTGGGCAATGGTACAGCTCGGTGGATTTAAAATGGGACCTTTTACATTGATGGATTACATAGGTAATGATGTCAACTATTCGGTAACGAAATCCGTTTTCAATGCCTTTTATTTCGACCCTAGATTTAAGCCTTCGTTTACTCAAAAACGGTATAAAGAAGCAGGTTTTTATGGTCGTAAATCAGGTCGTGGTTTTTATGATTATTCATTGGATAGCGTTGCTCCAAAACCAACAATGGATGAAAAACTAGGGCGTGAAATTTTGGACAGGATACTGAGTATGTTGATTAATGAGGCAATTGACGCCGTATTTTTGCAAATAGCCTCCGTTAAAGATGTTGATTTAGCCATGATTAAGGGCGTGAATTATCCCAAAGGATTGTTGGCTTGGGCAGATGAAATTGGTTTGGAAGAAGTCCTTTTGCGCTTAGAAGATTTACAATTGATCTATGGCGAGGATCGCTATCGTCCTAATCCTTTACTGAGGAAAATGGTGAGGGAAAACCAGACTTTTTATTAAAAAAAGCGACAAGTTGCTTAATAATAGTAAACAATCTTTTCAGTTTTCTTATTTTTGCATACCTAAACAATAAAAATAATGGCCTACTTATTTACATCCGAATCTGTCTCTGAAGGACATCCAGATAAAATTGCTGATCAAATTTCTGATGCAATCATTGATAACTTTATGGCTTTCGACCCTAATTCTAAGGTCGCTTGCGAAACCCTTGTAACCACTGGTCAAGTTATTTTGGCTGGAGAAGTGAAGTCGAATACGTATTTAGATGTGCAACAAATTGCGAGAGAAGTAATCAAACGAATAGGTTATACCAAGAGCGAATATAAGTTTGAAGCTGACTCTTGTGGTGTTCTTTCTGCCATTCATGAGCAGTCTTCTGATATTAATCAAGGGGTGGAACGTACAAATCCTGAAGATCAAGGAGCGGGAGACCAAGGAATGATGTTTGGTTATGCGACGAATGAAACGGTTAATTTTATGCCGCTTGCGCTAGATCTTTCCCATGCTTTGTTAATTGAATTAGCAAATTTACGCCGAGAAAATAATGAAATTAAGTACCTACGACCGGATGCCAAATCGCAAGTTACCCTAGAGTATTCAGATGATAATAAACCGGTTAGAATTGATGCCATTGTAATCTCTACGCAACACGATGATTTTGATCAAAACGATGAGGTAATGTTGGCAAAGATTAAAGCTGATTTAATTGGCATCTTAATTCCTCGAGTGAAAGCGAAATACCCACAATACGTGCATTTATTTAACAGTGATATAACGTACCACATTAATCCTACTGGAAAATTTGTGATCGGTGGGCCGCATGGTGATACTGGATTAACAGGTAGAAAAATTATTGTGGATACTTACGGTGGTAAAGGTGGACATGGTGGTGGCGCATTTTCTGGAAAAGATCCTTCTAAAGTGGATCGTTCCGGTGCTTATGCAACAAGACACATCGCTAAAAACTTGGTAGCAGCAGGATTGTGTGATGAAGTGTTGGTGCAAGTATCTTATGCTATTGGTGTTGCAAAACCAACATCGATATACGTTAACACCTATGGTACTTCTAAGGTAAACATGACGGATGGCGAAATTGGAAAAATAGTAGAAACTATATTTGACATGCGTCCATACTTTATAGAACAACGATTGAAATTACGGAATCCAATTTATCTTGAAACGGCTGCCTATGGTCACATGGGTCGTAAAAATGAAATAGTTACGAAATCTTTCAGGGCCTACGATGGCAAAATTGAAACGCGAGAAGTAGAATTATTTACTTGGGAGAAATTAGATTTTGTGGATAAAGTTAAAGCAGCTTTCGGGCTATAATTAGCCGGCTATGCCTACAGCTTTTCGTACCATTTGGACAACCGCAGATAATTATGTTGAAGTAATAGATCAACGTATGTTACCGCATGAATTGCTTGTGGTCAAACTACACAATTATAAAGAGGCAGAAAATGCCATCAAAAACATGACCGTTCGTGGCGCCCCTCTTATTGGAGCAACTGCTGCATACGGCGTATATCTTGCTGTGCGTGAAATGCAGGAAAATAAGCTCCCAAAAGAATTTTTAACACAGGCTTTTGAGGAACTACGACAATCACGACCTACGGCCATTAATTTATTTTGGGCCTTAGATCGTATGCAAAAGGCATTGTCAATAGCGGATAATCCGCTTGAAACTGCTTGGAATCAAGCGCAATTAATCGTGGATGAAGACATCGAGACATGTAGAATGATCGGTGTACACGGCTTGGAATTAATTGAGGCGATTTCTAAAATGAAAAACGGGGCGCCGGTTAATATCTTGACGCACTGTAATGCGGGCATGTTGGGTTGCATCGAATGGGGAACAGTTACTTCTCCCATCTATCAAGCGAAAGAAAAAGGTATAAAAGTACATGTTTGGGTAGATGAAACAAGACCACGTAATCAAGGTTCCAATCTAACTGCTTATGAACTTACAAGGCATAGCATTGACCACACGCTGATTGTGGATAATACAGGAGGACACCTCATGCAACATGGAATGGTAGACCTAGTAATTGTGGGGACGGATCGAACCACAAGGAATGGCGATGTGGCTAATAAAATAGGTACCTATTTGAAGGCCTTAGCTGCAAAGGACAATAACATTCCTTTTTATGTAGCCTTGCCGTCAACGACCTTAGACATGACGATTAAAGATGGCTTGAAAGAAATTCCGATCGAAGAAAGAGACCAGAACGAAGTGCGTTATATTACCGGAAAAACGAGTGCCGGTGCAATTGAACACGTATTAATTTGTCCTGAAACTACAGCGGCAAGTAATTATGGTTTTGATGTTACACCCGCGAGATTAGTAACTGGATTAATAACTGAACGGGGAATTTGTCAGGCGAGTGAAAACGGAATTTTAAGTCTTTTCCCTGAATTTAAGCACTAAATCATTTTTTTTCCTTCTCAATCTCATTATCTTGAAATGCCGAAGGCAACATGTCCGGAACTAGTTTTAAGATCAATGGCAGTAATAAGGAACCTCCTGGGATCAAAAAAATGGCAATGGAAGGCATTGATTTTAAAATATCCTTGAATTGTGATTTAACAATTTCCTTTTCTTTATTTGTTAGTTCTGTATGTGTAGACTTTTTTACAAGCGCCATTAACTCCTTGCTTTCTCTTATTTCATCCAGAAATTTATCCTTGTTTCTACCCAAAATTTTTCGGTAGCGTTTCGCAAGATTCGAATACACCATCTTTGTTTCTGAACTGCTGATCAGAATATCAAGGGTAGGGGTGTATTGCATAATAAATGCTTTGCATTGAGAAATGGACGACTCCCGCTCTGCCTCATTTAAATCCAGTAATGATCCGAGTTCTACGTGGAATGCATGTTCATTTATATACTCCTGCCGCGTAGTTTCCAACATAAATGTAGCGAAGTCAAAGACATAAAAGCTAAATAAAGCATTGTCTTTTTGAAAGTGACAATCACTTAATTTGGCATTTTTATTATTGATTAGCGCTGTGATTAAGTCTTCGTTTTGTGCTGAAATTCCCGCGGAGGAAATGAAATAGTTGATCAATCGGAGATCCACTTGGTCAATTTGACCATCGACCTTGGCAGCGAAAACAATTGCTTGTAGAATTTGAAGTGCGTACGATTCCGAATGATTTTCGAATCCTTTTGATTTTCCTCTGAGGTAGGCACTAAACATGATTACATCCAGATAAACAAAGCTATTTGAAAGGTGATTTAACCAAAAATTAGTTTCCTTCAGGCCACTTTTTATTTTGATGCGTTTTGAAAATAATCGCTCCAGTGCATTTCTCGGTTTATCTGAATAAAACACCGATAACCAAGGGTAGATATTATTTACTTTGTCTGGGGTATAAAAACGGCATAAACAGGCAATAAACTCATTTTCGTCAAATGGTTTCTGTGCTTCTTGAATGTAAACAATGATCAAGGCCTCGAATAATAAGACTTTTAATTTCTCTTCTTGCGTTAAATCAAATTTCATCTCCTCCGAAAAAATAAGCCGCGTTGGAGAACCAAAAGTTAATCCGGTATGATTGGCAAAGAAATGAAGGATTTCGTCGTTTTTTTCATCGGATCCCCCCTTGAAATGTGTTGAATCTGCAATGACTATTTCACCACTATTTACGTAGGTAAAGTATTTTGCAATCCAATTTTTAGCGCTTGGGGAAAACATTTTATAGTTATAATTTACCCGCTAAGGTAAGGGCTTTTTTCGCGGTATAAAAAACAGCTCCGTCAATTGAAAAAGCTTCAAAGAGTAAAACATACACGCCAATACTGGCTTTGAAATTAGTATCTGTTATGCCATCCCAAGAAAAAGAACCACTTGTGCCTAGATATTCATTGCTGAATAAGCTTCTTACCACTCTTCCTCGATCATCATATAGGGTAGCTTTTCCTAATAATCCCTCTTTTGTCATGACATAAGAAAACTGAAGCACGTCCTCGAAACCATCATTGTCTGGCGAAAAAACTTCGTTCGTTAAATTTATTTCCCCATTGGTTAAGGCAGGAAGGTATTGGGAATTTATTCTTCCCGGAGTTCCGAAACCAACCGATTCAGCAGCAGAATGCCAGTTATACGGACTGGATGATGGTCCATTTGGATCAATCCGTTCCAATGAAACGCCGTCTACATCATCTAATAATTTAAACTGCCATGAATTGTAGTACGAAACGGAATCAATTACTTGGTAATTGTTTATTAGGTATACCTGACCAGAATCATTGTTGTAACTCGGTAATTCACTATAAACAAAAGTTCCTGCTACGCTAAAGGGATAATTTTGCTTAACAAAAACAGAGTCTTTACCAACTACGGCATATCCGCCAGGTTTAAGGATGAAATCCTGTGGGATTATTTTATTATTTGCGATGGTGTCATTGTCAAAATTGGCCAATTCCATGTTTTTCAAATTAAACATTTTCTGCGAATTGTTATATAATTCTATCCAATCGTAGCCGCCATTTAAGGGATTTTGAAGAATCTCATTAATGATAATATCCCCTTTTTGTGGCACTTCGGTTAATACAAACTCTCCGGAAAGATTGGCGGTGTTCATCCAGCAATCGGCAACGGAAGCAATCGTAATGTTATAAATCACGGAACTTTGTAAATTTTCAATAAACTGAAGGGTAAATTGATTAGGATAATTTCCATTGATGTACCTATTTTGGATGGTCAGTGGCGCAACCGTTTGAATAATGGCATTCGCAAGACTTGTTGAATCCATTCCCTCGTCGAAATGAACCTCCACATAATTCGGAGCTAAGGCGATTAGTTGTGTAATGTTTGGCGCATCCGTATCAGGTGTTATATTGTAGACAGAATTAACGAGTCCTGGTGTTCCTCCCATAATCCAAGTGGATGCCGTCCAATTATCACCATCTGAACATGGGTCTAGTGGGTTGATTAATTCCAAGGAATAACCGCCGTCCTTTTTTACATCATCTTGGTACCAATTATCTGTATAAACGAGATAATCAATGAATACACCGTTATCGTCTTTCAAAATAATACTATCTCCAGCATTATTTAAGCTAGGAAAACTGGTAACACCAACAGGAACCATTGGAGAAAATAAGGGGATGCTTGAGGTAGCTGCTAAAACTAAATACTCTCCGGGCATCAGCCAGGCATTTGCAATCGTCCCAGTAGCGGATCCATCTGTGATGCGCCAATTTTGAATGTTGAATATTTTATTGCTTTTATTATAAATTTCTACATATTCCACTTCTGGCAAGCCAATAACAGGGGTAGGGTCTGCAAAAAATTCATTGATAATCACATCGCCTTTTAGTGGAATTTCAGCGACCAAATAATCAAAATTAATGGATTGATTTCCTCCGACATTCCCCACTAGATCCGCGATATTTGCCGTGTTTAGGGTGTAGGTAGTTCCATTAACAAGTGAGTTCGTTAAGGTTAAATGAACCAAGGATAAATTTGCACCATCTTGAACAGCATTGGAGATACTCTGGAAGGGCATTAAAGAATAGTTGGTCAGTAAATTGGCACTTGCCGTTGAAATCGCCTCATTAAAATAGACATCTACTTGGTTTTGCGAAATGACAATGGCCGTGTCTACTACTGGCACAATAATATCAATAATCTCATTGCCGATATAAACATTGTCATAATAGAATTTAGTGGCATTACTCGCCGTATATGTGCAGAGCACACCAAATGAGTTACCGATTAAATTACTGGGATCATTGCCACTCGCTTGAAATATATAGTTTCCTCCACCAGAAAAATCTACGGCTAGTTCCCAGTCTCCAATGGCATTTCTTTTTACCCTAACCGAGGAAATAAAACTATTTGCAATTTGTCCATCAATTCCTGCGCAAATTTGTGTTGAAATGCCAGCTTCTAATTTAAATAATCGGATGGCATCGGTAGCATTTGCTTCCCCAAACTGCAGGTAATAGCCATTTTGTGCAAGGGTTAAATTGCTGTTGTCAGCACATAAGTAAACCCGCCCAAAATTACTAGTAGACGAAGCAATACTTTGTTTGACATAAATTTGCCATTCTTTGTTTGTAAGATCAATTAACCCATGAGGTATAGAAAGATAGGACGTGCCAGCAATTGAATTGTTAAGTTGCAATTGACCGCTAGCATTAACAATAAATTCGGATGTGTTGCCCTGCCAGGTAGGGTTTGTCGTAAAATCACCATCAGAAAATGTTTCTGTTGTTTGACCAAAGGCGCTACAAATCAACAATAAAAAGGCTATAAAAGAGAAAAAAAGTCGCATAGAGTATTAGTTCCCCCCAAATGTATAATTTTACAATGAGAAATCAAGGTATTTTAAGAATTGATAACAATAAAATAAAGGCATGAGAGTAGCAGTAGTAGGCGCAACTGGAATGGTTGGAACGGTTATGTTACAAGTTTTAAGGGAACAAGCGTTCCCAATTACAGAATTATTTCCAGTAGCTTCAGAAAAATCGATTGGAAGTGAACTGGATTTTGGAGGGTTGATTTACCCTGTTATAGGTTTGCAAGCGGCGGTGGATAAGCAACCAGACATTGCCATCTTTTCTGCTGGAGGAGACATTTCGTTGGAATGGGCGCCTAAATTTGCAGAGGTAGGCACGGTGGTAATTGATAATTCATCTGCTTGGAGAATGGATCCCACCAAGAAGTTAATCGTTCCGGAAATTAATGGTCATTTGTTGAGCTTGTCTGATAAAATTATTGCCAACCCGAATTGCAGTACGATTCAATTAGTGATGGTGCTTGCTCCTTTACATAAAAAGTATTCCATTAAACGCGTTGTTATTTCTACTTATCAGTCGATCACAGGGACAGGGGTAAAGGCTGTTCAACAAATGGAAAATGAACGAAGTGGCCTTGCTGGCGAAATGGCGTATAAATATCCAATTGATAAAAATTGTATTCCACAGTGCGATGTATTTTTAGATAATGGTTACACCAAGGAAGAAATGAAATTGTCGGATGAAACCAAAAAGATTTTAGATCCAGCCATTAAATTAACAGCTACAGCGGTAAGAGTACCTGTTGTTGGGGGACATTCGGAAGCCGTTAATATTGAATTTGAGAATGATTTTGATCTCGCTGAGGTTCGTAAACTTCTTCATGATACGCCAGGAGTAGTAGTAAAAGATGATCCGGATACATTTTCGTATCCAATGCCCAAATATGCTGAAGGAAAAGATGATGTGTTTGTAGGCAGAATTCGCCGCGATGAAAGTCAAGAAAACACCCTTAATTTATGGATTGTTGCGGATAATCTTCGGAAAGGAGCAGCAACCAATGCCGTTCAAATTGCCCAACTAATAGTAGCTTTAAAATAAGTTTCTACCTAAAATAGATACGGAAATACCGCCTTTCTGTTCTTGGGGTAATCTGGGAATTTGTCTTTGTACCATTGGTGGTGATTCAAGGCTCTAGGCACCAAATTCGCGAAAGTCCAAATCGCAAAACTAAGCGCTGGAAGGTTCCAGGCAAGGATAGCAAATCCTGTCCATTCTATAATTTCCCCAAACAAATTGGGCGATGAAATCAATTCAAATAAAAATCCTTTCGGGATTTGATAACCTGTTTCTCCTTTTTTTCTTAAGCCTATCAATAGCGTATCGGAGGTCCAGTTGATGGCCATCCCGATAAAAAACAAACTGCTTCCAATGATGAAATGCGGACTGCTCAACCAAGCAGCGGAATAATTCGCACTATCCGCTAATTCAGCCAAAAAGTAACCGTTCAATCCCGCATTAAATAAATTAAAAATTACAGCATTGAGCACAATGAATAACGGCATTTTTTTATCTGTAGACTTGATGCGCAAGGGATAAATCACAGTGCGGTTAAAATAGTGCAAAATCCACAGGAGGAATAAGATCCAAGTAAAAGAATGGAGCG
Organism: uncultured Flavobacteriales bacterium; assembly: GCA_903939755.1. GTDB lineage: Bacteria > Bacteroidota > Bacteroidia > Flavobacteriales_D > Crocinitomicaceae > UBA952. The sequence goes on along the minus strand of CAJAII010000064.1, from coordinate 73,640 downwards.
ATCTTGAACCAAAGAATAAAAAATAACTCATGATCAAAAGGGAAGGCAATTCCATTAAAAACCATCCCCATTTGTTATTAATCGACCTTCCATATTTGGTGGAGGTATGTCTTCCGAATGGAGCCTTGATAAAAAACATGGTGACATGAACCGCGATTGCTAATCCAATCCATGAGATGGTGATACTATTAAGTGTGGAAAGGGTCATGAATTATTTAATTTCTAATAAAAATAACTATTTTCCTCCGCCCCGGAGGAAAATATCGGACTTTATTTTCTTTGTCCTTTTGTCTTGATACTACGGCAAGCTCAGCACAAGTACAAAAGAACGAAAAAATCAAGTCTTGGGTAGCGTGCCTCTCGAGAGCTCATCGAGCGTAGTCGAGATGCGCTCGATGCCCTAACCGAGTATCTGTACTTGATTCACTAACCGTGCCTGTCGTCCGCCTTGGTGGACTCGATGCCCTAACCATCTGTAATTGATTCACTAACCGTGCCTGTCGTCCGCCTAGGTGGACTCGATGCCCTAACCGAGTATCTGTAATTGATTCACTAACCGTGCCTCTCGACTCCGCTCGATGCCCTTTAAGTGAATCGAGCGTAGTCGAGAGACACTTATATAGAAATCACCGAAACGCACCGACATCCCGGTGTGTCTTAGGATTGGAGAGAATGAACGCATGCCACTTTCGAGTTTTTTTTGCTACTTTTTTTGCGGGCCTTCGAGAGCCTCAGTCACCTCAAAAAAAGTAGGGTAAGGATTAAAGAAAAAAAAGAATTATGTAGATAGTGTCCTAAACGATTTTGAATTATTAAAAACATAATATTTATCGGACACTAATGATGAAAAACATCCCTAAGCGTTTCTTGCAGTGGCCGTGTTTTGTGATGCAGTATCAATCTGGCTTTCTCATTATTCATTTCAGGGTGACCTTCCGTAATGGCAACGATCGCTTCCTTAGTAAGCGAAGGCGCTGTGCGGGTTATTTTACCAGCTAACCAAACAAAAGGAAGGCTGCAAGTTAAAATCCAATTGGGTAGAATCAGGATGGTTTTCTTTTGTGCGCGCACCATTCCAATTTCTTTTCCCAACTCTTTGAAGCTGTAATACTTTCCAGATAACAAGTAAATTTCTTTATTTTCCCCAAGTTCAAGAGCCGCAACAATGGACGCTGAAAGATCGCGAACATCCACTAAATCATAGCCTCCCTTGGGAAGGAATAAGAATTTCTTTTTGTAGAATCCTCTAAGTGCGCCACCCATTTTGGAAGGTTTAAAATCATATGGCCCAATGACACAACTGGGTCTTACCACCACCACTTCTACGCCATCCGTTTCAGTTCCCGAAAGCATGATTTGTTCGCCTTGGGCTTTAGAGTAATCGTAGGCAAAATCACTTTTCGTTTTGTAAGGGCGAGTTTCATCATAAGCTGTATTGTGCGGCAAATCATGAACGGCATGTACACTGCTGACATGAATTATTTTTTTTATTCCAAGTTCTTTGGCTACAGAAAGAATGTTTGCAGGACCTTGGGTATTGGTCTTGTAGACTATTCCACTTGGATCACCATTGATACTTATTAGGGCAGCGCAATTGATTACATAATCACACCCAGTTAATAAGTTGCTTACCGCTGTAGGATCGAGAATATCGCCTTTAACCAATGTTAATTGCAAATCTTTTAAACTCGTAGCATCAGAATGATAAAAGGCTTTTACGGCATAGCCTAATTCAATCAGTTTTCTACAAACCACATTCCCAATATGCCCACTGGCCCCCGTTACAGCAACAATTTTCTGCATAGGCTTTAAATGTAGCCATTAATTTCGCATGATTCTTATCCGCTTATATTTCTGCATGATAATTTATTGGCTTGGCGGCGTGCCGATTATTAAAATTAATATTTTTTTCACTCAATAATCGAAAGCTTTCCATTGTCGTTTTTTGTAACTGAAGTTTCGGCTTTTTTGCAATACGTGTGCTAGGTGTAGTTTATTTTTTAAGCGTCCAACCAATGCTAAAACCAGCCCATGGAAACACACGGTAACCAAAAAAAGCGGCACTAGTAAAATATTCTGTGTATGTCCATCCTGAGTTGTATTTACCTCCCTTTACACTACCGATTTTATTTATACCAGCAATTGGTGGGGTTAAAGTTAAACGCAGAAATATACCGCCACTTGGTTTTTGAAAACGGTAACCAATTTTTGGAGTAAAGAAAGAATAGAATTCATTACTATGTCCAACGAAATTATTTGTCTGTGATAAACCATTGTTGTCAATATAGCCTTCAGCCGCACTAATTCGACCTTGTCGCAAATACATGGCAGTAAAACCAAATCCTAACTCTAAGTGATGATTTTTTTTTCCGAATAAATAGTTGTAAGAAACTGGAACGCCTAGAACGAAAAGCTCGGGGACTGGAATAATTGTCAAGCCAGCACTAAAAGATGTCTTGATTTTTTTGTCAACATTATAAAGTCGATCGAACGAAAAAGAATTATAAAGACCTTGACCGAAAGTCTCTAAATAAATTGAGTTTCTTTTTAATTCTGTCGCTTTTACGTTTTCTTGTCCGAATGCTATTATTGGGCTTAGGAAAACAATTGTCTGAATAATGATTTTTTTCATATTTGATGGTTTGGTAGTAAACGATTGCGCTACTCAATGATTATGCGTTGCATTTGTGTCCCAATTTGAATAAAGTAAATTCCCTTAGAAAGCACGGTTAAATCAAGCGTTTTTGAACTCAAATTTTCGATGGATTCAGCATAAACAAGCGCTCCTTGCATGCTTCGGATTTCAAGTTGTTTTGCCTGGATGTTATTCCAAGTTATTTGAATATTCCCATTGCTTGGATTGGGATAAACAACTATTTCGCTCGGTGATAGTGTTTCATCAGAAAGTTCATTAAAGGCGTTAGAAAGACAGGGGAAATTTCCGCCATTTTGATATGCATTCAATAAAGCCCCGCTTATATTTATAACTTGTTGAACGTTGTTTAATCTGTTGCCAGATCGATCATAAACAAATGCGTAATCAGAACAGATAGACGAGTTTTGTGGAAATGTCGTTTCCCTTATACTGAGCATTCCGCGTCGATCCCCTGGAGGGTTATTACTTGCCCCTTCATTCCAGGTATTGGGCAAGTTTGGATTGCCATCGTACGTAAAGTGGGTGGGGAGGTTCGTTAGGGGATTCATCCAATTACTGCTGTCACTGTATTGTCCGTTCATCATTAGCCATGCCGTCGTATCAAAACTGGTAGTTATGCCTGCATCCATGGATCCTGTAATCATGGTGGCACTTTCCAGGGGATGAGAGAGGCATAAAACACCTTGGCAAGGTGGATTAGCACCATATGAAATATCAAGATCAAGCTCGTCAAAATCATCGCCATTGTAAGCATATAACAGTCTATTGGTAGGATCACAACCTATGTAATCGTCTGAATAATTACCAAGATCAAAATCAAGGTAAAGGCCTTCATGAAAGTTATAATAAGTGCGGTTGCTGCGATTTATGACGCGCAAATTAAGAAACGTAGTGTTGTTTAGGTAGGTTCCCGAGCTGTATTGATAAAACATGGCATGTAATTCTATCCCTAGTTGATTCCCATCGGGTTGATACGATTCATCATTCATAATGATGTAAACGGCTTCATCGCCCCGTATGTCTGGATAATCACCGAGTAAGGGTTCGTAGAGTCCATTACCGTTTAAATCCACAAAGGGAGCAAGCTTCGTCGCCACACCAAGAGACACATCGCCATTTCCGGGCCAAGTGGATAGGACATTGGGGACAACATAACCCGGTGTTTGAAAATTTGTTTGATGATTGGTTATTTCTGCTTCGCTTATTTTCCAAATGGACTGTTGATATTGATTCATATAGGCCAAGGAATTGTATGCACTGTTGTTAGCGATTGGGCCACCATGAAACGCACTCCAGCTGCCTCCACCGCTATACATAACGGAGGAAACATAAAGTGCACCGTTCACATCTTCAGCTCCCATCCAATAGGTTCCGGCAAAAATGGTAGATAAGCCACTGTTTTTAGGGATTTCATAACCGTTCGTGCCTACCTGCAGATGGTTAAAAAACCCACCTTCGTCATCGAGTAAGCAGGATACATTGTTGTGATCTAAGGGCATGTAGTTGGTTTGTTGCGCCGTGGACATGAAAGCCTGGATGGCGATAAAAGCGAATAGAAGTTTCTTCATGAGGTATGGTTTAGTGAAGGTACATTCTACTAAACGCAACTCATCGAGTAAAAGGGGGGATTCACTTTCTTTTATGCTCCAAAAGATAAATAAACCCGATTTGGCATCCAATCGCTTGGTAGCTATTTTTTGTTACAGCCGATTTTACAGGGGAACCAATGGAGCTACGAATGCCAGGGGTAAAATGGAAAATGAATGGATTCAGGTGATACGCCAATTCGATTTGTGCGATACCGGAAGTAGAAAAAGTTTGTGCTTCAACGATGTCTACACCGCCATCAGGCATTAGATAGTACCCTCTACCGCTCAGTTTAATTCCAGCAGATAGTCCCAGCATTGGACTCAGACTTACTTTGTTTTTGGTCCATTGATAGCCCGCAAATATAGGGATGTTGAGGTAACGGTAGCGGTTGGTTCCATCAATTGAATTGAACGGATATACAATTTGTTCACCCCATTCATTATAGGCGATCCCCACTTGATAAAACCAATGTTTGGCTTGTTGCCGATAAAATACCGATAAATCCAAGGAACTAGTGGCGCGCTCTGCTTCTTTTCGTGCTTGGGCATAGCTTTTATAATCGACGTAGGTAGCATTTAAAAACGAATTTATGGGGTTTTCCATCGGAGTAAAGGAGGAAATGATCCCGCTCACACCGCAGGAAAATCCGAGCATATGTTGCCAAGAAACTTCCGTTTTTCTTGCTTGCGAGGTCTCTAAGATGGGCCATGTGAAAAAGCCAATGCGGTGCAAAGTAATCGGGGGTATTTCTCGGAAGGGAATCCTTAATTCACTTGGTTTTGGAGACATTTCGATCTTGGAAAAAGTGGAATCGATGTGTGCTACTGCTACTTTTTCAGCTTTATGTTCCTCTGCCGCAATTTCAGTGTCATCAGAAGTATAGGGGATGGAATCTTTGCGCTGTGTTTCAATATTCAATGGTGTTGCACTCTCAGTTCGTTTGGATTGAATGGAAGCAAGGGAATGTTCAAGGTGTCTGCTTAGGCTGTTTGGTTTCTGTATTGATTTCTGAGTTGAATCGGGAGTTGATTTATACGTTGAATTGCGTGTTGAATCGGGAGTTGTAGGAGAAACCAGGGGAAGCGCTTTGACTACAGAAACTTTTGTCGTCGGCAAATTAGGTCTAAGTGATTGATACATGCCTAAGCCAATCCCAAATAGCAGTAGGATAGGAAACCATATGTAGAAAATGCGCTTACGCTTGCGTTTTTTTTCCAAGGCATCCAAGCGCAGGTTTAAGTCAATTAGGTAGTTTTCCGGAATTTGATTAAATGAATTAGAATCGTCAGCCTTTTTATCCATGGTTAATAATTTTTTTTTGAGTGTTTGCAAGTAAGTCTTTTAGTTTTTTGCGGGCCATTTTGGTATGCCATTTTGAGGTCTCCACGGTAATCCCGAGGGATTGGCTTATTTCTTTATGCGAAAATCCTTCAAGGGCAAATAGATTAAATACGATCCGGCAAGGGGTATTCAGTTGAAGTAAAAGAGATTCCAGGTGCTCATTTTCTATGCTCGTTTCAATAGAAGGCGCTTCGAAAGGTTCGTTTATTCCTTCTGACGCTTTGATGAGAAAGGTTTCTTTGTATTTTTTGTTTTTTCGGAGGTAATCTATGGATTCATTGGTACAAATTCGCTTAATCCAAGCGTTGAAGTTAATAGGTTCGTACTTATGAAGGTTTTCAATGATTTTAATGAAAGAGCCATTAATGACATGCATAAGTTCCACATCAGTGCTGAAAAATTTTCGTGCGGCTTTCTTTAATTCAGGAAAACAATAATTGTACAAAGCCAATTGACTTTTCCGGTCTAATTTCATTGATCCAGCAATCCATTCTTCCTTTAGCATAATCAATTTTGCAGTACTCCTCGTTGAAGGTAACGAAAAATCGCGCGTAAAGGGGTGGTTATATTCAAACTAAAAATCTATAATTTTTTAATCAACCCGCAAAGTAATGCTACCATGTCGCTCCTTTCCAAAGGTTCGCTTTGCACTATGGGCTACCTTTTGGAGTTGAATGTTGTGGGTACCATAAGAAATACTTCAGGAATCCGGACCAATGACATAGGTTCCATCATGATTTTAAAAATAGGCGTTTGTCCCAATTTTTTATCAGGATTATAAATCGTTTTCGATTGTAAAGTTTACATTGATTTTCTAGCGCTTATTGGCTGAACCGGGCTTTTTCATTTTTGGACAATAAATCTCTTAGTTAATTCTTTTCCATTTATTGAAAAACGAATAGTATATATCCCATCATCAAATAAGCTTATATCTGTTTGAAATGCCAAATTATTGTTTTTGAATTCTCGAACTAGTTTTCCTGTGACATCAAAAATTTGAATATTTTCATTTGTTGTGTTAGGCAATTCAATATTCAGAAATTGATTAGTAGGATTTGGATAGCATGACACATGAAATAAGCCAGGTGTCTCGTTCACACCTACCCATGAAGGCACATCTCCTTGCGGCATAAGGAAGTACTTGGTTATATTGTTAATATATAATAATAACCAAACATTATTGTAAGGATCAATTTCAATCTGTCCAGCAATCATGTTGGGATTCAATTCAGGATATGGTGTTAATAGAGTTGAAACATTAATTGTTTGATCCCATGTTTGAGTAGCAACATTATAGTTAGAGATCTGCTTGGTATAGTGGTTAACTAAGTTGCAATTGGAATCGCCAAATAAAGTCCAAATATTATCTCCTAAATCAAATCGAAACGTGATAAGATGACCTAATGGCATTTGAGTTGAGTTAAAAGGGGTAATGCTGTCAACAATTGATGATAAAGATGCCGTATAAATTTTATCAATTGATGTAAAATACAAAGTGTCTGTGCCCGGTTTGACGTTTAAATCATTTATTTGGTGATTATTGGGACAATTATAAAAGTATTGAAATTGATTTTGGCTGAAATTGAGATTAACAGTTGCAATATTATAGGATGAATAAAAGGTCGATTGGCCCTTTCGAAGTCTAAAAGATTCAATGGCTGATTGTCCAACCAGTTGATCTTGATAGTACATTAAAGTTTGAGTTGGATTACTGCAGTTTAAATACAAGGTATCATCAAATGCCGACATATTAAAAAACATAGTTTGATTGCCTGGCAAATATATCTTTTCAAATGTGGTACCATTAAATTTATAAAAGAAATTTGCTCCATTGGTATAAGCATAAGTTGCATTGGAAGTGAATACAGGTTTGCTGCAAGTGAAATCAACAAAATTAAAAATAGGGACCAAAGAAGTATTGTATTCTATTAATACTCCGTTCTGATCCATGTGAGCAGGGTATTTTTTAACAAGCCATATAGTTGAATCATATGGATTGATAGCCATAGATCTCGCATTGTAATTAATATTTACCTCTTGCCACGTTTGTGCAGATAAATTGAATTGAATTAACAACAGAGCGATAAACGTTTTCATAATTTTATCCATTTTATTAATTGCTTCTGTGTCTGTTTGATGTTTATAAAGGTTTATTTTTGGTTATGTTTACTTTTCCATTTATACAGGGTGAAAGATCTGGATAATTGAAGATATAAACCAGATCCTGTTGCAGATAATCCATCAGTTATTCCAAAAACTTTACCTGAATCATAGATAACCGTCGTGTGTTGCGAATAGGAAATAACTTTATACCCTTGTTTGTAGCTTAAATCAAGTGAAAAAAGGGATTTTTTGTTCTTTGGTGTTTTAAAGTCTGCTCTCAAACCTATCCCTGCCAGTATTGATTTTTGACCAATGTAATAAGCACTATTTTCGCGGGAGAGACTTTTTGCATCATTATGAAAGTAAGAATTATTTACTGAAATTGTATCATTTTCATAAAGCCAAGTTGCATTATTGGCTTTACCAAATGTTAAAGTTAATTCAGGCACTAAATACAAATTAATGATTGAATTCTGTTTTGTCAACCTCGAATGATATCTAACTGAAATTCTATTGTACGTAAAACCACTTTGAAAATAACTAGTACCACTACCATAAGTTTTATACGGAACAGTAATTCCAAAAGTGTTGGCAGTTTCAAAATCAGTTGTTTTAGACATTGTACCAGATGCATCTGAAGCCCACTCTATTCCAATTCGATGTTTTCCGTCTTTGAGACTTAACTCAACTTGTATGCCTATATCTATACTTGGCCGGTAACTAAATTTTTTAGCTCCAAATGTGTAATAAGGATTTGGAGTGTATTGACTACTTTGTTCAGAATAAATTTGATTGAATCTAAAATCGCTTGGATAACTGCAGAAATACGCTTTGCCAATAACCAGAGGTGCAATCGAAATAGATGTTTGGGCAAAACATCTCTGCCCAAACACGATAATTAAAAAAAGAATAAATCTCATATTAGTACGGTGAATTTATGTTTCTTCCTCCATATGGAGATGCAATAGTCACTGTACCATCCGGAAATTTAGCACGACCTTGAACAAAGAAATAATAACCATTTAAATTTCTTATTCCGCTATAAAAGGTTTCTTGATATTCAGAAAGAGTTTTTGAATAATAAAATCCTGAATTAACAGTTTCAATATCGCCACTTCCACATGGTCTTTTTTGACACCATCCTTCAGGTCCTTTACAGAAAATCTCAACCGTAAATAGTCCATTTAAACTATTAACTTTAACACCATTGTCTGGTGCACTTGCATTCGCAAACGCCCAAATTTCATACAATGAAGATAGTCTAAAATAGATACCTGCTCTAAAAAACTTCACGCCTGGATTTAACCTCCAAACATTACCGTTGGCAAGGGTGGCAACAATTTGTCCTTGATTTATATTATTGTAGCAAGGATAAGTCCCCCCATCAATACCACCACAACTTTTTGCTGTTGATTCAGCTCCTGACTCAGCTAAATCAATAACATCGTCGCCTGTAGTAAATCTGCGAATGTTTTCATTTTCGATATTCATTGAAACCAAATCTGCGTATTCTGATATTTTAGAAATAGAAAGCACCCCAACTATTTCTTTTTTTAAATCAATTTTGTAAAGAAAGTTGCCAATTTGAACTATTCCATCTTCATTCAAGATGGCATTGAATAAAGCATCGCCTTCATCATCCATTGATTTCGTAAGATTTTTTTTATCTGCTAAACTTTTATATTCTAATGAACTTGCAAATGAAATAAATTTTTTCATTTTCTCTTCACTTACGTTTGTTATGAGCCTTTCATATTTCTCAGATGTTTCAAAAACAAGCATCTTACCATTTGCAGTAACGTTAAATTCATTATCTAAATTCAAGTTACTTCTTTCATTTTGCATTTGTTCTTTTTTGCATCCAACAAATCCAATTCCTACTAAGGTAAGGAATAATGTTCCATAAATTAATTTGTTCATATTTTTATTTTTTTAAAATTGCCTTACTTCTTTTTCGGGAGTGTTCGGGTCTGTTTTTTCTCCTTTTTTTTCGCTAAATGCGGTGTTCATCTATTTCATTGTCTTTAGAACATTGTTTGCATTTTGCTAACTCGTTTACATAAGCGTTTAAAATTTACACCCCCACAACAGAAGTATTTGCGAAGTTTAGGAGTTCAATAGTTCATGCAATTTACAATGAAAACAAATGGGTTATTTATCGCCTCGGCGATAAAAAAAGTGATTATTGGTAAGCTTTTTCGGATATTTAGCTTTATAGCTCTTAAGCAGTAAAGGAATTAGGTAATTAGTATTCGCAAAGCGCGCACTAAATTTTTAGTATAAATACCTATAAATTTAGGGGTTATTCTATTTTTAAATTTTATGTGGAAAGGATCAATTAATAGGTTCCATCATGATTTTAAAAATAGGCGATTGTCACAACTCTTTATCGATATTCAACCTTGCTGGTGTTTTGAGATTTTTAATCTTAACTTTAAACTAAGGTACGGCTCTGATTTTATTCCAGGTTTTCTTTTCGCGGAACTAATCTATGAAAACTTTATCAACTGATGCTTCAATGCATACAATGCGATGCCAACCATGTTTCGAGCTTTGATTTTGGTAAGAATTCTGTCCCGGTGTGATTCGATTGTTTTCTTTGAAACAAATAGGATATCTGCTATTTCTTGGCTGGTTTTCTCTTGGCAAATTAGTTGAACAACTCTTACTTCCTGATCTGAAAGAACAGACGTATTAAAAGAAGGAAAAATAACACTTTTATTAAGGAATTCTTGGATTTTTGAAAGTGGTACTCGTTCGCTGAGGTAGTAACCAACTTCCATAACTTGTTCAATCGCAGCAACTATTTCATTGATTTCTTGAACCTTTAATAGGTAGCCTCTCCCCCCACTTTTCATGAGTCGATCGACAAATGCTTCATTATCATAGGAACTGAGTCCAATGATTTTTAAACTTTTGTATTTGCGTGTAATCAATTCAGTGGCTTCCCATCCATCCATGTTGGGCATTTGCATATCCATAAGGATGACATCCACACGAATTTTATTCTTGTTTTCTTTCAACCAATTGATTATTTCTATTCCGTCTGAAGCTTCGTGTACCACGTTAATGTGCGTGTGATCTTCAACCATTTTAATAATTCCTTGTCGCATGAGCTTTTGATCATCGACTATGATTACATTAATTTCTGATTTCATCTGTAGGTATTTTAATCAAAATTTCAGCCTTTCCTTTTTCATCAACTCGATAACTTATACTTCCTCTAAAGTTATTGATTCTTGATTGAATACTTTTCAATCCACTCCCTTTTTCTTGGCGCAAGAGGAGTTGCACTTGTGCGTTATTCAGTCCTAGGCCAACATAGTTAAAGCTTAAGTTTAGCTGATCATTAGAACGCATTATTTCAAGGTCTAAACAATCTGTATGGCTATGCTTCAAGACATTATTGATCATTTCGATAATAATGCGGTACATGTTCAATTCAGCATCTAAGCGATAACGGATGCCATTCAAATTGCTTTGGTAATTGATAGTCATTTTTCCCGTGGATTGAATAGTTTTAACCAATTCAATCAGTGTGGTATCTAAACCCATTTTGACTAATGTAGGTGGCGAAATACGATTTGAAATACGACGAATCGTATCAGCTGTTTTTTCAATTAGTTCAGATGTTTCATTGAGAAGTCCAAACAAGCGGTCAGGTTGATCCAATCGATTCTGAGCATTGAGAATGTTTATTTTTAACACCGTTACGAGCGCCCCAATTTCATCATGTAAATCCATGGCAATTTGCACACGCTCTTGCTGTTCTGCTTGAATAGTTGCTTCACTAATTTGACGCTCAAAATTAACTTCTGCCGTCCGCAATGCTTCTTGTTCTTTCTCCAAACGTTTTTTAAATGCAAGGAATAACAAATAGAACCCAATCGACAAGAAAGCGAAAAATCCTGAAAAGGCAAAAATTAATCCTATGAATGAGCTGTTTTCGGTAGTTTCCACAATGCGTATGCGATTAGTAATTTTGATGAACCTTCAATGAAGTTATGGATATGCCAGAAGTTACTTAACATCAATGTTACAAGAAAGTAAAACAATAGGAAAGAAAAAGATTTATAAAAAAATATGGAAGTATTAACAAGTACTAATGTGCTCGATGTTTGATTTGAAACAATAGAATCTATGTAGAACAAAATTGGACCAATTATAAAAGAAACATTTTCTATCACCAAGCTTTTCTGGGGATAACCTAAACAAATCAATTCTATAGAATATGATAATAAACTAAAGAGTCCAAGAATTATTACAACATTAGAGAGCATTTTCGATTGTATATTCCGAAAATAAAAAAGTGAAAGTAAGATTATTGAACTTATTTGAAAACCATCAAAAACGATTGCATTTTGAATTTTAAAATAATTCGTAATCAAAATAATAAAAGTTGAAATAATAGATAGAGTTAAATACAAAGTAAATTCAAAACTAAATTTCCTATTACCAAAAAACAAAACAGCTAATGGCATTAAACCTGCCACTAGCTGAAAAATTAACGAAATAAATTTTATGTCACTCATTATGAGTTCAACGGATTAGGTGGAATTGGAGCAGGTGGAGTTCGATCACCGGAGTCATAAATCCTACCTTGGTACAAATCATTCCCATCTTGATCAACACCTACTAGAACGTTTGTCATTTTTCTATCAGAATCTAAAGCATTGTATATTCTGATTCCAACACAACCTTCTTGAGCCAATAAATCGGTGTAAACATCTGCTGAGTAATAAACTGCTTTTGTTTCATTCGGAAACTTTTTTCGAAAGTCAGCGGTCATTTTTGAGCCATTCGCTAAAGAAATAATTGATCCTGCCATAATTTTGTATTTTTTAAAGTTAATATAATGTTTGTTCCTCAAATGTAGTTAGGCATCTCATACAAGACGCACTTGGCAAAATCTAGCAAAAATTAACTTTTTGAATAGTAAATACTTACGTTTTAAAATTAAGTGTTTACCACTGAACCATTAAGGGTAAACACCTACGCCAATTTTAAACTGATTTAAGTATGTGAACCAAAATTAACCCGATGATTTGAAAACAAGACTCAGGGTTTCTACCTGTTTTATTGGGGGTTTATATGTATTTAATGCATTGTTAACGCATTTACAAAAACAAACGACCATAATTGATTGAATTTTCATTTGTAGAAGTTTAATCTTTACGCTCCATTACCCCATTTCCAATATGCCCACTGGCCCCCGTTACAGCAACTGTTTTCTGCATAGGCTTTAAATGTAGCAATTAATTTCGCATGATTCTTATCCGCTTATATTTCTCCTTGATAATATAAAGCATAAGCGAAGGAAAATAACGTGACATTCGCTCGCTTAGCATACCTAATAATGAATGTGTATTTGAAAATTTACCAGATTTTATTTGCTTTAACAGTTTTAAAGCGCTTGTTTTTTTACTAACTCTTGAAAAAGAGGCCCGATCGGGCACTGGGACCAATTGTCCAATAGGTGATAAAGTTTTTTTATCAGGATCATTTTCTGTGAAACCAACATAGGCAATTCCAATGGTCATGCCGCTTTTATATACTTCTACCGAAAGACTTTGAGCTAATGCTTTTATGGCCATTTTGGAAAGCGAATAAGCGGAACATTCAGGAAGGCCATGAAAACCCGCAATACTAGAAATAAATAAAATATTCCCCTTTGTTTTTTTTAATTCACTTAAAGCCGCCCTAGCAGGAAAGAGGGAACCATAAATGTTACAATCTATCGTTTGTTTTGCCGTATCACTTGTCATTTCTTCTAGTTCACCGTAACAGGAAAGTCCGGCGTTCGTAATTAACACATCCAAGCGTCCAAATTTATCAATGATCGTATTGACCATGGCCACATTACGTGAATAATCGCTCACATCTCCAGGTAGGAACAATAGATTTTCATGAAAAGATGAAAGTTCATTTTTCATATTTTCTAATCGTTCTAAATCCCTCCCATTGATCACTACTTGAGCCCCTAGATTTAATGCTTGCAGCGCAATTTCCTTTCCGATGCCCATCGAAGAACCAGTGATTAATACTACTTTGTTCTTATAAAAATCCTTCATTTTTAATTATTAATCAATTATTGAAGAATAAATATCGTGTTAATTTTACAGGTATAATTATCAAATTACGCAATTGACAATCAGTCATTTGTGTTTTGCGCAAGTTTCAAATAAATCGATCATCTTAATTTTTTTGTTAGAAGCATACTAAATTTTCATAATTTTACGCCGTCTCTAAGGGGTGCCCGTGACAAGGCTGAGATTATACCCATTGAACCTGATTTAGGATAATGCCTACGAAGGGAAGATGACTGTGCTAATTAATAACCAGCTGGAATTAGCCCCTTGTTCTTGTGTAATTGGAAACAAATGAAAACAAGAATTTTTATCAGTATCGGTTTTTTAGTATCGAATTTTCTCTCTTTTGGACAAAATAATTTTACGGGTGTAGTATCCGATGAGGAAGGGAAATTGTTGGAAGGCGTAAAGGTTTGTGTACAAGGCACAACCTTCTGCACCCAAACCGATGCACAGGGAAAATTTAGCTTAGGACCGGCAATTGGTGGTCAAAACACACTTGTTTTTGAATGCCCAGGATACACTTCAAGTACCAACTTTTTTTATACGGAAGATTTTAATATTCCATTAAAAATCATGCTCTATAAAAGTACCCAAACCTTGGAAGAGGTTCAAGTTACCTCTACCAGAGCGTCTGCTGCGTCTTCCTCCGCGATTTTTGTTGAAGAGAAAACCTTAGAAAAAAAGGCCTTTGGACAAGATTTGCCTTTCTTATTGGATGGCACGCCTTCCTTAGTAACGACCTCAGATGCAGGAAATGGAGTAGGGTATACAGGAATGCGAATTCGAGGAATAGATGCTTCTCGCATCAATGTCACCTTGAATGGTATTCCTATCAATGATCCTGAATCGCACGATGTTTATTGGGTCAACATGCCTGATTTGAGTAGCTCCATTGAAAATATTCAAATTCAACGCGGTATTGGTTCTTCTACCAATGGCGCTGCCGCTTTTGGCGCAGGATTAAACCTGAAGTCTAGCCATCTTTCTGAAACGCCCTACGCAACGATTGATAATAGTTATGGAGCGTTTAACACACTCAAAAATTCTATTAAAATTGGTACGGGGCTCCTCCATCAAAAGTTTAATTTTGAAACGCGTCTCTCTCGAATTTCTTCCGATGGATTTCTAGATCGAGCTAAATCAAATTTAAATTCCATCTATTTTTCTGGCGCTTACCTCGGTAAAAATTTCCTGTTGAAAGCACTTGTCTTTAGTGGTCATGAGTTGACGTATCAGGCTTGGTATGGCACACCAGAAAGTCGTTTAACCGGCGATGTAGCGGAGATGAATGCGTATGCGGATCGCAATTTATTAAGTCCAGAGGAAAGACAAAATTTAATCTCCTCGGGAAGAACGTATAATTATTACACCTACAAAAATCAAGTGGATAATTACAAGCAAGATAACTATCAATTGCATTATGCCTATTCCATAAAATCGAATTTACTTTTAAATATCTCCGGTCACTATACGTATGGAAGAGGGTATTATGAGGAATACAAAAACAACCAAACCCTGAGCGGGTATGGAATGTCTTCGGTGGTCGTAGGAAACGATACACTTACCACAAGTGATCTAATTCGTCAGCGCTGGTTGAACAATGATTTTGTAGGGTCTGTCTTTTCTCTTTCTTATTTTAAACACCGTTTAAATGTGGTGTGGGGTGGTTCGGTGAACACGTATTTGGGCCGTCATTATGGGGAAGTGATCTGGTCTCGTTTTGCATCCGATTCGGAATTGGGAGATCGTTATTACAATGAATCTGGTCAAAAATCGGAATGGTCTTCCTATGTTAAAGGATCGTATAAGCTGAAAGATTGGACGTTCAACGGTGATATCCAGTTCAGGCACTTGGATTATTCTTTTTTGGGCGTGGATCAAGTTTCAGGCGTGTTAAAAGATGTGCAGCAACGCGTAAAATTTGATTTTTTAAACCCAAAAATTTCCATTTCAAGACAGCTTTCTTACGCGCAATCCATTTTTGCTTCTTTTGGTATTTCTCATAGAGAACCCGTGCGGAAAGATTTTAGAGAAAGCACTCCAAATAGCCGACCTAAAGCGGAGGTTTTACGTGATGTTGAATTGGGCTACACCTACAAAAAATCGAAGCTGCTGTTGAATGTAAATGCTTATTTCATGGATTATACCAATCAACTTATTTTAACGGGTGAAATTAATGATGTGGGTTCTTATACCCGCACCAATGTTCCCTCAAGTTATCGATTGGGTATCGAAATGAACACCGCTTATGCGCCATTTTCTTTCTTAAAATTTAATGGAGCCTTGGCCTTAAGTCAAAATAAAATAAAAGAATTCAATGAATTTTTGGATGTTTATTCCTCCACAGAACCCTATTATTCACAACAAATTATCACGCATAAAGACGTGGATTTGGCTTTTTCTCCAAATGTAGTGGCCAGCCTTGGTGTTGTATGGGTGCCCTTTAAAAATATGAATATGGAATGGATGAGTAAGTTTGTGTCGCAACAATTTTTGGACAATACTTCTGCGCTGGATAGAAGAATTAAGGCTTTTTCATACAGTAATCTAACGCTCAACTATGCGCTTAGACATGTTTTAGGAAAAGAAATTAATTTCGGTCTTCAAGTGAATAATATTTTCAATTATCTTTATGCTAATAACGGATATACTTTTTCATACCTGTATGATGGTCAAAAAACAACAGAGAATTTTTATTACCCTCAAGCGGGAAGAAATTTAATGTGTCGAGTGCTTTTTAAATTTTAATTAACGAATAACTACTTCCTATGAAAACTCACTTACTTTTATTTTTTTGTTTTTCTATTGTTTCCAGCATGTTCTCACAAGAAGAACCCTTGCCGCCTCCGATTGAAGTAGTTGAAGGGCCTTATGATATTGAACCAACTTTTCCAGGTGGACATGAAGCGCTTATGCGTTTTATTCAAGAAAATATTAAGTACCCAGAATCAGCCATTGAGTTGGGTATGGAAGGCAAGGTGTATGTCCGTTTTTATGTGGAAAAAGATGGGAAGGTTGCAAATGCGGAAATCCTTAAAGGCATCAATTGTCCGGCAATAGAACAAGAAGCGCTTCGGGTAGTATCTATTATGCCGAATTGGCTTCCTGGATCAACAGATACTTCTTTGGCAACACGGACAGTCATGAATATTCCAATTTCATTTGACCTTGAGGGGGATAATGAATTTGATGACTCCGAAGAAACTAAATATGAGCCACATTGGGTCGCTTTTGATCTTGGTTTTGTGAGCATGTTCCGTTTAAACGAACAAACGAATTCACGTTTTGACACAGATTTTGGAGCGAATGATTACTGGCAAATAGATCCGGTTAAATCTTTGGCTATCAATTTAAATTTTCTAGAATATAAGCTACCCATTTTTAAGCAATATTTAGGTTTGACTACTGGTTTGGGATATGGTTTGACAAGTCTTGCCTTACGAAATAATTACCGTATTCAACATAGTAACGACACTGTTTTTTGTGTCTCGGACACCATCCAATCGTATAGAACCAATACATTAGCAATGCATCGCTTTACCTTGCCTTTATTACTGGAATTTACCACTAAGCCGGAAGCTAAAAAGAGTTTTTACCTCGCTGCTGGTGTTATTGGTGCATGGCGCTTTGCATCTACGAGTACGCAAACAGGAGAATATGCGAATGGCGATAAGTTCACTAATAATACGTCTTCACGTTTTAATTTGCAGCATTTTTCCTTAGACGCAACCGTTAGAGCAGGTTTTGGTAAGTATTTAGGCGCTTTTGTAGAGTATAGTTTAACCCCCTTATTCAAAAAAGGAAGCACCATTGCCATTTATCCGCTTCGCTTTGGTCTAAGCATTAATGGTTCGTATTTCCTAAGTAAGGATTAATGTGGCTTATTAACCTGAGTTCGGTTATTCAAATTTTGTCAAAACACCTGTAAATAGTGAGATACGATATTTTTTAAATCGGAATATTGTGATATTTCGACGCAAAAAAGGGAAGTATATTGCTGTTTAGAGGCGAAATTGCGTATCATAGGCTTAATTTAACAACTTGTTTCCTTCGTTAGCTTTTAATGTGATAACCCGTTATCCCATATAAAATCTGCCTTGCAACCAAGTCTTTAAATTAATTTTGACTTTGTTTTAATAATCGAACTCAGGTTATTAAGCGCGCTGATTTTTTCTAGCACCTTTTCTACTTGAATTAACAAAGGAGAAACGGAATCGTTGATAATTTGGTAATTGGCTAAGCTACTTTTTTGTTCATCGCTCCATTGTGATTGGATTCTTTTTAACACCAACGCTCGCGAGCAATTTTCTCTTTTCATCACGCGATCAATGCGAATGGCCTCGGGGGCAATGACTAAAATAGTTGCATCGAAATTAGCGTGAGCACCCGTTTCAAAAAGAATGGCCGCCTCGTTAAAGACTATTTCTTTCGATTGATTCCTTGCCCACTGAGCGAAATCTGCCCTCACAATAGGATGCACTATAGCATTCACCTTTTCACGTAATTCAGGGGATTCAAAAATCAGCTCCGCTAATTTCTTTTTGTTTAATTCGTCCTTTTCGTAAATAGAATCGCCAAAAAGAAGTAGTAATCCTTCCTTGATTTCTGGATTACTTTCCATTAATGATTTGGCATTTTCGTCTGAATGATAAACGGGAAACCCCATCGATTTGATAATATCCGAGACGTAAGACTTTCCCGAGCCGATTCCACCAGTAATGCCAATTTTTTTCATTGTCATGCACGAATTTACGGAGTTTCGTGGATTACTTTTACCAAAGGTGTAACTTTGTGCCCATGAAAAAGGCAGAATGGTTCGCGGAATGGTTTGATACTTCGTATTATCATATACTTTATCAGCATAGAAATGATGTGGAGGCTAATGCGTTTATTGAGCGCTTAGTGGCACACCTTTCTTTAAAGCCGGGAAGTAAAGTGTTGGATCTAGCTTGCGGAAAAGGGCGTCATGCGGTGATGTTCCATAAATTGGGAATGGACGTGTTAGGCGTTGATTTATCAAGCAATAGCATACAAACAGCGAAGGAAAATTCTTGCCAGGGTTTGGCTTTTGAGGTGCACGACATGCGGGAAGTAATTCCCACTAAAAAGTTTGATTTAATAGCGAACTTGTTCACCAGTTTTGGATATTTTGATTCCCAATCGGACAATGAAAAAATGATCGCTTCTATTACCGAAATGCTTCATGAAAAAGGGGAAGTAATTATTGATTTCATGAACGCTATTAAAGTTATTGAGCACTTAGTACCCTCTGAGGAAAAATGGATTGATGGGATTTTGTTTTCTATTACGCGCCGTTATGATGGGCAGCATATTTATAAAGACATCCGCTTTGAAGACAAAGGAATTTTACATCATTATACGGAACGTGTGCAGGCCTTAAAACAAGAAGACTTTCTCCGTTTTTTAGCGAAAGATTTTGAAATATTGTCTACCTTTGGCAACTTCCAATTGGATGCATTTGATCCCGAAACATCAGATCGTCTCATACTATTTGCCCGTCGAAAATGATAAGTGCTGGTTTTGTTTTTTTTGGTTTAATTCTTTCGGCTCTTCTGGGCGGTCTAATTGTCACAACTTTACGATATACCAACAATAGTTCTTTCATTAAATTTGCATTGGCTTTTAGTGGTGGATTTTTGTTAGCTATTATTTTTGAGCATCTTTTGCCCGAATTGTATGCTTCTAACCATGTTAACGTCGGCATCTATATACTTTCTGGCTTTTTAATTCAATTGATACTCGAATATTTCTCTGGAGGTATCGAACACGGCCATGTCCATGTCCATAAAGGGCAAGCACTTCCTTGGACTTTATTTCTTTCTTTATCAATCCATTCAATTATTGAAGGCATTCCACTGGGGAATCATTATGCTGGAATTGAGGCAGGGCATGAGCATAGTAGCAATGACTCCTTGTTTTGGGGTATTGTTTTTCATCAAATCCCTGTTGCTATTGCTTTAATGACCTTACTGTTAAACACGTCGCTTTCCAAGATGAAAGCGTGGCTAGTTTTACTTCTTTTTGCTTGTATGACTCCTTTGGGACTTGTTTTAGGTTTGTATATCACCTCTGGACAATTAGGACTTAATTATCAAATGATACTCGGTGTTGTTATTGGTATGTTTCTTCATATTTCAACGACCATTATCTTCGAAACATCAGAGAACCATAAATTTAACTTTCTTAAATTAATAAGCATTATCGTTGGGGTATCGCTTGCTTTGCTGCTGTATTAACTAGCTCAATTCGAAAAGGTCATTAACCCCCAATAGTCGACTCTTTGAAAATCCTTCTGCATATTTTGCTCCGATAGGACGTCCAAGCGTCATCATTCTTCCTTTTAAAAAGTCAAAAAAATCCTTGCCTGAAATAGGCGTTCCTGGTTCTGTTGAATTAGGGTCAAAAAATTGGGAGGAATAACATTTAATTGCCTCAATCTTTTGCTCATAAAATGGAGTTACATCCAAAACAATAGCTGGCTCGATGTAATAATCTTGAATGTAATGAAGAAGTAAACGAGGTCGATAATGCGCTTGTTTTTCATTATTATCCATCGTTTCTATTTTGCTTAAGCCAGCAAGGAAGCAGGCATCCGCAACTAGTTTTGCCGCTTTCCCATGATCCGGATGTCGGTCTTCCAATGAATTAGCCAACACAATTTCCGGTCTAAACCGTCGGATTTCAGTGATTATTTTTAGCATGCTTGCTTCATCATTCGAAAAGAAACCGTCTTTTAATTCTAAATTCTTTCTTACCGACAAGCCAAGTGAAATAGAAGCATTCGCTGCTTCTTCTCGTCTTTTTTCTTTGCTTCCACGTGTCCCTAATTCTCCTTGTGTTAAATCAACTATGCCGATTTTCTTTCCCATTTGCTGATACTTGATCAGTGTCCCACCGCATGAAATTTCAACGTCGTCGGGGTGCGCAGCAAAAGCAAGGATATCTAATTTCATGCGTTTTCTGTTTGGTAACTCTCCACGCTTGGGCATGAACATATCAAATTCCGATCGCCAAAAGCATTATCTACTCGTCGAACAGGCACCCAATACTTCCAATCTTTTAAATAAGGCAATGGATAAACTGCTTCTTGCGGCGTGTATGGATAATCCCAGTTTTTATTGATGATACAATCGGCCGTGTGCGGTGCGTTTTTAAGTAAATTATTCGCTTTGTCGGCAGTGCCATTTTCGATTTCTTTTATTTCTTCCCTAATTTTAATCATGGCAGAAATAAAACGATCCAACTCTTCCTTGTCCTCAGATTCTGTTGGCTCAATCATCAAGGTTCCTGCTACAGGAAACGAAACAGTTGGTGCATGGAAATTAAAATCGATTAATCGCTTTGCCATATCAGCCACTTCCACTTCAGCAGTTTGTTTGAAAGCGCGACAATCTAAGATCATCTCATGGGCAACCATTCCATTTTTTCCAGAATACAGAACATCGTAATGGCCTTTTAGTTTACTAGCGATATAATTCGCGTTTAAGATGGCTATTTCTGTAGATTCCCTTAACCCTATGGCGCCTAACATTTTGATGTATCCGTATGAAATTAGAAGAATTAATGCGCTTCCAAAAGGCGCAGCTGAAATAGCATGAATTGCTTTTTCACCACCCATTTTAATTAATGGATTTCCTGGTAAAAAAGGCGCTAAGTGAGCCGCAACTCCGATAGGTCCCATTCCTGGGCCACCACCACCATGAGGAATGGCAAAAGTTTTATGCAAGTTTAGATGACAAACATCCGCTCCAATATTTCCTGGATTTGTTAATCCAACTTGCGCATTCATATTGGCACCATCCATATAAACCTGGCCGCCATTGTCATGAATAATACTCGTAATTTGCTGAATTCCCTCTTCAAAAACACCATGTGTAGATGGATAGGTAACCATTAATCCAGCAAGTATATCTTTATTTTCTATTGCAACGCGTTCTAATTCCTCAATGTTAATGTTGCCGTTTTCATCACATCCCGTAACGATTACTTCGAAACCAGCCATTACAGCAGACGCTGGATTGGTACCATGCGCAGAAGAAGGGATTATTATCTTCTTGCGTTGTAGATCACCATTTGCCTCATGAAAAGCTTTTATAACCATCAATCCAGCATATTCTCCTTGTGCACCAGAATTTGGCTGTAAGGATACAGCGGCAAATCCTGTACAAGCACATAGATCTTTTTCTAATTGATGTAGCATTTCATAATACCCACTTGCTTGTTCCTTTGGTGCAAAGGGATGCATATTGCAAAATTGCGAGTTGGTAATTGGAATTAATTCAGACGCAGCATTAAGTTTCATCGTGCAAGATCCTAATGCAATCATGCTGTGAACCAATGATAAATCTTTGTTTTCAAGGCGTTTCAAATAACGCATCATTTTTGATTCAGAGTGATATTGGTTGAATACGGGATGACTTAATATCGCTGAAACACGTGCGTTATTCGTTGGAATGCTGTTCGCTCTTTCTCCTAATTGTGGTGCTGAAACACCTTTTAATTCCGCAAAAACGGACAAAATATGCTGAACATCATTGGTTGTGTGAGGCTCTCCAAAACTCAAGGCTACCGAATTAATTCCGAAATAATTAAAATTCATTCCATTACTTTCGGCTAAGGACTTTAACTTATTAGTTTCTACTCCATGCACACATACCGTGTCAAAAAACGAATTCGTATGTAAGCTGTATCCTAGAGCAGATAATCCTTTTGCGGTCAAGCTGGCAAGGTCGTTGACGTTTTGAGCAATTTCTTTAATTCCTGCCGGTCCGTGGTAAACAGCATACATACTTGCCATAACAGCTAATAGAGCTTGGGCGGTACAAATGTTGGAGGTCGCTTTATCGCGTTTGATGTGCTGTTCCCTAGTTTGTAGAGCCATGCGCAACGCTAAATTATCATCCGCATCTTTTGAGACACCAATAATTCTTCCTGGCATTGTTCGTTTGTACGAATCTCTCGTGGTAAAGAAAGCAGCATGAGGCCCACCAAATCCCATCGGAACACCAAATCGCTGTGACGATCCAAATACCACATCTGCACCCATTTCTCCTGGTGCTTTTAATAGGGAAAGTGCCAATAAATCCGTTGCTACAGCTACCTGCATCCCATTTTCTTTCCATGTTGAAATTAATGGTTCAACATTTTTAATTTCCCCTTTTGCAGTTGGATATTGAATGAGTGCACCGAAACAATTTTCACTTGCTTGGTAGGTAGACTCATTACCAATAATGAGCTCAATTCCTAAATTGATCGCTCTTCCTTGAACTACTTCAATCGTTTGAGGGAAACAATCCTCGGATATAAAAAAGGTCTTTTTTCCAGCACTAATATCACTTCTAGAGCGGGAATTGTACATCATAATCATCGCTTCAGCGGCAGATGTCGCTTCGTCAAGTAACGATGCATTGGCTATTTCCATACCAGTCAAATCCATCACCATTGTTTGGAAATTCAAAAGTGCTTCTAATCGTCCTTGAGAAATTTCTGCTTGATATGGCGTATAAGCGGTGTACCACCCTGGGTTTTCTAATACATTTCTTAAGATTACGGAAGGAACAATCGTCTCATAGTAACCCAATCCAATGAATGATTTCAACACCTTATTTTTATTACCTAATTCGGTGATGTGCTTTAAATATTCAGCTTCACTCATCGCGTCTGCGATGTCTAATTCGCTGTTTAATCGAATGTTAGCAGGAATCGTTTTGTCAATTAAGGAAGCGATGCTAGAAGCTCCAATTGATTTAAGCATCTCAGACTTTTCGCTTTCACTTGGACCAATGTGTCTTTTTGAAAATAGGGTAGCCATAAAAATAGATTTTTAGGTTACAAAGATACACTCAATAAATGAATCAGCAATTGATTGTCAAGTAGCTTTACAAAGTGTTTTTAACAAGCTAAAATTGATCATTGTTTTTTTTTAAATTATCAATAATTTTTAAATTGACTGTTCTTAATTATACCACAAATATATATTATAACCCCAAAGGGGTTAAAGATTTTTAACGCTGGATGTAATCCAGCGAAAAAATAGGAAATAATTACCTTTTTGGCATGTATTTTTATTTAAAATCATGACAAAAAGATTTTGTGGTAAGAAGGTGATCAGTCAGATTTTTAATCAACATAACTTAATTTGAGCATATTAGACCCTCCTAAATCTTCAATTGGAATAGATGCGATATTGATAACTAAATCCCCTTGTTGCAAGAATCCTTCATTTTTCATAATGTATTTGATGTCCGCAATGGTATGATCGGTTGAGATGTGCTTGTTATAATAAAAAGCCCTTACTCCCCACAATAAATTTAATTGGGTTAATATACTTCTATTGCTTGTAAAAATAAAAATAGAAGTGTTGGGCCGCTGAGATGATATTTTGTAGGCTGTATAACCAGAAAAAGACATCGTAATAATTGCTTTTGCCTCAACGCGCTGACTTAAGCGACAAGCATTAAAACAAATCGAATCGGAAATAAACCGCTCTTGATTGCGCTCAGGAAGCTCCTCTTTATTGTAAATGCCCTCATGGGTTTCCATTTCCTTAATAATATTTGACATTGTACGAATAACTTCCACCGGATATTTTCCTACAGAAGTTTCCCCGGATAGCATCACGGCATCCGTACCATCTAGAACAGCATTAGCTACATCATTTACCTCTGCTCTGGAAGGAGTCATATTGGTAATCATTGATTCCATCATTTGAGTGGCAACAATGACAGGTTTCGCTTTACGTACGCATTTCGAGATGAGCATTTTTTGAATCAAGGGAACATTTTGATAAGGAATTTCGACTCCTAAATCTCCTCGTGCCACCATTAAGCCATCACTTTCCTTTATAATGTCATCAATGTTATCAAGGGCCTCTGGCTTTTCTATTTTTGCAATCACTTTTGCTTTTGCGCCACGAGCTGCAATTCTATGTTTTAACTCAATGATGTCTCTTGCTGAACGAACAAATGACAAGCCGATCCAATCTACTTCATGGTCGAGCGCGAATTCTAAGTCTAATTGATCTTTCTCTGTTAAGGATGGCAATGAAATTTTGGTATTAGGGAAATTAACGCCTTTTTTTGAAGACAAGATTCCTCCTTGAATAATTTTACACGTAATTTCTGTTTTTCCATTAGTGGTGATTACCTCCAGCATGATCTTCCCGTCGTCTAATAAGATTTTTTCTCCCGAAGAAACATCTTGGGGTAATTGGAGATAGTTAATCGAGAACCTCACGGCGTTCCCCACCACTTTATCGGTGATTATCTTTATTTCCTTTCCAACTTCCAAAAGGACTCCGTTTGCTTCCATTTCATTGGTTCTGATTTTTGGCCCTTGTAAATCCGCCAAAATCGCCACGTTTAATCCCAACTCGTCGTTTAACTCTCGGATAATTTTAATGGAATTGGCATGGTCGTCATACGCCCCGTGTGAAAAATTGAGACGGCAAACATTTAATCCTTCCATCATCATTTCTTTTAATACCTCTTTACTCGAAGAGGCAGGGCCTAGTGTTGCTACTATTTTAGTTTTTTTCATGTATTATTTTTCAAAAATTAGGTATTCCGACAAGTGAAATTCATCACTTGAAAATGCAAAAGCAGCGATTATACTGTCCATCTTGCGCAATTCATCAATAATATCTTGAGGCTCTAAAATATAATTTTCTTGCAGGATTAAAAAATAATCGATGCTTGGTTTTTCCGATAACAAAATATGTCCCTCTTGCTTATTGCGGATTAAAAAGTACGAAATTAAATTTTGTCGATCATGGTAGGAATAAAAATTATATCGATCAAATTCTTTTGTTTTTTTTATTGGGACTTCAATCAATTCATTGCTTTTCTCCAAAAAAATAGTAAAGCGAGTATTTAATTGCCATGCCAAGCGAAAATCACTTTGCGCAGTACATATACCGATAAATTCAAAGGTCTCCACAGGATCGTTCTCTAATAGATATCTTTTCACTTTCTCTGCCATGCTACAAAAATACTTATTTATATCTGCTAAATTTAGTAACCAATTGGTTAATAAATTATTCTCTTAAGATTATTATACGGTATCCTCGCATCTTGAATTTATTATCTTGTTTCTAGGATGTGTTTTTGAGTAAATATTTTAGTTAAATTTGTGCTTATGAAAAAAATAATCAGCTTAAAAGGGTTATTCGTCATTTTATTTTTGACAATGTCCTTACAATTTATGGCGCAGCCAATAAAAAAACTTACAGAGGACAATAGTTACAAATGGATGGTTGGTTTTGGTTGGAATGCGTTGGATGATGATGGCAATGCAGGGGCTTTTTATTCACCAGAAAATTGGCATTATAATTTATACCCTTCAAGGATCTTTGTCGATAGATATATCTATAACGGATGGAGTTGTGAGCTTGCAATGGCATTTAATCAATACAATGCCAATAAATTGGTAAATATGCAATTAGGGAAAACTGGTGTTTTTTTAGCAACCGATGTTAATCTTAAATATTCATTCTATAAATTGTTGAAGTCAGGAACGATTGATCCTTATGTTTCTGCTGGCTTAGGGATGAGTATCCGAAATCGCGATGATTCTTTTGTTGCCCCAATAACTCCGACACTTAATGTAATGTTAGGGTGTAATTTCTGGTTTTCTAAGTCGGTGGGTTTACAATTACAAACTGGTGGGAAATTTGGTTTAACTTCTCCTTTCATGGGCAAGTCTAATTACATGCAACATAGCGCAGGACTTGTCTTTCGCTTTGAGACCATCGGGTCGAAGAAAAGTGAATTCAGTAAAAAACGGTACAGCATCAACAAAGGAAGGACTAAAATAAAGATGAAAAAACCGAAAAAGAATAAGGAGGGTTAAGAATTCGTGATTCTGAATTTCTTTTTAGTTTCTTGTATGTCTGTCTTTAAACAATAAAAGTACAAGCCATTAGGTAAAGTTGTAGTATCAAATCGAATGATGTGGCCACCAATTCCAAATTCTTGGTTAGCTAATTCTTTAATTGTTTCCGTATCATTTTCTATAGTTAAACGAATAGTCTTAACTAATTCTGTCGTAAAATAGAATGGTATTTCGCCAGATGATGGGTTGATATCTAAGGGATATAGCACACAAAAATGCTCTTGTACGTATCGTCCTCGACTTAACCGTTTAATCAATAAACGGTAAAGAATGATAATAAAAAGGATGATGAAAGAATAAAAAAGAATGTCTTTTAGGATGAGGTATGGGTGCATTTATAATGATATTACGCCTTTTATGGCACTAGCTTGTTGATATATAGTTATGATTTCATCTACGCTCAACATAACTGTTTTTACGCTGATGCTGGTGTAATTTCCCTTGCCAGATGGCTGAAATTTAATTTCTGTGTTTTCATCGAAAAAAGCCGAAACTTGGGCGATTATCTTTTGATCATTGGGAATAATAAACTTGAATAAATAAACATTGGGCCAATCCAATAATTCCAACTGTTCGCGAAGTGTATCGAATGTTTCCACAAGGCAAATTTAACTTGATTTTTTTGTTTATCTAAGATTATTTTTTTGAAATTTCTACCTTGCTTTCTTACGGTTATTTATTACTTACTATTTTAATCTCAACTCGCCGGTTTGCTATTCTTTCTTCGTCGTTGTTTTCAGGGATTGGATAAAATGGTTTGGTAACGCCAAATCCTCTATAACTCATCCTGCTTTTTGTAATTCCTTTTTGGATTAAAAAATCATAAACAAGTTTGGCACGATCTCTCGATAAATTACTAGAGTCATTATCTGCGCAACAAATATGTCCTTGAATCTGAATTACAAGCTTTTTATTCTGTGCCATTTGATTATATAACTCATCTAAAAGTGGCGTAGATTCGGGTAATAAAATGGCAAGGCCAGGCTCATAATTCAAGGATTTCATGACAATTACATCTCCGATCTTTGCGTTTTTTAGGTTGTCCTCAAATGATTTGGCCTCCACTGTTTTAGCTTTCGTTTCGATAACTACTTTGCGGTTGTCTTTATCCAACGGAGCATAATCAAAAAGTTCCCCTATGTTCGCTTTTTCATTGGCTATTGGGTTGGTCACTTTGATGTATTCGCAAACGGCTTTAATACGTTGACCCGCTAACTTTGTATTGAACGCCACACTTCCAATTGTATCGGTATAACCGTATATTCCCAACACATCAATTTTTGTAAGGTCCAGCTTGCTTAAGGTTAATTTTGTTTGGCTAGTTAAGGCGGAACTATTATAATCGAAATATACTTCCATGTTATTCTGTGCATTCATGCTTATAATAAGTAAGCTGAAAATGCTCGTGCAAAGTTGTCTCATGTTGATTTGTTTTAAAGATGTATAATTGAAGGTGTAAACTACGCTAAATAGTTTGTTTTCCGTCTCATTAAACAATTAAGTGGGTTTAGGTTACTCTTTATGTATGAATTGAAATAAATAATTCCAAGCATTAATTTATTCAAATAGGCGATTAAAAGCTAATTGTTTTAAATCAATAATAAAATCTAGCGTATTTTTGTGCCATGAAATGGTTTCTATTACTGCCTTCTTTTATTACTTGTGTTATCTACGCACAAGAAATACAGGCCAATAGAACAAATGACAAAATTGTCGTGGATGGAAATTTGGAGGAGTCATTTTGGTTAACGGCGAACTTTGTAGAGGGTTTTACACAAATAAGTCCGAATCCTGGAGTGAAATCATCCCAGCATACGAAAGTAGCTATTGCTTATTCTTCTGATGCTGTCTATTTTGCAGCAATTTGTCACGATCATCCAGATTCTATTTCAAATGTCTTTTCGGCAAGAGACGATAATAGTCCAAATGCGGATATTTTTGCTATTTTTCTTGATACTTATAACGATAACTTAAATGGTTTTTGTTTTGGTATAACGAGTAAAGGGGTGCAGTTAGATGCAAAAATTACAGAAGGCGCTTACAATGAACAATTAAATTTGATTTGGAACAGCGCTGTTAAAGTTTTAAATGAAGCGTGGCAGGTAGAAATTCGGATTCCGTATTCTGCGATTCGCTTTCCTGAGAAAGAGGTCCAAAATTGGGGGATTAATTTTTCCAGACAAATTAGTCGAAAACGGGAGCTTTCTACTTGGTCGATTGTTAATCCCGACTTAGAAAATTACTTACTTGAAAGTGGTGAAGTTACAGGTGTTAGTGGTATTAATCCTCCTTTGCGATTGGCTTTAATGCCCTATGTTTCTGCCTATTTAAGCAATGAATCAGGGATCACTTCTCAATCTATAAATGGCGGTTTAGATATCAAATACGGAATTAATGACGCCTTCACTTTGGACGTCACCTTGATTCCTGATTTTGGCCAAGTTGTGTTTGATAATCAGGTGTTAAATTTAACGCCTTTTGAAATTCAATTTAATGAAAACAGGCAATTTTTCACCGAAGGTACTGAACTATTTAACAAATCAGGTTTGTTCTATAGTCGGCGTATTGGTATTCAGGCTCCAGGTGCTGTGCTTAATAATCTTTTGCTTTCCAATGAGCGCTTATCGTCTGTCCCTTCTGCCACTCAATTATACAATGCTACTAAATTAAGCGGCCGAACCAAATCTGGTTTAGGAATTGGTGTTTTTAATGGGATTACGGCACCTCAATTTGCCACTGCCATTAATCAATCAACCTTAGCGGAAAGAGAGGTCTTAGTTTCGCCTTTAAGTAATTTTAATGTCTTTGTTTTAGATCAAAATCTAAAAAACAATAGCTACATTAATTTCACCAATACCAATGTAACTAGGGCTGGTTCTTTTTATGATGCCAATGTGAGTTCCCTAAAAACAATGTTAAATACCAAGGATAATAATTACTATGTGGGTGGCTCAACGGCTTTGTCAAACAAGTTTTTTTTAGATAGCACCTCTACGGGTCATAACTGGGGCTTGTGGGCAGGAAAGCAAAGAGGGGCTATTGTTTATTCTGCTTCGTACTTTGAAGAATCAGACACCTACGACCCAAATGATTTAGGGTACAATCAAAATAATAATCGCAAAATCTCATCAGCATCTTTTTCTTATCGAATTTTAAAGCCTTTTGGAAGTTTTATTAAGGCCGTTTCATCCGTCGATTTAAATTATAACCGACTTTACAATCCGGATGTTTTTACAAGTTTTGGGTTTAATCTAAGGACGTTCGCCGTCACGAAAAATTTTAACGCTTTTGGTGTAGAGTCGTATGTATCACCGGTTAAAGGATATGATTATTTTGAGCCTAGAACACCCGGATATTATTTTGCGATTCCTTCTTTTTATGGGTTTTCTACTTGGTTTTCTAGTAATTACCAAAAAAAGGTAGCACTAGATGCGGGTGGTGGGTATTACATAGTTAATGCTGATAATTGGCGTGAATATGAATATAATATTGGGCTACGCTTTCGCTTATCTAACCATTTGTTTTTAAAATACAATTGGGAACAAGGATTTCAA
Organism: uncultured Flavobacteriales bacterium; assembly: GCA_903939755.1. Lineage (GTDB taxonomy): Bacteria > Bacteroidota > Bacteroidia > Flavobacteriales_D > Crocinitomicaceae > UBA952. The sequence continues at coordinate 43,392 of CAJAII010000064.1, read as the reverse complement.
GTTAATTATTTAGGTTTCGCTGTTCCCTTTGGTGCTCCAGCAGATACTTCTTTTACTGGAATCCTTTACGGCTCAAGAAATAGAATTAATACTACAAATACCATCGGTATAGATTATACGATAACGAATCGAATGAATATTACTTTTAGATTAAGGCATTATCGCTCTACCTTAGCTTATAATAACTTTTTTGAATTGAATCAAGACGGAAGTTTAACTTCAATCCCTTTTAATGGCTTGGATATAGATGGTCAAGCGGCATACAATGTAAATTTCAATGCTTTTACCATTGATTTCGTTTATCGATGGGTTTTTCTTCCAGGTAGTGAAATAAATATAGTATGGAAAAATTCAATTTTTCAAAGTGACAAGTTCGTAGCTGAATCATACATTTATAACCTTTCCAAAACAATTCAACAGGGACCAATGAATAGCTTGTCTTTTAAACTCATTTATTGGTTGGATGCTCAAAACATAAAGAAAAAGAAGAAGTAGTTGTTTTATGGCGTGTTTTTTAACACCCATTCCTGGCCTCTCTCTTTTGAATTTTGACGAATATTTTCCCAAAAAAGGTTAACGTCACCAATATGAAAGTCATTCATTTTCCATGCGGCAATATTGAAAGGGAATTTTAGCTTCGACAAAACAAGCCCTCCAGAAATGAGTTCTGTTTGAAAAACATGCTTGTATTTTTTCCCATTGTTGTAATAAAATCCTTTCTGCTGGCTTTTTTTACTAATTGAGCTTAAGTCCCAAGTGATTGGATTGACTACGGCTTTTCCTGAATACCATTTGTCGTATTTTTCAGTATTAATTTTCTTCTTGAAAGTGTTCCAAGTAACAAATCCTCCTGTTGATTTAGCATTGATCATGAAAGGAATAGCCTTGAATTCATCGGTTGGTATTCCAATTCCCGGTAGGTAGGCGACCACTAGTTGTTTTTGAAGTGCCTTGCCATCAAAAAAATCTTTTAACAATAAATCAATGTGGGTTGATCCTTGGCTATGTCCGGCCAAAATTATTCCTCTGCCATGATTGTAATTCTTTAGGTAATATGCAAATGCCGCTTTTATGTCTGCATAGGCAAATAATAAGGCGTCTCGCCCTCTGTTTTCTAAACTGTCGTAGGACCGGATATGCGCTTGCTGATAATAGGGTACATACATTCGACCTGATTCGGCCCAAGCACTCGCTTGAAATTTAACGGCAAAATCCAGCACGTCTTTTCGATGTGCGGAATCCTGAATATTAATATTCCATCGAGGATCTTTTGGATCTGTTAATAGAGTAGGGTAGACATAAAACACATCGATGGATTCAAATAGCGTACTATCGTGAATGGTATTCAGAAGGTTTTTGGGTAAATTTGTAGGGAGAACGGCCCAATTATCAATCAGGGTATAATTTGTTACTTCTTGAGAATAGCCCTGCTTTACAAGTAATAAAGCAATAATTATGAGCAATTGACGAATATTCAATTTTGAAAATTATTTAAAAAAAAGGATCAGTAAGTTAGTAATGACTATTTCTCTTTCGTGAATTGAAATAACCAATCATACATTTCGTCAGTCCTAAAAATCCTTTCTAAATCTCCATGATCTTTACCTACTAATCGGGTGTATTTAAGGTTTTCGCCGCCATTACAATTTTTAATAGCCTTTACAATTTTCTCTGACTCACTGATCGGAACTTTTTCATCCAACGTTCCATGCTGAATCCATAAAGGGACTTGCGATAAATTACATCCATCTTTTACGTTACCGCCTCCACATAATGCTACCCCTGCTGTGACCACGTCAGGATAAGCGCCAGCAAAGTTCAAGGTGCCATATCCTCCCAAACTCATTCCTGCTACATAAACGCGGTTGGTGTCGGTTTGAAATGTTTTTTGAACAAAACGGAGAACGGATAATATTTTCTTTGGCTCCCAAGCCTTTCCTGCTAGTACTTGCGGTGCAATAACTATTGCCGGAACTTTTCTTCCATTTTCAATTTCATGTATGATGCCATATTTCTTAACCAAGGCAAGATTCGTTCCTGATAAACTTCTTCCATGTAAAAAGATAAGTACCGGTGGGTTTGTTTTTAATATGCTGTCCGATGGCAAATACAACCAAAAAGGATAGTCGGCCTGATTGTAAATTGCTTTAATTTGGCTATAACTTATTGACTTTAATGAAAGTAAGAAAAATAATATAAGAGCTAGTGTTTTCATTTTGCAAAGGTAGCCTCTTCTTTTTAATATACCAAAAATTAAATTCCTTAGGTTTTTTACCCTAGCCAAACATCATTTATGAGCTGTTTTCCGGCTTTTTCGTTTATTCGAAGGATAATAATTTCCTTTCCATTAAGCAGCTCTTCTCGCATTACAGATGAGGTGATTTCTAGGTAAAGAATCTTATTATTTATTTTGATGCTTTTGGTTCTGAAAGCCACAGCACTGCCCATTAACTCTGGCCAGGCAGCAATCACGTCCATTTCTTTCATTTTATTTTCTAAGGAAAAGGCTTTTAAAAACCGATCAATTACCTCTTTTAATGGCTGGCTGTCTGCACTACGCTTGTCGAAGGATTTCATGGTTTTATGCGGTTGGTATAGAAACTACTTGCTGAGAATTTACTTCAAAGATACTGTTTGAAACGCTTAAAGAAGAAAATAATTTTTCCATTCTTTTTCTGTCTGTATCGGTCACAATTACTTGCCCAAAAAAGTCTTCGGTCACAATTTCCAGTAGTTTTTCAACTCGTTTAAAGTCTAATTTGTCAAAAATATCATCTAATAGAAGTACGGGTGTGATTTTTAAGTTAACTTTCAACCATTCATATTGTGCCAATCGTAAAGCAATAATAAATGATTTTTGTTGACCTTGTGACCCAAATTTTTTGACTGGATTTCCATTAAGTGTGAACAATAAATCATCTTTGTGTATTCCGACATTTGTGAAATGTGAAAAGGCATCTTTACGTGCAGATTCTTTTAGTAAAACGGTAAATTCCCCTTCATTTAATTGGGATCTATATGCTAAACCAACTTCTTCTGTTTCTTTTCCTATGATGGTGTAGTATTTTTGAAAAATCGGAATAAATAGTTTTAAAAAAGCACTTCTTTTTTCATAAATAATATTTCCAGCAATCACCAGCTGATGGTCCCAAGCATCTACACTTTCTGCATCAAATAGCCGATGTTCATACATGTTCTTAAGTAAGGCATTGCGTTGTTCCAAAATGCGCACATATTGTTGGAGTTGGTCCAAGTAAATACGGTCAATTTGAACTAGGATCCCATCCATCCAACGCCTCCTTAATTCACTTCCTTCAGCCACTAAGTCCCCATCATATGGGGAAATAAAGACCACTGGGTATAGACCAATGTGATCAGCTAATCGTTGGTGTTCTTTTTTATTTCGTTTGATAACTTTTTTAGCTCCTATTTTTACCGCACAGTGAACGCTTGATTCATTTTCACCATCTTTCCAATTTCCTTGTATGGAAAAAAATAGCTCGCCAAATTTTATGTTTTGACGATCAATAACATTTAGGTATGATTTACACATGCTGAGGTAATGTATCGCATCTAAAATGTTCGTTTTTCCGCTGCCATTATCTCCAACAATACCATTTATACGGGGCGAAAATGTTATTTCCGTGTCCGCATAATTTTTGAAGTTTAATAAGTGTAATTGGGTCAAGTGCATGAAGGTCAAAATTACAATATTATCAGCTTTCAATTACGGCTTTTAAATTTATTTTTACTTGTTTGTAGCGCTGTTTGGCAATGTAAAGAGTAACAATTGCTATATTTGTATAAATACTTTAAACTATGTCAAACGCCTTCTTTCAAACGCCAAATGCAATTAATGAGCCGGTAAAATCCTACGCTAAAGGTAGTGCGGATCGCCTTGGTTTATTAGCTTGCTATCATGAAATGTATAACCAAAACGCCATTGATGTGCCAATGTATATTGGCTCAAATGAAGTTAGAACAAGTCATAAAAAACCAATGAATCCCCCACATGACCATCAAAAAGTATTGGGTTATTTTAATTTTGGTGATGGAGAACATGTCAATGCTGCCATTGATGCCGCAATGCATGCTCGAAATGCATGGGCAAATCTTCCATGGGAAGATCGCGCTGCCATTTTTTTAAAGGCGGCAGATTTACTTGCTGGTCCCTTCAGAAATAAAATGAATGCTGCAACTATGTTGGCTCAATCGAAAAATGTTTTTCAATCGGAAATCGATGCTGCTTGTGAATTAATTGACTTCTTGCGCTTTAATGTGCAATACATGACTCAAATTTATAAGGATCAACCCGAATCTTCCCCTGGTGTTTGGAATCGATTGCAATATCGACCGCTTGAAGGATTTGTTTTTGCGATAACACCATTCAACTTTACGGCAATTGCCGCTAATTTATGCGCCGCTCCTGCAATGATGGGGAATGTTGTAGTTTGGAAGCCTTCAGATACTCAGGTTTATTCAGCCCAAGTGATTATGGAGCTATTTAAGGCTGCAGGCCTTCCTGATGGGGTCATAAATATGATTACTGTTGAAGGACCTGTCGCTGGAGATATAGTTTTTAAACACAAAGATTTTGCCGGCTTGCATTTCACTGGTTCTACCGGAGTTTTTCGTGCTTTATGGAAACAAATTGGTGAAAATATTGCTAGTTTCCGTACCTATCCTCGTATCGTTGGAGAAACTGGTGGAAAGGATTTTGTCATGGCTCATAGTTCGGCAATTCCTGCTGTGGTTGCAACAGCCCTTGCTCGTGGTGCATTTGAATTCCAAGGACAAAAGTGTTCCGCCGCCTCTAGGGCTTATATTCCAAAATCTATTTGGCCTGAAGTTAAACGAATTTACGTTGAACAAGTCAACTCAATAAAAATTGGTACGCCTTACGATACTTCAAATTTCTGCAATGCGGTTATTGATGAAAAATCATTTGATAAAATTGCCGCTTATATTGATTATTGCAAAGCGCAAGGCGACGCTGAATTAATAACGGGTGGAGGATATGATAAATCTGTTGGTTATTTCATTGAGCCAACGACTTTTGTGACAACTAATCCTAGATTTAGGACGATGTGTGAAGAAATATTTGGCCCTGTTCTTACTATCTATGTCTATGAAGATGCTGATTTTGAAGCAACTTTAAGCTTAATTGATGAGACTTCTGAATATGCGCTAACGGGTTCCATAATCGCGCAGGATCGTTATGCAATTAATACCGCAACGAGACTTCTTGAAAATGCAGCAGGTAATTTTTATATCAATGATAAGCCTTCTGGCGCTGTGGTTGGTCAGCAGCCTTTTGGTGGCGCAAGGGGGTCAGGAACAAATGATAAAGCGGGGGCTGCTATGAACTTATTGAGATGGGTTTCTGCAAGAACTATAAAAGAAACATTTGTTCCACCAATAAGTTATGAATATCCGTTTCTTGAACAATAATTTTTTCTATTTTAGCTGAAATTATTTACTCGATGACAACGAAACTTGCAGACGGAACGATTGTACATTGCTTAAGAAAACCAGAAGCAAAGATGTTAGATCATCATGTGGAAGGTTATCTTCAACATGGAATTGAAATTAATGACAATGATGTTGTGGTTGATATTGGCGCTAATATCGGAGTCTTTGGTGTTAGAGTGATGCAAAAAGCTAAAAATGTTAGCGTTTATTGTTTAGAGCCGATCCCTGAAATTATTGAGGTGTTGTCAAAAAATGCCGATCTGCATGGTAAGGAAAAGATGCATGTCCTTCCTTTTGGTGTTTCAAATGAAAATAGCACGGCGACTTTTACCTATTTCCCAAACACGCCAGCTCTTTCTACACTGCATCCAGAACAATGGGATGTGGACCCTACCGCTTTCAAAAGGGCTGTTAAAGGAACAATGAAAAATCCACCCCAAAATATGAGGTGGATGAAATGGATTCCATTGGCTTTTTCTGGAATTATTGCCAAACAATTAGTAAAAGGAAAAAAAACGGTTAACTGTGAATTAAAGACGCTATCATCGATTATTGAATCTGAAAAAATCCAAAAAATTGACTTACTGAAAATTGATTGTGAAGGTGCTGAATGGGATGTTTTAACTGGGATTAATGACGATGATTGGTTAAAAATTAAGTCGATTGTGATTGAAGTTCATAACATAGAAAATCGTTTGCAAAAAGTCAAAGATCTTTTTGCTCTTAAAGGATTTACAAAACAATTTGATGAGCAAGAAAAAGGCTTGGAAAATTCTGCGATGTACAATGTTTTTGCAATAAAAGTATGAACGCGTCAACAATTGCTTGGTATACGGTATTGCTTTTGGTTGGCACCAATCTAATCGGTTTGTTGTATTCCATGTTAGTTCTGTACACAGATCTTTTTAGAAAATTTACTATTCAGAAAAAACAATATGTTAAAGGGGTTTTCGCCAAAAGAATGCCCTTGTATTTATTTAATATTACTTTGCTATTAGCAATATCTGGGCTCGGCGCCTATTTTGGGTTTGGCTTTTTGGAACAAAAAATTTCTGTTGGCATTATTGTATTTCAAGTCGTTTTTGCGTTTGTAATCGATGACATCTTTTTTTATTTTTATCACCGATGGCTGCATGAAAATAAATTTATGCTAAAAAACATTCATTCCATTCATCATAAAGCAACAAAGCCTTTCCCCCTCGAATATCTTTATGCGCATCCTTTCGAATGGTTAATGGGGATGATCGGAGCTTTCTTAGGATTCGCTCTAATACTAATCTTTATGCCTGTGAATCTGTATGCATTTTGGATTTTTGGGGCAATAAGAAATTTACACGAGATCCATATTCATTCAGACCTAGAGTTACCTATTTCAAGTAAAATACCGCTGCTAAGTAAAACAAAACATCATGATGATCATCATGCTAAGCTGAATGGTAATTATGCATCAACTTTCGTTTGGATGGATAGAATTTTTAAAACAAATTTTTAGCTTACAATGAAAATTACGCTGTCGATTTTTTGTTGCATTTTATTTGTTGCGCTAAATGCTCAAAAAGCAACTTATAACTTAACAGTAACCATCACAAATCTTAAAAACACTAATGGAAAAGTTGAAGTAGGTTTATATCGAAATGCTGCAAATTTTGCTAAAGTGGGACTTACCTACAGAAAAATTCGAACAACTATTAGTGGGAACCAGGTTAGTGTTGTGTTTCATGATTTAGACGAAGGTTCGTATGGCGTTTGTGTTTTTCATGATGAAAACAATAACAATTCTTGCGACAGAAGTTATTTAGGTTTTCCAAAAGAGCCGTACGGTTTTTCTAATAACATAAGGCCTGTATTTTCTGTTCCTTCTTTTGAAAGTTGCGCAATAAAACTTGATAAAAACAAAACGATTTCAATTAAGAATTCCTTATAATTTTTAGCCGTATCTTTCATTATGCAAAACAGAAGAAAATTCCTAAAATATACCGCTCTAATTGCATCGGCATCAATAGCTCAACCTCTTGTTAGTTTTAGTGTTCCAATGCCACTCCTTAAAGAGAAACCAATTTTTCCTGCGGCCTTAAAACGCGGAGATAAAGTGATAATTGTTTCTCCTGCAGGGGCTGTTTATGACCTCACAAAAATTGAAGAATTTAGTAGAATACTTTCTAATTTCGGATTTGTTGTGGAACGCGCGAAATCGGCATCTAATAGACTCGGCTATTTGGCTGGATCTGATGAAGAACGAGCTGATGATATTAACAATGCATTTGCTGATAATTCGATTAAGGGGATTGTTTGCACTAGGGGTGGATGGGGCTGTGCTAGAATACTTGATAGGTTGGATTATAAGTTGATAGCCGAAAACCCAAAGGTTATAATGGGATTTAGTGACATCACAAGTCTTCTTTTGGCGATAAATGCAAAAACAAAACTCGTAACTTTTCATGGCCCCGTTGGGCTTTCTTCGTGGGACCCTTTTTCTACTTTATGTTTTACTAACACGGTTTTTTTGGGAGAAAGAAACGTTTTTCCGTTCGGGGTTGAAGATAAAATGATAGCCCTAACTCCGGGAATTGCACAAGGCGAGTTGATTGGAGGTAATTTAACGGTGTTTAATAGCCTCATTGGGACAGACTACTTGCCAAATTGTGATAATAAAATTTTATTCCTCGAAGAGCTGAATGAAGATCCTTACAAAATTGATAGGATGCTAACTCAATTAAAACTAGCAGGTGTCTTAGATAAGCTGTCAGGTTTTGTCTTTGGAGCTTGTACTAAATGTGAAAGTGAGGACCCTCTTCAATCTTTTAGCCTTTTAGATGTTGTAAAACATCATATTTTACCTTTAAATATCCCCGCAATTTTTAATGCGCCCTTTGGACATACAACCAAAAAATGGACGATTCCAATTGGGGTGATGGCTGAGCTAGATACATATAATTTAAAATTAGAATTGCAGCAAGGTGCGGTCTCCGTCTAAGTGGGATATTTTTTGTTAATTTATCGATGAATAACGCTAATTATAGTGTTCTAAATTGTTCTTTTGTATATTTGGCGCTTGTAAAAATGAAATGGCTGAAAAAAAAGAAATCTCACCGAAACCACTGCTAGATAAGGCAACCATCGAATTAGCTTTTAATTATATGTGTACGGCTAAAACGTTGGCTGAAAAATACGAGCATAACAAAGAAGTTACAGCGAAATATGTTCACGCAACTTCCCGAGGCCATGAAGCAATTCAAATTGCAATTGGCATGCAACTAAAACCATTCGATTGGGTTTCTCCATACTATCGTGATGACGCTATGCTTTTAAGTATGGGTATAAGTCCTTATGAGCTAATGCTGCAGGTTTTTGCGAAAAAAGACGATGTGTTTTCAGGTGGGAGAACGTATTATTCGCATCCATCTCTAAATAAAGAGGGATTCCCAAAGATTATCCACCAGTCTTCTGCTACTGGAATGCAAGCAATCCCCACCACTGGAATAGCAATGGGGATTCAATACAAAGAAAAAACTGGATTATCTTCGGTAGATCTCAATAATGCGCCTGTTGTTGTTTGTTCACTTGGTGATGCTTCTTGTACGGAAGGAGAGGTTTCTGAGGCTTTTCAAATGGCGGCCTTAAAACAATTCCCAATTGTATATTTAGTGCAAGACAATGGATGGGATATATCTGCCAAAGCATCAGAAACTAGGGCTCAAGATATAAGTGAATTCGCTAAAGGTTTCAAGGGCATCGAGGTCCGTACGATTGATGGAACAGATTTTAAAGCATGTTTTGAAACCGTAAATGAAGTATTCGCATTGGTTAGAAATGAACGACGCCCATTTATTATTCACGCAAAAGTACCTTTACTTGGGCATCATACATCTGGCGTAAGAAAAGAATGGTACAGGGATGATTTAAAGGAAGCGGAAAAAGAAGATCCATACCCGAAGTTGAAATCCATATTAGCGGATTATTCGATTTCCCTCGCTGATTCAATAAATGAGGAATCACGTGTTCGAAAATTGGTGGATGAACAATATGAATTGGCCTTAAACGCACCCGATCCAACAGTAGAATCTATCTCAGATTTTATTTTTGCTCCGACAAGTATTGTTGAAGAAAAAGGCAATCGTGAACCCGCCGGTAAAAAGAAAACGGTTATGGTTGACTCTGCGCTTTTTGCGGTTAGGGAAATTATGCAAAAACATCCGGAAGCTTTACTTTACGGTCAAGACGTAGGGGGAAGACTTGGGGGTGTATTTCGTGAGGCAGCTACCTTGGCGCAAACGTTTGGTGATGATAGGGTTTTTAACACTCCGATTCAAGAAGCTTTTATAATAGGTTCTACTGTTGGTATGTCTGCAGTTGGTCTAAAGCCGATAGTTGAGGTTCAATTTGCGGATTATATTTGGCCTGGCTTAAATCAATTATTTACCGAGGTGTCGCGTTCGTATTATTTATCTAATGGGAAATGGCCGGTGAGTTGTATTATACGTGTGCCTATCGGGGCATATGGCTCGGGAGGCCCTTACCATTCTTCAAGTGTCGAATCGGTTTTAACAAATATTCGGGGAATAAAAGTTTTGTATCCTTCAACAGGGGCTGATCTAAAAGGATTGATGAAAGCAGCTTTTTATGATCCAAATCCTGTTGTTATTTTGGAACACAAGGGGCTTTATTGGTCAAAAATAGCTGGAACGGAAGGAGCAATGTCCCCTGAACCTGATGAAGAGTATTGTATTCCAATTGGTAAGGCAAGAACGGTGCAATTAGCAGACGATTTGGCAATACAAAAAGGGGAAAGTTGTGGGGTGATAACGTATGGTAGGGGAGTGTATTGGACATTAGAAGCAGCAAAGAATTTTGCCGGAAGTGTTGAGATTCTAGATTTGAGAAGCCTTAATCCCTTGGATCATCAAGCAATGAATGAACTTTGCCAAAAACATGGTAAAATTCTAATTGTTACAGAAGAGTCTATCGAATGTAATTTTGCTCTTGGTCTTGCAGGGAGACTCCAACGTGATAATTTCAATTCCCTTGATGCGGCAATCTTTATTGTTGGCGCAGTAGATACCCCGGCCATCCCCCTGAATTCAGACTTGGAAGAAGCAATATTGCCCAATGCAATTAAGGTGCGATCAGCACTCGAAAAATTATTAAAAAATTAATATCTTTAAATGAAGTTACAAGAAATAATCACCGCTGTAGCATCTTTTCACGATGCTTTCGGTATTGAAAATAACCACGCTCCTTGCCCTTCTTTAAATGCGAAAGATGTTGAACTGAGGTTCAATTTAATGAAAGAAGAAAATGAAGAATATCTTGAAGCCGCAATAAATGGCGATATTGTAGAAATTGCAGACGCGCTTGGTGATCAATTGTATATTTTATGTGGTACTATTTTGAGACATGGACTTCAACACAAAATCGTTGAAGTTTTTGAGGAGATTCAACGATCAAATATGAGTAAACTTGATGAGTTTGGAATGCCAATCTACCGCGAAGACGGAAAGGTCCTAAAATCTAACCTTTATTTTAAGCCGGACATCAAAAAGATTCTTGAAAAAGATAACAGCCAAGAATAAATATACTTGGAACAAGAGTTATTCACTTTTCACCTTTAATTTCTTTTATCCGTAGTTATTTAATTGATTAGTCTTTAGTTTAGTTTTGAGCCATTCAAATACATAGATGAAAGACATATCAATTTATTTCCAACCTATAGAACTTCAAAATTCCTACAGGGAGGATCAATTAGGAAGTGTAATAGACGCACATACAAATCATTTTCCTGATCTTTCAGAAAAAGGCTGCGCAATTGTTTATGTGCCAGAATATAGAGGGGTGAATGGATTTAACTCTGAAATTGAAAAGGCTATCAAAGGCCCAAGCAACTTTAGAGAGGAATTTTATGCTTTGTACAAAGGATTGGATTGGAAATCGACTATTTATGATCTTGGCGATTTGCTGCCAGGCAAAAACTTGAGTGATACTTATTTTGCATTAGCGCAAGTAGTAACAGAATTAGTGAAAAACAAAATTGTCCCTATTGTTGTCGGGGGTTCTCAGGATTTAAGTACGGCAATGTTCATTGGTTATGAAGAATTAGAACAATTGATTAACACCTGTACAATCGATTCTAAATTGGACTTAGGTACTGTGGACGATGAAGTTACGCATGATAATTTTATTAGTAGTTTATTGCTCAGAAGGCCATGTTATTTATTTAATCACGCTAACATTGGATTACAAGCGCCATTCGCCCAACCAAAAGAATTGGAGTTGTTTGAGAAATTGTTTTTTGATGTGTGTCGATTGGGCGAATTTAATTCGGATTTTAAAATGGCGGAGCCTATTCTTCGGAATTCAGACATAATTAGTTTTGATTTTGAGTCGATTCGTGCTTCTGATACAAAAAACAACCTTAGTAATCCCAACGGATTTTATGCCGAGCAAGCTTGTCAAATAACCAAATATGCAGGGATTAGTGATAAGGTAACCAGTTTTGGAATCTTTAATTGTTTTTCTAACTCATTTATAGAGACAAAGCTCATCGCACAAATGTGCTGGTATTTTATGGATGGATATTTTGCTAGAAAAGGTGATTTTCCGGTTGGGAGCAAGTTGGATTATACAAGATTTACGGTTTTCTTGGAAAAAGGCGAGCATGAAATAGTTTTTTATCGCAGTAATAAATCTGATAGGTGGTGGATGGAGGTTCCTTATCCTCCAAGTGAATTCTCAAAATTTGAACGCCACCACTTAGTGCCTTGTAATAAATTTGACTATGACATGGCAATGAAAAATGAAATGCCGGATTTATGGTGGAAAACCTATCAAAAGCTTGGATAAATACAGCCATTATCAGCTGAGAATTTAACTTTACACAATGCCCCGATAATTAACTCCCTGATTTCAGTGTACTAGGCTAAATAAAACCATCAATTATAAAGATAAAACAAACTTTTTTTTTGAGTTTTAATTTTTTTATTTATTTTAGCATTCAATTTTAAGCTTAAACTGCTGAGTTTAGAATTAATTTATATGTTAAATAAAACTGAAACTGTTGAAAATAAGACTTTTATCTATATTAGTTTTACTTGTTACAAGTAACGCTATTGGTCAGCAAGACAAGTTGCTAACTCATTTTTTCTACGATAAAATGAGTATTAATCCAGGCGAAACTGGTTTAGACGATGGTATTTGTGCTACCACAATTTATCGGAATCAATGGGATAAAGTAAACGGAGCACCAAATTCAGCAATCTTAAATATTGAAGCTAACATGAATCGCTTCTTTCCTGGTGGTCTAGGAATTTCTTTTTATCATGACGCAATTGGATTTTCTAGACAAAATAATGTTTTATTAAATTACTCTTATCCGATACAAATTGGAAACGTTGGCCGCTTAGGTCTTGGGATTGGCCTTGGAATAATGACTTATGGTATGAATCCAACATGGGTGCCACCTGCAACCTTGATTGACCCTTCGCTTCCAGCTGCTGGATTTCAAGCTGCAAGTTTGGATTTAAATTTTGGTGCTTATTTTAAAGGAAAGAATTTTTATGCAGGTTTATCATCAACGCATTTAAGTGAATCTGAATTTTCAAGTGTGGGAGTTCTTACTACGCCATCTACGTATCAGTCCGCTCGTCATTATTACGTAATGGGTGGCTATAAAATGAAAGATATTGCCGGTGGTAACATTGATGCTAATCTTTTGCTTAGAACTGATATGGTCAAGTTTTCAGCAGATATTAATGCACGTTATTTCTATGTTAAAAACAACAAAGAGTTAGCTTATGGAGGAATAACTTATAGAACTTCTGATGCGGTAGCTATCATTCTGGGATACAATCCGATTGCCAATTTAACAGTTGGTTATTCTTATGATTTAACCTTAAATAAACTTTCAAGTGTTTCACGAGGATCACATGAAATGATGGTCAAGTATTGTTATTATTTACCCCCACCTCCAAAGACAAAAGCACATCACCCGAGGTGGTTATAAAAGTTAATTAATTAGGTTGTAACCATTTTTATTGTTCATACGTTATAGCAAACCTTGATGACCTGTAGCAAAGTTAGTTTGAAAAACGATTGAACTTAAATAAGTATAAAATGAAAAGATTTTTTGCTCTAGTAGTAGTTTTGTTAATGTTCTCCGCTTGTGATGACATCGACGGTAATTTAGTTGGCGTTCAAGGACGGGATACTTTCTATCCCGATATTTTAGGCCCAGGTAAAGTTCCCTATGGAATGATTTATGTTCCTTCAGGAGCATATCAATCAGGTGAGAATGATGAAGACATCATGGGATTGCATACCGCAAGAACGCGAACTGTGTCAGTTCAAGCTTTCTATATGGATGCTTCTGAAATTTCCAACAATGAGTATCGACAGTTTGTTGATTGGGTTCGTGATTCAATGGCAAGAGAAAAATTGTACAAAAGGCAATCGGCTGATGATGCAGAACAATGGGTGAATGTGCCCGATGACTTTTTCAAAGAGCCATATCGCTCGTTGATCTCTCAAGGATCCGATGTTCAAGGGGCTAACACACCGTTTGAGCCATTTTTAAATGCAGAAGGCGTAGAAGAATTAGATAAAGCTTATCTTTATTTAACAGGTTACGATGGGATTAAGGTAAATGGTTTTGATTGGGAAAAAGCGGGACTTGACAAAGCGCCAAAGAAAATAACCAGAAAAGACATTGATTTAACCTTAAATCCAATGGAGGTTTCTAATATCTTTTATGCTTATTCTAAAGAAGGAAAGGCAGCAGATATGAAAACGGATGCCCCTAAGGATTTCGACAAGAAATTATTAGAAGCTAATGGAGGTCGTATAGAAAATAGAAAGTTTTTTACACTAAATTGGGAAGTTCCAATTGATTATACTGATCCTGAAACCGCTTTTTTATTGTCAGATATGTACTTAGGTCAAGAAGAACAATTCTTTAAAAATAAACAATTAGATACACGTCTGTTATTCTATGATTATTTCTGGATTGATTTTAAAGAGGCAGCAAAACGTGGAAAAATTCAAACGGCTGACGTAGACGCTCGAAATTCTTATAATTATTTACAAGAAGATTTATCAGGAAATCATCGTCGTGATCCACTCTCAAAAGATTATAAAAATAATGGTCTACATAGATCTACATTAAATATTGATGGAAGTCAAGTGATGTTTGATTCTACAGTATACAGAGATCCAACGTTGATTGACCCATCTAATTTTGCTTCCGTTCCTACTGATGAAAATGGTGTAGCACTTATAGAAGGCGGTATATTAATTAATCCAGGACAAGATTTGGATTTAGGTTATACAAATACGAAAGGTCAGCACAATGCAATTCGTGGGCATACAGATAGAAGTAGATTCATTATTAAAGAAAGAATTCATGTTTACCCTGATACAATGTGTTGGGTGAGGGACTTTACCTATTCTTTCCATGATCCAATGACGCAAAACTATTTTTGGCATACGGCTTATGATAATTATCCTGTTGTTGGTGTTACATGGACACAAGCGAAAGCATTCTCTGTTTGGAGAACTCAATTATATCATAGCTGGTTGTTGTCTAACGGGGATTTATTTGTAAATGACTTTAGATTACCTTCAGAAACAGAATGGGAAAGAGGAGCTCGTGGCGATTTAGATTTATCTCAATATCCTTGGGGAGGTCCATACATTAGAAATGCCAATGGTTGTTTCTTAGCCAATTTTAAACCGATGAGAGGTAGGTACTTTGAAGATGGTGGTTTCCACACGGTTAAGGTATATTCTTATAATCCAAATGCTTTTGGTTTGTATTGTATGGCTGGTAATGTCGCTGAATGGTGTTCAACTGCTTACGAAGCCTCTTACAGTGAATTCACACATGATTTAAACTCGGACAATCAATACGATGCAAAAGATGGTGATCATCCTATTAAAAAGCGTAAAGTTATTCGTGGCGGATCTTGGAAAGATATAGGATACTATCTTATGAATTCAACACGGACATTTGAATATCAAGATACTGCTAAGTGCTACATTGGATTTAGAAATGTAATGACGCACTTAGGAAGAGGTGGAAAGGATCTAGAAGCAGAAAATGGAGAAGAAATCCAAAGTGATATTCAATTAAAATAAGTAAATCTGTAACAATTCAATCAATATAAGTTTAATTTAAAAATCTAAAAGTTATGAGTGGTAAGTCAGGCGGTTTTTTCGCATCAAAAGGGTACAAGAATTTAATGAAAATGGTTTATGGTTACGGTGCAGCTATCGTTATTTTAGGGGCATTATTTAAAATCATGCACTGGCCATATTGTGATATCATGTTAATCGTAGGTTTGACTACTGAGGCAGTTATTTTTGCATTGAGTGCAATGGAGCCATTGCATGCTGAGCCCAATTGGGCTGTTTATTACCCGTACCTTTTACCTGAGGACGAAAGGCCACAAACTGCTGAAGAACTTCAAGCATTTCCTAAGCCGATGGAATTGGGAAGTGGTTCTGGTGGATCATCATCAACGGGAATTACAGAAAAATTTGACGAACTTTTAGCAAATGCGAAAATTGATCAGTCTCTTTTAGATCGTTTAGGTTCAGCTATGCGTGACTTAAGTCATAATGCAGAACAATTGAAAAGTGTATCTTCTGCAGCAACTGCTACTGATTCTTATGTGGCAAGTTTAGAGGCAGCTTCAAATAAAGTTTCTTCTCTCTCTGATGCCTATGAAAGAGCTTCAGTTTCTATTGCTGGATTAACTTCAAATACATTAGAAGGTGAGTCATTTGGTGAGCAAATGCAAAAAGTATCTAAAAATCTTGGGGCATTGAACAATGTTTATGAGCTTCAATTACAAGGATCTTCAGCTCATTTAGAGGCAACTCAAGGTTTCCAAAAACAAGTAGTGGAAATGATGGGTAATCTTTCTGCTTCTGCTGAAGACACACGTTTATACCGTGAAAACATGGCTGTTTTGGCTCAAAACTTAACTGATTTGAACAATGTTTATGGCAACATGTTAAAAGCGATGAAAAGCTAAGAAAGCCAACAACCAAAATATTTTATTATAAACATTTAAAAACATAGATTATGGCTGGTGGTAAAGAAACCCCAAGACAAAAGATGATTGGAATGATGTATTTGGTACTTACGGCGCTTCTTGCGTTGAATGTATCTAAGTCAGTTCTAGACGCTTTTGTTGCAATAGAAGAAAACATTCAAAGAGGTAATATTACTCAATTTGAGAGAGGTGATGCTGCAAGAAAAGACTTAGTGCAAGAAATGAACACTAGTTTAGATGATGAAGCAGGTAAAGCTAAAAAGATTAAAATAAAGCAATACCTTGACTTAATTACTAAAATTGATAAGGAAACTGGCTCAATGATTAAATTCATCGATGACATTAAATTGAAAATTTTAGAAAAAAGTGGCGAAAATGTAAAGGATTTTGGAAATAAGAAATTAGACAAAATTATTTGGATAAAATACAATTCAAAAAAGCCTTTACTTCCTATTAGAATGAACCTAGATGCTGTTCAAGCTAAAGATCAATTTGATGTCCCAATGCATGAAATAATAGGTTCTGATATTAAAAAATTAGAGGCAGATAAAGATGGTATTAAATTGTGGAAGAAGTTTAATGCATACCGAAAATTCATTGTTGAAACTACAGGTTCATACAAAGAAGGTGATAATGCTAAATGGGTAGTAAAAGTTAAAGACATCAATACCTTTAAAGATAATACTGATTTAACGGCTCAAATTAACAAGATGTTTAATGCTCCTGGTAATAAGGTTAATAAAGAAGATTTAGCGGCATTAGCCTCAATTTATGAGGAATTGACTAAAAAGGAATTAAATGATCACCATGAGCAAAAAAATATCCACTGGATAGCTAAAACTTTTGATCACTCTCCTTTAGTTGCAGCGATTGCTTCTCTTTCATCACTTGAAAATGATATATTAGCAGCAAGAGCAAAAGCAGTTAACTTACTTAAGAGTAAAGTAACAACGGGCGAATATTCTTTCAATAAAATTCAAGAATTAGTTAGTGGTCCTGGTGTGGCTACTGCGGGAGAGCCTATTGAACTTAAAGTAACTATGGCAGCTTATGATTCGGATAACAATCCAGTTGTTACTGGACCAGGTTCAATTACCATTGAAAATGGAATTGGAACGGTTAAAACTACGGCAGCAAATAATGGGGAAATGAACTTATCTGGTACGGTAACTATTTATAACAAAGCGGGAGTTCCTAAGCAACGGCCTTGGTCTTGGAAAGTACAGATTGTTCAACCTAACGGTTCAATTGCTTTACCTGAATTGTCAATTATGTATACTGGATGGCAAAATAAAGTGGTTCCAGTTGCTGCAGGTGTAGTATCATCTTCTATTAGTGTTTCAGGTGGGTCAGCCACTCCTGCAACTTGGAGCGATGCGAATGGTAATTATAAAGGATACTATGTTAATGTAGCTCAAGGAACAAAACAGGTTTCAATCACGTTGTCTGGTAAAGATAAAGATGGTAAATCTAGAAGTTTTGGTACTTTTAGATATAAAGTTAAGCCATTTCCAAATGCGCAAGTATCAGGATCTACAATATCTAAATCTACAGGATTCATTGCTAACGTTAGCCTTGGAGCTGATTCACCGTTCACAGGTATTGCCTTTAATGTTATTGGTGGAACGATTGATGATGTTCCTTTTAGCGGTAAAGCAATTCCAGGAAGTGCTGTTTCAAAAGTACGCGTTGGGAAAAAGGTGGCGATCGAAATTTTTTATACCCGAAATGGTGTTCGATCAGCAGTTCCAGCTCAAGGAATTTTAAAAGTTACAAACTAGGAAATTATGAAAGCAACTATTGGATTAATTTATTTTTGTATTGGCTTGTCGTCTTTTGTAAGTGCACAGGGTGATCCAATGAGAGGTCCGTTAAATCAGCCTTCAAATGGCGTGATTGATGGAGTAGTTCTTCAAGAAGAATTACCTGTAGGCGCTGCTCGTCCTTATGAATTCGTTCGCGCGGCAGATTATGCCTTTGCTAAGCGGGTTTATTCGCGGATCGATGCTCGAGAAAAAATAAATCATTCCATATTTTTGCCTTTCGATTCTTTTGATGGTGGAGATGGAGAATCTTCAACTTATAGTCCTTCAAGTGTTAAGGAAGTTGATAATACAGCTTGGAATAGAAATCAAAGTAATTGGTCTTTGTGGACAATCATTTTGCGACACATACTTTTAGGTGATTTAACACTTTACCAGGTAGCAAGTGACAATTATCCAACTTTAGAAGACGGTTACAGCTTGAAATACCCAGTTGTAAAAAATGCTAATTATTCTGGCAATGATTATTTTCTGAATTCTCAATACAAAAAAATAATCTCAGATATTATTTCAGCGAACGGCAAAGGGGATGATTTAAAATTACCTAGATTGAGTGATCCGGAAGATACAATTCTTGTTGTAAGAACGGATCAAACATTGCAAGAGTTCCTTGATTCTGCTATAGCTGCGGATCCTGATTACGAATCTTTTTTAGCGGTAGATAAGGATAAATTTACAGCGTGGTGGGATGCAGCAATTGTTGGTACTGTAGTAAAAAAAGACTATAAAATAATGTATGCGGCATCTAATAGTATATTTGCATACAACATTAAAGAAGATTGGTATTTTGACAAGGAGTTATCTATGTTTGAGAAGCGAATCATTGCTATTGCACCAGTTGCTAGGTATACCGTAGCGGATGGTCAAGCTGATGACGAACGTGGCGACTTATTAGTGTATAATAAAAGTGGCAAAGCGTATCGTTACGATAACGGTTTCGAAGAGTATACAGAAGAATGGGCCGAAAAAGAAATGTTTTGGTTGTATTTCCCTGAATTGAGAAATGTTATCGTTAATTATTTTGTTTACAATGACAAATCAGATGCGCAATGGATGTCTTTCGATGATTTATTTTGGAAAAGACGTTTTTCAGGTCAGATCTATAAAAGCTCTAATAGATTCGATCAAGAAATTGAAGATTATCGTTATGGTGTAGATGCATTATATCAAGCGGAACAATTTAAAAATACGATGCGTAATTGGGAACATGACGTTTGGAATTACTAAGTAGTATACTATTTATTAAAACCCTGGCAAATGCCGGGGTTTTTTGTTTTATTTTTGTAGTATGAAATCAATTGGACAACGTATTACTTTCGTTGATCATTTAAATAAGACAACAATTGTCATTGATACCGAAAAGAAATTTTTGGTAAACTTAATGATGGGAGCTTGGTTGGCCATGTGGTACGTTATTGGTATTACTTTAATTTGGGCTTTTAATTCATTAGTGTTAACAGGTCAAGAGAAAATAATTATAGTTGTGTCTTTGGCATTTTGGTTTTATTATGCTTTTCGTGTTACCAAAGCTTTTTTATGGCTTCAATATGGAAAAGAAAAAATCAAAATAGACGAAGTTGGATTGCATATAAAAAAAGCAATCTCTAACTACGGAAAATCAACGATATATTATCATGAAAATATAAAACAAATTACGTTGATTTATCCGGAAACTAATTCAATACAAAGTGTTTGGGAATCCTCTCCTTGGATTAATGGTGGGGAAAGAATTCAATTTGAATACCTAAATAAAACGATTAGATTTGGAAAAAAAATTGATCCAAAGGACGCCAATGTATTATTGAGTTTGTTGGTTAAGCGTAGTCGAGAATTTATAAAAAAATAAATATGTACGGAAAGATAAAATCATTTTTAGCAGATGAGTTGCAATCCATTCAAGAGAAAGGTCTTCTAAAGAAAGAACGTGTTATAACTAGCCCTCAAGGTGCAAGTGTTCAGGTTAGTTCAGGGGAGAATGTAGTGGTAATGTGTGCGAATAATTACTTGGGACTTTCTTCTCATCCTGAGGTTGTGCAAGCTGCAAAAGACACATTGGATACACATGGCTTTGGTATGTCATCGGTTCGTTTTATTTGTGGTACGCAAGATATTCACAAAACACTCGAACGTAAAATCGCTGAGTTTTATGGCACCGAAGACACCATTCTTTATGCAGCTGCATTTGATGCAAATGGAGGGCTTTTTGAACCATTATTTTCTGAGGAGGACGCGATTATATCAGATGAACTAAATCATGCTTCAATTATAGATGGCGTTCGATTATGCAAAGCGCAACGTTATCGCTATAAGCATTCCAATATGCAGGACCTGGAAGAGCAATTAATTAAAGCGCAAGCTCAAAGACATCGTATTATTGTAACGGATGGGGTTTTTTCGATGGACGGTGACATCGCTTTAATGGATAAAATATGTGATTTAGCTGATAAATATGACGCCTTGGTTATGACTGATGAATGCCATTCAGCAGGATTTATTGGTAAAACGGGTAGAGGAGTTCCTGAATATTGTGGTGTAATGGATCGTATAGATATTATTACCGGCACGCTTGGAAAAGCGCTTGGTGGTGCAATGGGCGGATATACTACTGGCAGTAAAGAAGTAATTGAAATGTTACGTCAACGTTCTCGTCCTTATTTGTTCTCGAATTCATTGTCCCCAGCAATTGTTGGCGCATCAATTAAAGTTTTCGAAATTCTTTCTTCTACTACGGAGTTACGAGATAAATTAGAACGGAATACTTTGTATTTCAAGGAAAAGATTATTGCTGCAGGTTTTGATATCAAAAAAGGGGATTCTCCAATTGTGCCAATAATGCTTTATGATGCGGCCTTATCACAAAATTTTGCGAATGAACTATTGAAAGAAGGAGTGTATGCCATTGGTTTTTTCTATCCTGTTGTTGCAAAGGATCAAGCACGAATTAGAACGCAGGTCTCAGCAGCTCATTCTATTGAAGATTTAGATAAAGCAATAGCGGCATTTATTAAAGTCGGAAAAAAATTAAATGTTATTTGATTAATCAGCTTATTTTTTAAATTTTCAACTTACTTTTGTCATATGGTAAATCGAGGTGCGATAATCAAATTACTGTTTTTGAAGTTATTTTTATTGCAACTAATTTCCGTTTGTTATCTGTTCGAATATAAATCAGCGAGTATTAAGTTAGGCGATGTTTCAACTGAAGAGGGGCTTGGAGATTTTTCGACAGAGGATAGTGAGGGGGAAGTTGATGCAGAATTCTATGTAATTGATAATAAAAATTCAAGTTCGAATCATTTTGTTTGTGATGTTTATCAACAGACTATTTATTTGAGCCATAATAATCAGATTCCAAAACCGGTATACTTAGAAATACCTTATTCCCCCCCAGAAAATAAAATTTAGATAAATTACCGAGTAGTTATTTAAATTTTATAGCAATGAATCATTTTTTTAAAGCTTGGCAAAAAGATTTGCCAGCGAGTATCGTAGTTTTTTTTGTGGCCTTGCCATTATGTATTGGCCTTGGATTAGCTTCCACCTCCGTGGCTGGAATTCCAGGACTGCCAAGTCCCTTTGCAGGAATTTTGGCAGGGATTATTGGTGGAATTATCGTAGGTGCGATAAGTGGGTCTAGCAAAGGCGTTTCAGGACCAGCAGCTGGCTTGATTACCATAGTTATAGGGGGAATTACTGTATTAGGTAGTTATCAAGGATTTTTGTTAGCGGTTGTCATAGCGGGAATTATTCAATTAATAGCAGGTTATCTGCGCTTTGGGTTAATCGCTAATTATTTTCCTTCAGCTGTTATTAAGGGCATGTTGGCTTCGATTGGGATTATTTTAATATTAAAGCAAATGCCACATTTAATCGGGTTTGACGCTGATTTTATAGGAGATGAGGCATTTATCCAAAAAGATGGGCATAATACATTAACTGAATTATTTTATGCTATCCAAAATTCAAATGTGGGATCATTTATCATCGGTTTGATCTCATTAGCCTTATTTATTGTACTTGATTTATCATATGTTAAAAAAATCCGTTTTTTCTCGCTCATTCCTGGTTCATTATTGGTCGTTGTTTTTGCAATTATTATTAATCAATTATTTCTGTCTTTCTCCCCTTCTATTGCTATAAAAGCATCTCATTTAGTTAAATTGCCTATATTAAATACACCTGCTGATCTTTTTAATCATTTTGTGCATCCAGACCTTTCTTTTTTAAGGAATATCAATTGCTATATTATTGCCTTTACACTTGCTATTGTCGGTAGTTTAGAAACGTTGTTAGGTGCAGAAGCGACCGATAAGTTAGATAAAGAAAGAATGATTACCCCGACAAATAGAGAGCTTAAAGCGCAAGGAATTGGAAACATACTTTCTGGGTTAATTGGTGGACTGCCAATAACTCAAGTGGTAGTAAGAAGTTCGGCAAATATTAGTGGTGGTGGAAAGTCTAAATTATCGACTATATTACATGGTTTTTGGCTTCTGCTAGCTGTTTTATTTGTCGCTAAATGGCTTAATCTAATTCCGCTTTCAGTCTTAGCGGCACTATTGGTTTTTGTAGGGTATAAACTCACCAAAATAGATTTATTTAGAGAACAGTTTCGAAATGGTATGGAACAATTTATCCCTTTTGTCTCTACTATTTTAGGCGTTTTATTTACTGATTTGTTAATTGGAATTGCTATTGGAATTGTTGTTTCCATGTTCTTTTTATTGCGTAAAAACTTTAAAAATGATTATCGAAAAGAAATAAATGATGGGCTTATTGTATTGGTCTTTTCTGAAGATGTTTCTTTTTTGAATAAGGCAAGTATTAAAGCGGAATTAAATAATATCCCTTCTGATTATCGGTTAAGACTTGATGGTACAGCTTGTAAAACTATTGATTTTGATGTGCTAGAACTCATGAGAGAATTTATGATGTATAAAGCCCCCTCAAAAAACATTAGTGTCGAGTTAATTCATATTGATTTAAAATAAAAGTATTAATTTAATAGAATGAATATGGAAAACTTCTATAAATCCTTATTAGATAACAATAAGGTGTGGGTATCTAAGAATTTAGAGAAAGACCCTGATTTTTTTAATCGTTTAGCGGAAGGTCAACAGCCCCCATTACTATGGATTGGTTGTTCGGACAGCCGTGTGCCTGCCAACGAAATTATTGGCGCACAACCTGGGGAGGTTTTTGTCCATCGTAATATTGCCAATATGGTGATTCATACAGACATTAGTATGTTATCTGTTTTAGATTACGCGGTCAATGTTTTAAACGTGAAGCATATCATCGTTTGTGGCCATTATGGTTGTGGAGGTGTTCATGCTGCGATGAGTAATAAACATATTGGATTAATTGACAATTGGATTCGTCACATAAAGGATGTGTATAGACATCATGCCACTGAATTAAATGCTATTGATGCGGAAAAGGATCGTTTTAATCGTTTTGTTGAATTAAACGTAGAGGAACAAGTGTTTGATTTGGCAAAAACGTCAATCGTACAAGGATCGTGGAAGAAAAAGAAAGAGCTACATATCCACGGATGGGTATACGATATAGCTGATGGTTTAATTAATGATTTGGAGGTAACTATCAGAAATAATGAAACACTAGGCGAGGTATATAAACTAGATATTTTTTAAGCGACTAGTTAGATTCAACTAATTCGATTACCGCATTCTTTCCATCTTCTTTGGTGATCTCTCCGTTTAAATGCGTTATGCCATCTATTTTTGTTTGATTTAGCGTACCACTTGCGTGTTTATTGCCGTTTAGTATTACCTTGATTTCAATCTGACTATCTGCTTTGTTTACCATGATAAGCTCGTAAATTTCTTTTGGCTGAGTAATAAAAAAGAAGCTACCAGAACTTTCTCCACTCAATAGATTAATACTTGCTTTTATTTCAAGCCCGTCCAACTTACCTTCATAAGAACTTGCTTTTTGAGCATAGAAACTAAGTGAGGTCATCATTATTAGTGCAAAAGAGAATAAAATTTTCATGTCTTTTTTTTTGATAAAATTAATAAATAATTGAGTCTTCGCAATCGTACAAGTATAATATTTTAAAGGTAAAAATAAATACTATCACTTTTGTCTGATAAACATAGGAATTTATTTTCTTTTTCCTTTTGTCTTGATACTACGGCAAGCTCAGCACAAGTACAAAAGAACGGTTAACGAGCATCTCGACTCACTTCGGCTGCCGAAGTGAGTCGAGAGACACTTAAATCAAATGACACATCGAAACTTCGGTACTTTTTGGTATCGCTTTCGACTCGAAATTTTCTTCATCCTCACTTTCCCAATCGAGACAAAGAAAAAACGAATAGTAAGTAGGGATGTTTTTGGGAAATCTCTATAATTTAAGCACTTTTTTAGTGTTTAATTTCTCCGAGTTGTTTTGGGTCATGCTTGTGATGAAATAAGAGCGCAAAAAACACCGCGATGAATAAGGCATACACGGCAAAACAAATCCAAATTCCAGTCCAATCTTTGCTGCCATCCGAAAAGAGAAAATAGTGATCAATTAAATAGCCACTGGCAAGACTCCCTAAAATAGCACCAAAGCCGTTAGTCATCATCATAAACAATCCTTGTGCACTCGATCGAATACTTGGATTAACGGTTGAATCGACAAAAAGAGAGCCGGAAATATTAAAAAAGTCAAACGCCATTCCGTAAACGATACAGGAGATAATTATCATCCAAAGCCCATCTGCAGGATTAGCGTACGCTAATAAACCAAATCGTAAAACCCAGGCGATCATACTAATTAGCATCACCTTTTTTATTCCAAATCGATAAAGAAAAAATGGAATCGCAAGGATGAATAATGTTTCTGAAATTTGTGAAATAGACATTATTATCGTTGAATATTTGACAGCAAATGATTCCGCATACAAAGGAATTTCTTTGAAGTGATCAAGAAATACATCCCCGTACATGTTTGTCAATTGCAACGCACCACCCAATAACAATGAAAACAGAAAGAAGATGAGCATTTTATAGGAAGCTAATAATTTAAAGGCATCTAAACCAAGAACTTGAACCCAACTTTGTTTCGTATTATCTTTTGGAATTGGAGGACATTTTGGTAAGCTAAGCGCATAAATTGCTAAAATAACTGCCGCTATTCCAGCAAAGTAAAATTGATTAGCGGATGCTTTGTTTCCGGTTAAATTTGTCAGCCACATAGCAGCTATAAAACCGAGAGTTCCCCAAACTCGAATGGGTGGAAAGGTACTAACTATGTCTAATTTGTATTTTGTTAATACACTGTAACTAATGGCATTTGATAGCGCAATCGTCGGCATATAAAAAAGCATGGCGATTAGGATTACCCAAAAGAAGGTGAGAGAATCATTTACGAAGGGAATTATCATTAGACATACTCCTCCAAGGAAATGTAACAAGGCAAATAAGCGCTCCGCATTCAAATATCGATCGGCGACAATCCCCATTAAACTGGGCATAAAAACAGAAGATATACCCATGGTGGTAAAGATCGCTCCAAATTCTGTAGCGTTCCATCCTTTCGTGCTAAACCAATAATTCGCAATTGTAATCAACCAAGCGCCCCAAACAAAATATTGTAAAAAGATCATGACAATCAATCTTATTTTGATCATTATCACCTTTTTTTTGTCTAGAGCGGCACTGCTATAAGGCATATTTCTTAGTTAGTTCTTTCGTTGATTTCATCCTTAAGACGAGAAGCTAATTCATAATCTTCAATTTCTATAGCCTCCTTCAATTGCTTTTTCAATTCTTCTATGCTGTATTCGTGAAATTTCATGTTATCGTCACCGGATTCCTCCACTTCTAATTGTTCTTCTATGTCATCGTCCTCCTCGTCTATTTCCTCCATGCTTTTGGTGTTACTGACTTCTTCCAGTACTTTCTCTACAGCATAAATTGGACAAGAAAAACGGACACCAATTGCAATTGCATCTGATGTTCGTGAATCTATTTCAGTAGTTTGCCCGTCTTTTTCGCAAATAATTTTAGCGTAAAACACCCCTTCAAGAAATTTATAGATAATTACCTCCGTCACAATTACACCGTAGGAAATACAAAAAGACTTTATAAGATCATGCGTTAAAGGTCTGTTAGGAACCATTTTTTCAAGTTCAACAGCAATAGCTTGAGCCTCAAATCCTCCTATAACGATGGGTAATTTTCTTTTCCCGGCATCTTCAGCTAGCGTAAGTACATAAGAGCCGGATTGCGTTTGACTGTATGTTATTCCAACGATTTCTAACTTTATCTTTTGCATGTCATGTTCAACTTATAGGATAAAAATACAAAATAATAATTAATTATTTTCAGCATTGAACTTAAGAACTGCTTCGGTTAACCTTGGTATTACATCAAATGCATCCCCAATAACCCCATAATCAGCAGCTTTGAAAAAAGGTGCTTCTTTATCTGTGTTTACCACAACAATTACTTTTGAGCCATTAACCCCTGCTAGATGCTGGATAGCTCCAGAAATACCAATAGCAATATATAAATTAGGACGTATAGCTACACCTGTTTGGCCGACATGTTCATGATGTGGTCTCCAACCAATATCAGCTACAGGTCTAGAACAAGCAGTTGCAGCTCCTAATGCTTTGGCTAGTCCTTCTATCATCCCCCAATTTTCTGGCCCTTTCATTCCTCTACCTGCAGAAACAACGAGTTCTGCTTCAGGTAATGCGATATCTCCTTCTGGCTTTTTTGTCGATAACACCTTGATGGCAGCAGCGCCAAAATCACCTGTTATTTCTTCCACAGCACAGTTAACGCCTGTAATTTCTGGTGCTACGCTATTCGGTAAAAGAGAAATGATTCTCACGGGAGAATTTACTTTTACAAATGCAATTGCTTTTCCTGAAAACACATTTATTTTTATTGAACCATCAGTTTCTGGTAACGATATTGCCCCAGAAACCAAGCCAGCTTTAAGTCTAACAGAAACCCTAGGCGCAACTCCTTTTCCAATAAAATCATGCGAAAACATAACTGTTTCTGCCTTTAATGATAAAGCAAAGGATGAAATAAGGCGAGCCAACTGTTGCGAATCTTCGCCATCGATTGTTCGATTTACCAAGATTGATTTCGCACCATATTTTCCAAGTATTTCTAATTCATTAGCAGAAGCGCTTCCGCATGTGATAACAACGACTTGTTCATTTAATTTACGTGCATAACTTACTGTTTCAAGTGCAGACTTTGCTATACCGTGTTGAGTTGTAATGTAAACTAAAACCATAATTTGAATATTTTTTATATAACTTTTGCTTCGTTATGCAGCAATTGCACTAATTCATCCATATTTGAAGCATCTATCATTTTAACTGCAGCTTTTGATGAGGGGGTGTTAAACAAAACGTAACTGGTCAAATCATCTGTGCTTATTGGAGAAATTACTTGTAAAGGTTTCGTCCGGGCCGCCATAATACCACGCATATTAGGTATACGTTGCTCTGCCATTCCTTTGGAACATGAAATAACTAATGGAAGATTAGCCTCAATTACTTGAATTCCGCCGGCGATTTCTCTTTCGACACTAACAGTATTTCCATTCACTTCGAGACGTGAAGCGAGAGATACAAAAGGAAGATCCAGGATTTCTGAAAGCATACCTCCGACTTGTGATCCATTATAATTGATTGTTTCTTTTCCAGTTAAGATCAAATCAAAGCTTCCTTCTTTTGCAAAATTTGCAATTTGGCAAGCGGTGAAATAAGCATCTTTAGGTTCAGCATCAATTCTAATCGCTTCGTCGGCGCCAATTGCCAATGCTTTGCGCATTATAGCATCATCGTTAGCCGTTCCAACAGTAATAATGGAAACTTGCCCTCCTAGGGTTTCTTTTAATTCAAGCGCACGAACCAGCGCATACCATTCATCGTATGGGTTAACAATAAATTGCACCCCGTTTTCATCGAATACTTTATTGTCTTGAATAAAAGAAATTTTCGAAGTGGTGTCCGGGGATTTACTAATACAAACTAAAATCTTCATATATATGTGTTGATAGTGAACAAATTTACTGAAATATATTCAGTTGAGATTCTATACAAGCCTATAATTAAACAAAATATTATATTAGAAAACTTGTAATAAATAGAAGAATTGAAGCAAAAAACGTAGTTAAAGCTAGCACCTTTAATTCCGGATCAAAATCTTTTGGGTTAACTATTTTCTTTATTTTCAATAAATGTTTAATAAAGAAAAGTAATGGCAATAACGAAATAAAATATACCGCAGACCTTTCTTTTAAATATAAAGAACATATTAAAATTGTCCAACTGATCATCCCAATAATTAGTAGTCCAACATGGTAGTTTTTCGCACCAGAATACCCAAATTTTACCGCTAAAGTATTTTTATTACTTTGCTTATCATTTTCCTGGTCTCGCATATTATTTAGGTTGAGGACACCAACACTCCATGTCCCAATACTGATACAGGCCAGGATTGTTTCGCTATTTATGGGATTCCCAAATAAGCAAAAAGACCCATTCACACTCACCGCTCCAAAGAAAATGAAGACCATTAGGTCACCTAAGCCATGGTATCCATAAGCCATTTTGCCAATGGTATAGGTAATGGCGGCGATTATGCAAAGCAGAGCAAGTACGCCATAAATTAATATAGAGGATTCAGATAGTGTCTTTGCGCAATGGTAAATCAAGAAGGCAGAAGAGAAGACACAAAGGACAACCGCGATTAGGATAGCGAGGGCCATCGTTTTTTTTGAAATTAATCCTGACTGAACACTCCGCATAGGCCCGATGCGTTTTT
The DNA here is from genome assembly GCA_903939755.1 of uncultured Flavobacteriales bacterium. Lineage (GTDB taxonomy): Bacteria > Bacteroidota > Bacteroidia > Flavobacteriales_D > Crocinitomicaceae > UBA952. Next base: position 14,240 of record CAJAII010000064.1, on the reverse strand, counting down.
CGGTATCGGCACCTTTAAGTGTATCCCCTAAATCATTGGCTAAGTTTGAGGTAATTTGAAATAAAAGTGTTGTACCAATTGCTCCCCAAAAAAGAATGTCATCCCAATCTCCATTGATGTTTGCCAATGCGAGACCAACCAGAATTCCTGAAATTGACAAGGGAAGTGTCCGTAATCTGAATGCGTTAAGCCACGCTTTTAATAAAATCAATTTTCGAAAGTTTTTTTATGCCTTGATAAAACACTATCAACGACAAAATTAGAATTAAATGTGAAAAATCATTACGGTCAAAATACTGATGTGGATTAATTTTAAGTGATTGAAATACAGTTGTTGGAACTAAAACTAACACTCCAATCCAAAAGTATTTGAAGTTTTCGGCAATATTTTTCTGATAATAATAGCCTAAATACCCGGCACAGCATCCAATGCCAATAAAGGAATTCATAGAAGGGATAATTAATCCTATAGCTTGATTTTTGTTAATGTCGACATATGAAAAGATCAATAGTTCGATAACTATCATGAGTAATAGTTTAACATATGAAATAAGGTAGAGGTTCTTTTTTACCTTGGTTTTGGGATAAATAGAAATAAACGCCATTTCCAGAAAGATCGAACTAAATATTGAACCTAACCACCCAAACCATTTTCCAAAAGCGCCTGTGTAATTATACAGGAGATGCCCAAAACCTCCAAGAATCATAGAAATCCCAAGCGTAATAAAAAACCAACGCCAATAATAAAAAAAGAGCGACTTGGTATTCATCTTTAAAATTTTATAGGCAAAATAAAAGCAAATGGCAGCAATTAATAAGTCGCTAAAAAAGCAAATGGGCTCTAGTAAATCCAAATTAAATGCCGTCCATTTTATTTTATCGTAATTACTTCCTATCAGCATATTATTTTGTGAAATTATTGAATTTACCTATGTTTTTTATTAGAATCCGTTCAACTAATAGCGGGAAACGCGCATGTAAAAAGGAATTCAATTTACCTAAAGATGTTTGAACAGAAATAAATTTCCGTTTTGAAATATTTTTCAATACTGTCTTAGCGACATCTTCTCTGCTTTGCGCCTTCTTATTATTTCTAGATTCCAATGAAATCATACTTCCGTCAAAATTGACCGCTTGTTTATGGTCTTCAATTTCGGTAATTCCAACCAGCACAAGACCTACATGGATGTTATTTTTAGCTTCCTCAATTCGAAGAGATTCTGCTATTGCTCTTAAGGCTAATTTCGAAGAACTATATGCGGATAAAAAAGGAAGACCATGGATTGCAGCTAAACTAGAGATAAAAACAATACTTCCTTTTGTTTCTCTGATGTATTTAATGGCGGGAATTGTGGGGTAAACAGCCCCTAAAACGTTACTTTCAAAAATGGTTTTATATACTTCGGGATTTAAATCGGCCATTTCGCCCCGCATAGAAATTCCAACATTATTAATTAAAAAATCAATTTTCCCGAATTTCTCGATTGTTTTATCAATGAGATCTTTACTTCCTGAAATGGTTGAAACATCGCAACAAACGGCTAATACTTCATTTGTAACTTGTTTGATTTCTAATTCGGTATTGTTTAAGCGGTCAGAATCCCTTCCATTTATAACCACTTTTGTCCCTTTTACGGCAAATGATAAAGCAATTGCTTTTCCAATTCCACTGCTCGATCCAGTAATAATGGCCACCTTGTCCTTAAAAATTGTATTTACCATTGTTCCAATTGGATGTAAATTAAAGCGGCAAATATACTTTGTATACTAGTAGGATTTGTAATTATTTTTACTAAAAATGTATAAAACAGTATAGTTGAAGAAATAAAAATATCTGAATAATCTAGTTACTTTAGCAAATGATTTTTCCAGATGAGGCAAGTTTTTAGTATTATTTTTTGTTATCTCACGGTTTTCAGCGCAGGAAGTCAAACATTTAACGTCGTTGTAAATCAAACGATACCTGATGATAATACAACCATTGCATTTGATATTCCAATTACAGGATTACCATCAATCATTGATCAGAATTTTGGATTGGAAAGTGTATGTTTAAGTATGACACATACCTATTGTGCCGATATGGAACTAAAATTACGGGCTCCGGATGGAACTGAAACGTTATTATTTTCTGGAATTGGTGGAGGAAACGATGATTTTATCAATACCTGTTTGGCGGGAACAGGTCCTGCTATTGCAGCTGGTAATGCGCCATTTACTGGTTCGTTTCAGAGCATGTCAGTACTTGGAAATGTAAATAATGGACAAAATCCAAACGGGACATGGCAATTACTTTGTAGAGACATGGGGGCGATTGACATTGGATTTTTAATGAATTGGCAAATTACATTTAGCAATACGCCTGCTCAGCCTTTTATATTTTTATCAAGTAATATTCCGATTGTTAAATTAACGACGATTAACGCACCTATTAATGACAACATAAAAGTCCCTGTATTAATGCAAATTATTGATAATGGACCGGGTGTATTGAATTTTGCTAATCAAACGAATTATGCATACGAAGGCCAGATCTTAACGGAATGGCAAGGCTTTACAGGTCCGATATATCCAAAAAAGAATTACGATTTTGATTTAATCAATGCAAGTGGCGCAAAAATAGACACGGTATTAATGGGCTTACCATCTGAGAATGATTTTGTTTTCAAAGCCGAATATTTAGATCATAGTTTACTAAAAAACACCATAACCTATGAATTTTCTAGGCGCATGGGAACTTATGCCCCAAGAACAAGGCCCTGTGAAATAATTTTAGATGGTGAATACATTGGTTATTATACCTTAACAGAAGCCATCAAGCGTGATGTAAATCGGGTAAACATTGCCAATCTAAGTCCTGCAGATACTGCTGGCGTAGATTTATCCGGAGGGTACATTATAGAAATGAATATTAATGGAGATCCTGGCGCATGGCTTTCAACTTATGATCCGATAAATAGTGCTACTTGCTCCAATCCGGTAGAATTTAAATACGTTGACCCTAAAGCGGTTGATATCCTTCCCGTACAAGAAAATTATATTCATTCATTCGTTGATTCATTTGAAAATGCTTTGAATGCGACTTCTTTTATGGATCCTCAAATTGGCTACAACAAATTTATTGATGTGTCCACATTCATTGATTTCTTAATTGTAAATGAATTTTCGGTAAATTATGACAGTTACGGACGAAGTACATTTATGTATAAGGAAAAAGATACGGATGGTGGAAAATTAAAAATAGGACCACCTTGGGATTACGATCGTGCTATGAATTATGAAGACATGAACATGACGAATGGTTGGGTTTGGGAAATCACGCATCCCTATTGGCCTTTTCCATTTTGGTGGTCAAAGCTTTATTCGGACCCTAACTACAAAAAAGAATTAGCTTGTCGTTGGAAAGTGTTGCGTCAAGACGAATTAGCGACCGCTGAATTTATGAGTTTTATTGATAGCATGGCAACTGTTTTGGACCAAGCCTCCGGGAGAAATTTTACGGTTTGGAATGATTTGGGAGGGCAAAGTTATAATGACCAAGTAATTGCTTTAAAAACATTTTTAACGACTCGGCTAACTTGGATAGACAATGAGTTAGCACCATTTAGTAATTATCAAATAAATCTAGAAATACCTCAAGATACTTCTTCTTGTGTGGATTTAAATTTTGATGCATCCTTGTTAAACAGTGCCTCTTTATCATACAATTGGCAGCCGGGCCCAGATTCGTCCTTGATTTATATTACTACTTCGGGGAATTATTATTTACAAGTTACCGATCCATTTGGTTGCCAGAAGAAAGACACAATGCACGTTACTATTTTGCAAAATAGTGACACTTCATTATCTGTTAATGCGCTGACATCTTATGCTTTAAACAGTGTAAATTATTCAGAAAGTGGAACCTATTACCAAACCATATTAAATAGCGATGGTTGCGATAGCCTCATCACGTTGGAGCTAAAAATAGTTACTAATTCAATGGCATTATTGGTGTTCCCCAACCCAACATCCAATGAAGTAACGATTTCCTTACCGGAAGAATTCATTGGAAAAAATATATGGTTGTTCGATTACACGGGTCGACTTGTCTATTCAACTATAGTTTCACTTAAAGACGAAAACCTTTCGATGTTGCATTTTGCATCAGGTACTTATTTTTTGCAGGTTCAGGACCTTCCAAAAATTGCGACGATCGTCAAACAATAAGTTTGTGTTCTATTAGTGGTCATTCGGACAGATTGTCAGATTCAATAAAAGGGTACAGGATTTGTCTTTAGGGCCGCATGTCAAGGATTATTCAAGAAGATATTTCATTAAAAAGCGCGGCGTATAGAGGCTTATTCATTGTTATAATGATGTGGTTGATATATTGGGCAGATTCCTTGTTTAAGGCTAATCTCCATGAATTTGGGGTGTTGCCAAAGCGTATAGAAGGAGTTAAAGGGATATTATTTATGCCTTTAATTCATGCGCAAGATGATATAAAACACATCTTGAATAATTCTCCAGCCATATTTTTTTTAAGTACCTTACTTTTTTATTCGTACCATAAAATTGGTCTTAAGGTTTTCATTCTTTCTTGGATTATGAGTGGATTGTTATTGTGGGTTTTTGCTGAGGACCGGGGTGTTTATCACATTGGAATGAGTGCGGTGATTTATTCCCTAGCTGGATTTCTATTTATGTCTGGAATAATACGAAAATATTTTCCGCTTCAAGCATTGTCCTTATTGATTGTCTTTCTATACGGAAGTATGGTTTGGGGACTTTTTCCAACCAATTTAAGAATTTCATGGGAAGGACATTTAATGGGCTTAAGTGCTGGGTTTTTTTTAGCAATCTATTATAGATCAAAAGGCCCTCAACGTCCAAAATTTCAATATGAAATAGAAAAAGAGTTAGGGATTGACCCGCCTGATTTGGAGGGAATATACAACGCTAAAATTAGGGAGGAGGAGATTTTGTTGGCACAAAAAGAAACAGAGAAACAAATAGTCTATGATTATATTCCCTCATCGGACAATAAAAAACCAAGGATCAATCCACCTTTGGGTGATAATGAGAAATAATTTTTCCGCTTCGACTTATAAATTCTGACCAATTCTCGCCCTCCACTTCAATTTCTACATACGAGCAGGTTTTGAGTAGATAGGGTTCATTGATTAATTCTTGGGCAAAATCTGACAATCCGTTATTGTGTCCAATAATAAAAATATCTTGGCATTCCGGAGAAGCAATATAGTTTTCAATTTCATTAGATTCCGCCAAATACAGACGTTCTGTAATAGTAACTTTATGAAAAGTTGATGCTAGCGCTAAGAGTTTTAGTGTTTGTTGTGTGCGAGCAGCCGCTGAACAAAAGAGCGTTGTAATCCCCCAATCTTTTTTTGACAGAAACAATTTCATTTCTGCAACTTGTCTCAACCCCTTGGCATTTAATTCGCGATCAACATCATTTCCGGTTGGTGAAAGCACTTCTGTCTTTGCGTGTCTTAATAGATGGATTTTCAAAGGAGTCTATTTTTTGTCATGTAATTATTTAATTTCTCGAGATAAGGTAGCGTTAGATTTTCTTCAAGAATTTTCAGGTGGTCGATCCGATGGCAATCTGTCCCGATGAAATCAAATTCACAGGCATCAATGAGCATTTCAGCTTGTTTCTTTATTTCCATGCCATAATGCCCGGTGAGAGAAAGCAAATTGACTTGAATATTCACGCCTCTTTTCCGCCATTCGGCTGCCTTTTTTATTGAGCCAAGAAAATAGTTATACCGTTCGAAATGAGCTACAATTGGTTTGTATCCCGCCTTTATTAATCCATCAAAAAGCAAGTCTTCAAAACTAGGGGGATGAATAAAGGAAAATTCAACCAATACGTAGTTATCACCAAGAGTTAAGAGGTCTTTATTTTTTATTTTTTCAAGCAAGGTTTCATCGAAATAATATTCAGCTGCTGCCTCTAATTCGAGATTAATACCCGCCAACTTCATTTGCTTACGCACTTCGATTAAGCCATCCAATATGTCGGCACTTGAATTTGGATAAGTGGGATGTTTAATATGTGGTGTCGTTATTATTTTTGAAAATCCTAAGGCTTCAAATTTGGCAAGCATGGCGATTGTCTCCTCCATATTTTGCGCTCCATCATCAATCCCAGGGATTAAGTGGCTGTGCATATCCACTTTTACTTTTGATAAATCGAGGGCTAGTCGGTTTTTCGGTTTAGTACTAAAAAATCCAAATAATCCCATGAAAGTTATCGGTTATGGTATTGTTTGGTGTAGTAATTTTGGTAATCACCGCTCGTCACTTTTTTGATCCATTCCGTATTATCGAGGTACCAATCGATTGTTTTTGACAAGCCTTCTTCAAATGTAATGGAGGGCTTCCAAGCTAATTCTTCATCGAGTTTATGTGCATCAATCGCATAGCGTTGATCATGTCCTGCTCTGTCAGCAATATAGGTGATTAATTTGGCAGAACTCCCTGCAGGTCGCCCAAGTTTTTCATCCATTAACTGACATAAATAATGGACGAGGGAAATATTTGTCCATTCATTCAAACCGCCGACATTGTATGATTCTCCAACTTTTCCATTATGAAAAATGACATCAATGGCGCTTGCGTGATCTTCTACCCATAACCAATCACGAATGTTTAGACCATTACCATAGATTGGCAAGGGTTTTTCGTTCAAAATATTCGTAATCATCAAAGGGATAAGTTTTTCCGGAAAATGATGACTACCGTAATTATTAGAACAATTGGACAATTTTATGGGCAGTTGATAGGTATGAAAATAGGCCCTCACAAAATGATCAGAAGAGGCTTTAGAGGCAGAGTAAGGGCTGCGCGGATCGTAAGGAGTTTGTTCTGTAAAAAAACCTTCTTCTTCCAAACTTCCAAATACTTCATCGGTGGACACATGATAAAAGACATGCGGCTCTTTATCTACCCAATGTTTTCTTGCTGTTTCTAATAAAGTCACCGTTCCTACCACATTGGTGAACACAAATTCCATCGGTCCTTCAATCGAACGATCTACGTGTGATTCGGCAGCAAGGTGAATGACATCAGTAATTTTATATTTTAGAAACAACTCATCCATTGCTTTTTTATCAACTACATCCGCTTTTTCGAACACGTAATTAGGGTTGTTTTCAATATCTATTAAGTTTTCTAAATTACCGGCATAGGTAAGTTTATCGACATTAATTAATAGGTAAGCTGGATAATGCGTTACAAATCGTCTTACAACATGGGATCCAATAAATCCTGCTCCACCAGTTATCATTATGCGCTTCGTATATTTTTCCATTTTTACAAACTCCAATATTCTAGTTCCTTAATTTTTGATTTATATATTCCTTTGACATCGATAAAAACACCCATTCCATCTTTGAATAAACTTTTAAAATACGTTTCTGTTAACTCTAAATAGGCATGATGATTAACGGCAACGATAATGGCATCATAGTTATTAGAAGGTTGTTGAATGAGCGAAACGCCGTATTCTCTTTCCATTTCTTCCGAATTGGCATGTGGATCGACAATATCTACCGACATTTGATAAGATTTCAATTCAGTAATAATATCAATAACCTTCGTATTCCGAATATCGCTCACATCTTCTTTAAATGTAGCGCCCATAATGAGTGCTTTCGCTTCTTGAATATGTTTTCCTTGGGCAATTACTTTTTTTACCGTTTGCTTAGCGATATAAAAACCCATGGAGTCGTTGACATACCGACCACTTGTAATTACCCGAGAGTGATAACCTGCTTGTTGCGCTTTGTGGGTTAAGTAATATGGATCAACACCAATGCAATGTCCGCCTACCAAACCGGGGGAGAATTTTAAAAAATTCCATTTAGTTCCTGCCGCTTCTAAGACATCAAATGTGTTAATATTTAGCTTGTTAAAAATGATTGACAATTCATTAATCAAAGCAATATTTACATCGCGCTGTGTATTTTCGATAATTTTTGCCGCTTCGGCCACCTTAATTGATGGGGCGCGATGCACACCTGCTTGCACAACAAGTTGATAAGTAAGCGCAATTTCTTGCAGTGATTCATCGCTACATCCTGAAACAACCTTCACCACATTTTGGAGGGTATGCTCTTTATCTCCTGGATTTATTCTTTCAGGGGAATATCCAACCTTAAAATCTTCTTTAAACCGTAAACCACTTTCCTCTTCTAGAAGGGGAATACAATCCTCTTCCGTACAGCCAGGATAAACCGTTGATTCGTACACGACGTAATCTCCTTTTTTCAAGACCTTTGAAATGGTTCGTGTGGCAGAAAGCAGAGGTTTTAGATCCGGTAAATTAGCATCATCTATTGGAGTAGGAACAGCAATGATAAAAAAGGAAGCTTTTTTTAACTCTGTTAAATCGGAGGTAAAATGAATGCTACAATTTTCAAAATCATTGCTTATTAATTCGTTGCTTGGATCAATTTTTTGTTTCATCAATTCGATCCGCTCTTGGCTTATATCAAAGCCAATGACGTTTATCTTTTTAGCAAATTCTAAGGCAATTGGCAATCCAACATAACCTAATCCTATAACTGCGAGGCTTGCTTCTCGGTCAACTAATTGCTGGTATATTTTCTTTTCCATTTTATTATAGATTCATGGATTCGTTCCTGACTTTATAAATTCGCTCAATAATTTCAACCACTTTCATTCCTTCTAATGCATTCGTAGTGGCTGATGTGCGACCTTTTAGGGTATTAATAACATTCGAAATAACATAATTATGATTGGCAGCAGAACCTTTGTAAGGCCCGTAATCATTTGCGGGATTAGATTCCTTTAAAACTGGCATGTTATAGTTGGAAATAGTACAAACTTCCACCTCATTCATGTATTGTCCGCCAATTTTCACGCTTCCGTTTTTACCAATAATGGTCATAGATGACTCTAAATTTTGATGAGCGATAGCAGTAGAATAATTAATACTACCCATTCCACCATTAATAAAATCAAAACTAACAAATCCGGAATCTTCAAAATCAGTTAATTCTTTGTGCGTAAAATCGGCAAACTTCCCTTGAATATTATCAATATCACCAAACAGCCAGTACATTATGTCAATAAAGTGTGAGAATTGGGTAAACAACGTTCCGCCATCCAACTCTTCGGTTCCTTTCCATCCACCAGCTTTATAATACTGTTCATCTCTGTTCCAAAAACAATTCAATTGAACCATAAAAATCTCCCCTAATTTCCCTTCGGTAATTATTGATTTTATCCATTCAGAAGGTGGAGAATACCGGTTCTGCATAACACAAAATACTTGCTTTGCTTCTTGTAACGCTTTGAACAACACTTTTTCGCAACTTTCTTTGGAGAGTCCCATTGGTTTTTCGCAGACAACGTGTTTTTTTGCTTCTAACGCTGTGATGGCTTGTTCGGCATGTAAGCCGTTGGGCGTACAAATATTCACCACATCAATTTCAATATTAGCCGCCAGTAATTCTTCCATTGTTGAAAAGAAAGGAACATTAAATTCTTCTGCATGACATTCCTTTGCTGTTCTAACATCCACCATTGCGACCAATTCCGCTTCATTTTCTCTACGAATCATTTCCGCGTGCCTTTTCCCAATGTGCCCTGCACCAACTACAGCAAATCGAATTTTATTTTCTTCTGACATTATACAATAATTGAAAGTTTGTTTTCATTTAGCTGATATTTTTCACCACTTTCGGGACAGTTAGCCAATCCATGTTCATCAAAAATTAATTTATGCCCAAATTTACTCATCCAACCAATTTGCCGTGCAGGATTCCCAACCACTAAGGCATAAGGAAGCACTTCTTTTGTCACCACGGCTCCAGCACCAATAAAGGCAAATTCACCAATTTCGTGGCCACAAACGATGGTTGCGTTGGCACCAATACTTGCTCCTTTTCGCACGATGGTTTTCGCATATTGTCCTCTTCGATTCACATGACTTCTAGGATTTATCACATTGGTAAATACCATGGAAGGTCCGAGAAAAACATCGTCTTCACAAATTACACCTGTATAAATGGACACATTGTTTTGTATTTTGACATTATTTCCGAGTTCTACTTCTGGAGATATCACTACATTTTGACCAATATTACACCCTTCACCAATCTTGCAATTGGCCATGATATGAGAAAAATGCCAAATTTTTGTTCCTTCCCCGATAGAGGAATTCGCATCTATGATGGCTGTCTCATGTGAAAAGTAGTTACTCATTAGTTTATAATGTATTTATCAAAATCATTATGTTCTGTTGCCATTAATTCTTCTTTGGTTAATCCTAAAAAATAGGCGTATGTCCGATCCAAGCCTTCTTTTCTATCAATTAACGGAGTCCAATCAAGCAATTTATTTGCTTTGGAAATATCAGGCCTTCGTTGTTTAGGGTCATCGATTGGCAACCCTTTATACACTACTTTTTGTTTTGTGTTTGTTAATTCAATAATTTCTTGTGCAAATTGATCGATCGTAATTTCAGCAGGATTGCCCAGGTTTACGGGATCAGCACAATCACTATGCAATAAACGAACAATTCCTTCAACCAAATCATCAACGTAGCAAAAGGAACGTGTTTGAGAACCATCGCCAAAAACGGTTAAGTCTTCGCCGCGTATTGCCTGACCAATAAATGCCGGAAGGACACGACCATCATTTAGGCGCATTCTTGGTCCATAGGTATTAAATATACGAGCAATTCTAGTTTCCAAACCATGAAAATTATGATAAGCCATCGTAATTGCTTCCTGAAATCGTTTCGCTTCATCGTATACACCTCTGGGCCCAACAGGGTTTACGTTTCCCCAATATCCTTCATGCTGCGGATGAATTTCAGGGTCTCCATATACTTCCGAAGTCGAGGCGATAAGAATTCGCGCTTTTTTGGATTTTGCTAAGCCTAAGCAATTATGCACGCCTAAGGAGCCAACTTTTAAGGTTTGAATTGGAATTTTAAGGTAATCAATAGGACTAGCAGGAGAGGCAAAATGCAAGATGAAGTCTAATTGTCCCGGGACATGAATAAATTTAGATATGTCGTGATTGTAAAACTCAAACTGTTCTAGTTTAAAAAGGTGTTCAATATTTTTAAGGTTACCAGTAATTAGATTATCCATTCCAATCACATGATATCCATCTTTAATAAACCGATCGCAAAGGTGTGAGCCTAAAAAGCCTGCTGCACCAGTAATAAGTATTCGCTTCATTGTTTTGCGTTTATGATCTGACGTCCTATACTAAAATAACAAAATCCTTTGGATTGCATGTCTTCTAGGTCGAATAAGTTTCTACCGTCAAAAATCACATTCCCCTTCATTTCAGCTTTAATTCTAGTAAAATCTGGATTTCTAAAAATACTCCATTCGGTGCAGATGATCAAAGCATCTGCATTTTTTAACGCTTGATGTTCATCTTCTGCATACGTTATTTTATCTCCAACTAATTGCTGTACATTCTCCATTGCTTCCGGATCAAAGGCTGAAATTATAGCTCCTGATTCTACTAATTTATCAATTAAATAAAGAGCGGGAGCTTCGCGAATATCATCCGTATCAGGCTTAAATGCCAAGCCCCAAAGTGCAATGTTTTTCCCTGTTATATTCCCATCGAAGTAATTCATTATTTTAGGAAACAAGACTGTTTTTTGACGGTTATTCACCTCCATAACAGCATTTAAGATGTTAAATTCAAAAGCATCATCCTTCCCCGATTTGACAAGTGCCTGTACATCTTTGGGAAAACATGATCCACCATAGCCAATTCCTGGGAATAAAAAGCGTTTTCCAATCCGATCATCAGAACCAATACCGATTCTAACTTGATCTACATTTGCGCCAACTAACTCACAATAATTAGCAATTTCATTCATGAAGGTAATTTTGGTGGCCAAAAAAGCATTTGCCGCATACTTTGTTAATTCAGCGGATCTTGCATCCATAAAATAAATTGGATTTCCTTGCCTAACAAACGGCTTATATAAATTCTCCATTATTTTCTGAGCCGCCACATCATTTGTTCCAATAATTACGCGGTCGGGTTTCATGAAATCACTAATTGCAAATCCTTCACGTAAAAATTCAGGGTTAGAGACAATGCTGAAAGGACACGAAGTATTTTGCGATATAATTTCATGTACTTTATCTGCTGTACCTACTGGAACGGTGCTTTTATCAACAATGACGGTATAATTTTGTATTAATTTAGCGACCTCTGCTGCGGTCTTTAAAATGTAAGAAAGATCGGCGGATCCATCTTCTCCTGGTGGAGTAGGTAAGGCCAAGAAAATCACTTCAGCATCTTTTATTCCATCGGAAAGGGAAGTAGTAAAGAATAGCCGATTTGCTAGAAGGTTACGCTGAAAAAATGTGTCGAGTTGAGGTTCGTAAATCGTTACTTCGCCATTCGTTAAGCGTTCAATTTTTTTTGCATCAATATCGATACAAGTAACGGTGTTGCCAGTTTCTGCGAAGCAAGTCCCTGTTACTAGTCCAACATATCCAGTCCCTATTACAGCTATTTTCATTTCTTTTGAATGTATTCAATGATTCCAGCTGTGATATATTCAAGTTGCTCTTCTTGCATTTCAGTATGAATGGGAAGCGAAATCACAGCAGTTGTAAGTTCATCAGTTACCGGTAAATAAGTGGCATCACTTCCAAAATGGGCAAACATTTTTTGACGATGAGCCGGAACCGGATAATAGATCATAGATGGGATTTCTTTGGAGGCTAAATATTCATTTAATCCATTGCGATTAATCCCTTCCAATTTAATAGTGTATTGATGAAAAACATGTTTAGAATCATGTGCTCGAAAGGGAATACTTACTCCATTTATACTTCCTAAGACCCCATCATAGTAATCCGCTACATCTCTTCGAGCATCGATATAATTATCTAATTGTCTAAGTTTTATTCGTAAAACGGCTGCTTGTATACTATCTAAACGTGAGTTACAACCTACCATATCGTGGTAATACCTTTTGCTTTGGCCATGATTGGCAATCATGCGCATTTTTTCCGCCAGCTTATCATCGTTCGTACAGATTGCCCCACCATCTCCGAAGCAGCCTAAGTTTTTACTAGGGAAAAATGATGTGCAGCCAATATGTCCAATGGTTCCTGTTTTTACAACTGCTCCATTATCTAAGTGATAATCAGACCCAATGGCTTGCGCATTATCTTCTATTACAAATAGTTCGTGCTTTTCTGCGATAGCCATTATTTGATTCATGTCAGCAGCTTGTCCATACAGATGAACTGGAACAATCGCCTTGGTTTTTTCGGTGATTGCGGCTTCAATTTTGGAAGGATCTATGCAGAAGGTATTGGGATCTACATCAACAAAAATGGGTGTTAGTCCAAGTAGCGCCATCACTTCTGTGGTGGCAATATAGGTAAAGGAAGGCGTGATAATTTCATCACCTGGTTTCAATCCTAAGCTCATCATTGCAATTTGCAAGGCATCTGTGCCATTGGCACATGGAATTACGTGCTTAATTCCTAAATAATCCTGCAGTTCGTTTTGAAAACCTGCTACTTCTGGACCATTAATAAATTGGGCATTTTGTATAACTGAAAAAATCGCTTCATCAATGGCCGGCTTAATTTTTTCATATTGACTTATCAAATCAACCATTTGAATTTTTCTCATAGCAAGAATTGAAATAAATTTACGTCAAAAGTAAGGGTTTTAGGTAAGATAATAGGTGTTTGCCTACAATAATTTATATGATTAAAAACAGTTGAAAAGGGATAAATTAATCAGAAGAGAATCATTTGTTATTACAATTAATCGGATTAATAGTTGAAAAACTCAAATCATTAAAATCACTTCGACTAGTTTATCAGCGTAAAAAGCTAAAAAATAAATTACTTTTGGACTATGATTCAGTTTAAGTCTTTATTCATATTAATTGCTGTATTTTGTTTTGGGGTATTGCATGGCCAACGCAATGTGAAAGATTCAGCAATAGCAACACCTTGGATTGGTGTTCATTATGGAGGAAACTTCCCTTCTGGTGACCTTGGCGATCGATACGGTTACTTAAATCATATCGGTCTAATGACAGGGTATAAAACGGCTAAGCAATTATATGTAGGGTTGGATGCCAATTTTATGTTTGGAAACAACGTTAAAATGACCGGTCTTTTTGATCATTTGGTTGATTCACAAGGAAATATAACGGATATTAATGGTGATATTGCGATAGTGTTGGT
>CAJAII010000063.1 GCA_903939755.1 uncultured Flavobacteriales bacterium | reverse complement strand
TAAATAAACGTAATTAAATCAGTCATGCCTTCTTTTTTCGTTTAAAAAATTATTCTACATTGGCTACCAAGAGTCCAAACATCACCAAAGGCCAAATAATCACTAAAAAAAGAACATTCATTTGCTGGTATGCATCGCCGCCGTCCTTGAGATCGAGTGAAGCAATAACATTCTGTTATAAGACATTTATGATTCCAACATTTATACAATTATTTATTCGATGTGAACAGCCCTCGGAATGACAGTCCCAAGTACAGCGCTTAGCCTCTCGCTGTTCGGGATTTAAGGCAGGTACTTTATTGTCAAATATAGAAACATAGTAGACCTCTGAACGCGAAGCCTCATTGACCACGATAAGACAAAAAAATGGAGTCGCTAAGATGAGGGAATAAAAGATAAAACGCTTCATTCTTTGCATAAGGTTACGTGAAAATGATCATCATGACGAACACTTCCGCATCCAGCCTCAGCATAGTCTCCATGAAGTTTAAATCGCTCTTGTAAATGTTTCTCAAAAAATATAGTGTAGGGTAGGTTTCCGTCAAATATTTTTATCAAATCTGTAGAAATCGTATTGTTTAAGGAATATTCTGTTTTTGGAAGATTTTTATACATAAATGAATAGGTCCAATTCTTTTTTTCACATGAACATGGTGTACAAGTTTCCCAAGGGTGAGGATCTACTGAACTTCCATAGCCGAAAGCGGTGGGTGTTAAATTTGAAGCATTTTCTTGCTCATCATTGTAAACTAAAGCAATATCTGCTTTGGCTCCATCGTGTGTAATGTGCGGAAAGAGCCCCTCTAAAATCCATGTGTTTTTATCGCCTTTAACATCAATCCTAAATGGATAATTACAATCCATGTATTTTACTTTGAGTTGTGGGTATTTTTTTTCAAATGCAGCCGCAATGGTTTCTAACTTATTACGGCCTTCGGATTTGATATAATTTCTACCAAAAATAGCTGTCCAATAGCTTACAGGAACCAAGGCACCTGATTTTGAAAAGGGCAAGGGAACACGGTCTTGAATACGTGCTAGGGGAGGAATTATCACAAACATGAAAAATAGGTAAAAAACAAAAAAGCCTCCAAGGTTCAAACCACGCCGAAGCCAAGGATTGATTAGTTTCTCTCTAAAAAATCGAAAAATGACTAACCAAAGCAACAAAATAATCCCGCCTACTTGTGAAAGTATGGTTAATAAGCTAACAGCAAGAATGATCACCAGTATCTTTAGAATTTTCATAATTTGCTATTTTATCGCAACAAGATAACATTTCTTTAAATGCATCAAACGCTTGTTTTGTAGGAGTTCAAATATTTCTGGCGACACGACAAAGCAACCGTCGCTGTTTCCGGTACAACCTTGTTCACTTACATACTTTGAAGTGTGAATAATAACACCTCGAGTTAATGCATTACTATTGGATTCATCTAAGCCCATAATAGGAAATTTCCTTGCATTGTGCGAACATTTATTATCTTCCATATACTTGTTACAAGTGCAATAGTGCGTTTTTCCTGGGTTCATTCGTTGTTCAGGATAAATTCTATAAATTCCCAACGAACTTTTTTTACTCCCTATTTTATTGGAGAAATTGCGCGGCGGTAGGTAATTGGTATAGGAGGCCGATTTGCGCCCGTGTGAGGTGTAAGAGGTCGCAATTACTGTCCCTTTGTCTACCACCCACAACCTTCGTTTTTTTCTAGATTTCCCAAAATCTACATAAATAACAAACTTTTTATCGAGTTGGTATTGCGAATAGTACTGGGATTCAATGAATTTTTTCGGAAAAGCTTGCTTTTTGAAGCCGGTAAATGGGGTAGGTTTATCTTCGGAACATACATAAAGAAATCCAATAACCACTGCGATCAAAACACCAAGAATAGTTAGTTTTTTCATGATACATTAATTTTTAGTGATTAATTTCTATTGGACAATTTTTGATAACGGCATTATAAATTTCTTTCATTTCAGTTTCAGTAAGCGCGATGCACCCGTCGGTCCAATCGATCCAACGAAGGAATTTCCCTACCCATTTGTTTGTTGGGCTGGGACCGTGTATTAATATAGCCCCTCCTGAACGGGGATGAATATCTTCAAAATTAATTCTTAGCGCCGGCCGATACTTTCCAGGATTTGGTGATAGTATATATATTCCTTCAGGGGTTTTAGTGTCTCCCATTTTTTGCTTGGGTCCGCCATCATGATTTAAAATAGGTCCCCATTTTTCAGACGGCCATTTTATCGAACCTAAGGAAACGGTGTACCTGGCAATTTCTTGGTTCCTGTTAAATACAATCATTTCACGATCATGTTTATTCACCACTATTTTATCAATTCGCTGCTTTGGCTCTAATTGATAAAATAGTGGTGAATAGTAGGGTGTATCTGATAATTTTTTTCATAATTCTATATAATTCTACCACCCTTAATTAGGACAGGGAAAATTGATAAAAATAAGCTTCTATAGCACATAAAATCCAGATGGTTACAAATAAGAAAAATTCATACTGTTAAAAAGCATTTTATTCGTGGAGTCTGCAGACCTAGGTTTTAAGTCATTTTGCAGTAAAGGGAGGTGTTGGAAAATGTAATGAAGTGAATCTGAATTTTTTAATTTTAATTGTCATATATTTTTAATAGATTTGGTTTCATTAAAAATAGCAGAAACATCAATTATATTATTTATAAATTATGACGAATAAAGATGTTAATAATAGGGTAGAGTTTCTACAAGCGATTAAAGAAGAATTTAATCAATTTCAATTATATTACAAGAAGGAGACCGAAGAATCAGAAAGGAATTATAATGCTCAAAAAACTGAAATTGAATCGAAATTACAGAAAATGAGCAAAGAGCACGAAAAAGAGAAACAAGATAATAGTTTTATTAAAGATGTAATAGATGAAACTATCTCAAACTATAAATCCGTTAGTAACTACTTATTTGGATTAATGATTGTTTCGGTCATTATTCTAGCCTACTTTTTTTATTCTGAAGGTTTTGACATAAACAATTTCATTATATTTATTATTGTAATTGGGTTTTTAAGTTATTTGGCAGGAAAGAATATGATGAATGAAATACAATCAATTAGGAATATCAAAACTCCCTCTCAATGTATAAAAAAACCTCCTTTCTATTATACATTATTTAATAAGCCAACAT
>CAJAII010000062.1 GCA_903939755.1 uncultured Flavobacteriales bacterium | reverse complement strand
GAATAGCGGAATTTCATTTATAGCCTTCCAATCCGCCTCTTTGTCACTTCCCATCCTAAAATCTTTTGATTCAACCACAGCACCTTCGAGTTTTTCTCTTGAGTAACTGATCCGTTTTAAATATCTGAAGAGATTTTTCTTGCAATCAAACTCATAAACGCTACGTGCTGACTTTACTACTTTTCCTCCGATAGTTTCCTCATAGCCTGATGCAGTCACTTCTATCAATGAAATGGACCCTTTTCTTTGAATGCTTTTTTCATCGTAATAAATTGTGTAGTGACCATTTCTATGCAATTCAATTACTTGCGCACTTACCAGATTTGACACTATTAGAACGAAAGTAAAAAGCCATTTTTTCATAATTTTTCTACCAAGAGTTAAACGAATCATCGATTTGGTTAAACCAATTTTTTCATTTGCATCATCGATACATGCTTGTAATAGAATCTGTCTCTATGGAGTTCGAACACTACATCTTGACACCCAAAAGCTTCAAAGAACTTGGGTCGCTAACCCTATTAGGCTTATCAAGTTTCTGAATTATTTCAGAAGCAACCATGTTAGCGATCCGAGTAATTATCTCTTGAGCTAACACACTTGTATCAAGAACCTCCTGCCGACCTGCAGACAAACGTCTAGCATCCTCTGTCAGGTCTGCTGAGTTAAGCGTATGTTGGGAAAAAAAGCTCTTGGTGTACTGAATACGATCGACCTTTTCCTCATTGAACGCCTTTGATGTAATTAATCTCCCATCTGACGGTCTAATAAAGCTAAACGATCCAGAGACTTTTGCAGACGATTGTGCAGTTGTGACCCTATATGAGTAAGGAAAATTTCGATAGTCATATCTTGTCTGCCATTTTCCGTTTACATCGATGTACGGGACTTGTACACTTCGACCGTAAGTCCCAATAACGTTATCTGAATCTGATTGTGTCGGCAGACGCTCTAGAGCTTGGGTAACTTTTCCAAATAGCAGTACATCTACGCCTTTCAAATTCGGCACTTTCCCACCTTCGAAACTATTGAGCCTCCTAATTTCCTGTTCAGAAATCAAATCCGCTAGCTTTTCCCTATCATAAATTTCCAGAAATTCTGATTTCTTTGCCTGAAGATCGGATAAAACCGCAGCAAATATAGCTTGACCCACTCGCATACCTGCAATTTGTGGAATTCCATCATCATTAAATTGAATGAAAGCCACACGAACTATTGAACACTTTCTCGCCGAATCTAGCTTTTCGTTTACTTTGGGTAAAGATGGGTTCAACTCAATAGCCTTCCTTAGGTCACTCTCCGCAATCCGACACTCCTCTTTACTTAGGAAGTAATCACCAAGTTCAAAGAGTATTTTTGAAGCAATTTCTTTGGAGTCTTTGAAACCAGTTACTACTGACTCCGCATTTAAAAATAGATCAGAAGCAATACGATATTTCTTTAATTTCAGGTTCTTTTTTGCATCAAGGTAATAAGCCTCAGCAATCCTTGGTATAAGTACTTCACGCATTTCTGGGGAATCACCTATTGCTTGCTGAAAGCCCTTGACTGCTTGTTCGTAATCACCGTTTTGAAAGTTTTTTTCAGCACCATCTACGATTGTCTTTGAGTACGCAAACTTGTTGGCAGAAATTTTCTCCTTAAAATTTGCAGTCTTGAAGGGGATCGGTACGAAAACAGCAGCTCTCGAAACCATTTGCTCTAGGTCTTGTAGGGCTCTATTAGCCTCTAAATATCGCTGCTCTTTTTCAAGACTAGTAATAATTGCCAATTGCAGATCATATGAATTGGTGATTGTTCGATTTAGACCCTGTCGAGCCTCCTCTTGCTTGGGGTTGATCCGTAGTGCAGATAAATAAGCTTCATTTGCAACAATAAAATTCTG
>CAJAII010000061.1 GCA_903939755.1 uncultured Flavobacteriales bacterium | reverse complement strand
TATCACAAATTGTGATGTTTAAAACCGGAAAAGGAAATTTTCCAAAATACCTCCCATTTGCTTTTACCGAGCAGGGAGTTGCTATGCTTAGTGCAGTGTTAAATTCAAAACGTGCTGTTCAAACAAGCATTCTCATTATACGTGCCTTTGTAATGATGCGCCAATTTGCTTTAACCTATCAAGAACTTTCAGAAAAACTTATTGAACTTGAGAAACTTCACAATCAAAAGTTTGATGACATTGAACAGGTGTTGACTTACCTCATCCAAAAAGACAAGCAACAAACACAGCAGATTACTCGAAAAGAAGTGGGTTATAAAAAGTAAAATTATGAACACTCAACAGCATATACTTTCATTCAAAAATTACCTGAATTATAGACGATATAGTCAAAATACCATCAAAACATACGCTGATGCTTTGGAAGTTTTTTTCAGATTTTATAAGGATCAAGCGCCCGAAAGTCTGAACATTGAAGATATTATCAACTTTAATACTTCTTATATTCTCAAGAAAAATTTATCGGCCAGTTACCAAAATCAAGTAATTAATGCCATCAAATTGTTTTACAGAAATCGCTTTAGCCGCACGATGGAGGTAGATTTCATTCAGCGACCAAGAAGAGAAAAACGTTTACCAAATGTTCTGAGTAAAAATGAAGTAAAATCAATTTTAGAAGCACCAACAAACCTAAAACACCGCGCCATGCTTAGTTTAATTTATGCTTGTGGATTACGAAGAAGTGAGTTATTAAATCTGACATTAAAAGACATTCTTTCGGATCGAGGTTTACTTTTTATTCGACAATCGAAGGGTAAAAAAGACCGAGTTATACCTATTAGTATCAAACTAATTGAAATACTTCGAGATTATTACATAGCTTACAAACCGAAAACGTGGTTGTTTGAAGGGCAATTTCCGAACACGAAATATTCCGAAAAAAGCCTTGAAAATGTCTTGAAGCAAAGTATAACAAAAGCTAAAATCACGAAGAAAGTGAGTTTACATTGGTTGCGACATAGTTATGCTACTCATCTTTTAGAAAGCGGGACTGACTTGCGCTATATTCAGGAATTATTGGGTCATTCTAGTTCTAGAACAACCGAGCTTTATACACATGTTAGCACACGGAATTTACAACAAATTCGTTCTCCGTTTGATGATTTGTGAAAATATTTCTATCTTCGTAAAACCCTCCTTTATGAGGCCTAGCGAACAAGTGTATGTTGTACTTCAGAGAGATTGTGGGGGTTATAAGTAAGTTGGTGGCAATATTACCGCAAAACCTACAAACAGACAAACAACAAGAAAAAATGAAATATATAATCAAGACTTTTTTACTATTAACAATTACGTCACAATTTGCATTCGCACAAGAACAATTACCCATACTTAAAACTAATAAAATCATTATTAGTATAAAAGAAGGAAATTCTGATTATAAAGATAGTTGGACAATCGCACCAGAAGTGAAACCAGATGTTTTTGTAACTCAAAAATTTACTGGAACTCAAATAATCACATTTTATTCAGATATCGACAGCATTTCTTTTACAGTAAAACCTAACAAACATTACGACTTTATTATTTTGTTAAACGGGAAAGACAAAGCTTACACACAAATAAGTACTGATAGAAAACAAAATCCATCATTAGAACCTAAATTATTTTATACAAGATTAAAAAACACAAACCAAGTAGCAGACACTATTCCTTTCACACTTGGAAAAGACAATCGTATTCATATAAAAGGAAAAATAAACAATTCAGACACATTAGATTTTTTATTTGATACGGGAGCTAATTCTTGTGTCATTACTTCTTCTATAATTAACCAAAAAGTCAATCTCACAATAGATGGAAGTGCAGAAAATGGTGGGGCTGATGGTAAAGCAGTTGTTGGAACAAGTTCCAAAAACACAATCGAAATCAACGATTTGAAATGGGAAAATGTTTCGATTTTATCTATTGATTATCAAAAACCTTCTTTTGATGCCGTGTTAGGTTGGATTGCGTTTGAAAACAAAATTATTGAAATTGATTATGAAAAAAATGTTATAATAATCCACCAATCATTACCACAATTATCTTCCGAATATTCCAAGTTGGAGTTCAAATTAATAGAAGGATTACCATATGTAAAATTGAAACTCATAATAAATGGAAAAGAAAGCGAAACTTGGTTTGATTATGATACGGGTTCAGACGGTATGTTAGTTGTTGGTCAAAAATTTGCAAAAGAGAATTTTTTTAACAACGAATTGAAACAAATCGGAACAACTACATCCGTTGGTTCTACAGGAAAAGAAATAATTAGCAAAATAGTGATGTTACCAAAGCTGAAAATTGGAGATTTTGAAATGTATCAAATTCCTCTTAACATTCAACAACAAGAAATAGAAAATGTAGAGTATAATGAAAATATAGGTAATAAAATTTTGAAAAGGTTTAATACAATTATTGACTTTAAGAATAATTACATTTATCTAAAACCAAATAGTTTATTTTATGCACCAATGTTACGAAACTGAAAATACTGCCACCAACATCGGTTTGGCAATATGGCGGCTGAAGTGCTTCTATGAAACATTTGTACAAGGTTCAACATTAGGAATTCTATTGAACTTTTGTGCTAAAAATCCGCCACATCGCCAAGCCGAAAAACGTTAGCAGAAAGCTGAGAAAACCGAAATATCATCAAAAAAGAGAATTAGTATAGAATAATCCTTAATTAGTCTTAAAGGATTAGTAGCATTTAGTCTCAACTTTGCATCATAATTTTTTAAACAACTAAAATAAAAATAATGAGCAAAGTAATTTTAATCACTGGAGCATCTTCTGGAATGGGCAAAGAAACCGCCTTGAAATTAATTAAAGAAGGACACAAAGTCTATCCTGTTGCTAGAAGAATAGAAAACATGAAAGATCTTGAACAAATCGGAGCATTTCCAATTCAAATGGATGTTACCAATGAAACCGATATTCAAAACGTAATAGATATAATTATTCAAAAAGAAGGTAAAATTGATGTGCTTTGGAATAATGCAGGATATGCTTTATACGGGTCTGTTGAGGAAACGCCAATAGCAGAAGCGAGAAGGCAGTTTGAAGTAAATCTATTTGGGCTCGCAAGCCTTACTCAAAAGGTAATTCCTCATATGCGAAAATCAAAGAAAGGTTTAATCATCAATACCTCATCGGTTGGTGGTAGAATTTATACTCCACTCGGTGCTTGGTATCATGCAACAAAACATGCTCTGGAGGGTTGGAGCGATTGTTTACGCTTGGAATTAAAACCATTTAATATTGATGTAGTCATTTTACAACCCGGGGCAATTGCTACTGAATTAGCCGAAGTAGGAAAAAATCCCCTTATTGCTATATCTGGCAACGGTCCGTATAAAAAGCTTACAAACGATATAGTACAACTAACCGAAAAATTTTACAGCAGAAGTGATCATTCTTTAGTAATAGCAGACGCTATTTCTAAAATCATTCTTGCTAAAAAGCCAAAAACAAGATACAAAGTAGGTAAGTTGTCAAGTACTTCAATTTTCTTACGTAATAACATGGGCGATAGGATTTTCGATAAAATTGTAATGAGCCAGTTAAAATGAAAATTTTAATAGCCGGTAGCACTGGTATGATAGGTAAATTGATTTTAGAGCATTGTCTAAACTCAATTGAGGTATACGAAGTAAGAAGTTTGGTTCGCAAACCTTCGATTACAAAACATGTGAAGCTAAAAGAAATTGTAATTGAAAATTTTGAAAATTACTCAAAACATATCGATTTGTTCAAAGAAATTGATGTTGCATTTTTTTGTATTGGCGTTTATACAGGTCAAGTGCCAGATGCAATATTTAAATTAATCACCGTAAATTATGCCGCTGAATTTGCTAATGCTTTAAAACGTGAAAGCCCAAAAGCCACTTTATGCCTGTTGAGTGGAATGGGTGCAGATAGAACCGAAAAAAGCAGAACCCCTTTTGCAAAATATAAAGGAATGGCTGAAAATCAAATTTCAGCACTGAATTTGAAATTTTACACTTTTAGACCTGGTTATATTTATCCCGTTGAACCAAGAAAAGAACCAAATATAGGGTATCAATTTTTTAGATTCATATATCCTTTTACCAAATATCTAGGAAAAGGTGCAAGTATAAAATCAACGGAATTAGCTGCAGCAATTTTCAAAGTGGGGCTAAATGGTGCTGAAACTGAAATTTTGGAGAATCGAGAGATCTTCAAGTATTTATAAAAAAACCAAGATGGAAAATAGTATAAGATTAGAAAGCATAAGTCAATTAAATGACTTGTTTCAACAAGATGCTCTAAAGCATCCTTTGATTTCGGTAGTTGATTTTTCCAAACTGGAGAAACATGAAATGGTGGAAGAAGTAAAGTTGACTTGCGGATTTTATTCCCTCATGTTCAAAAACCATTGTGCCAATAGATTGCGATATGGTAAAGAATACTATGATTTTCAGGAAGGAACTTTAATATGTATTGCACCTAACCAAATTATAACAATTGAAAATGATGATAGCTCAACAGAGGATATAGTGGGTTGGGGTTTGTTTTTTCATCCTGATTTAATTCGAGGTTCTTCGTTGGGTAATAAAATGAATCAATATACGTTTTTTTCTTATGAAGTAAATGAAGCATTGCATCTGTCGGATAAAGAAAAACAAACCCTACTGGATTGTGTGAATAAATTAGAAAATGAATTAACTGAAAATATTGATAAACACAGTCAAACCCTTATCACATCAAATATTGAATTACTATTAAATTATTGTGCTCGATATTATGACAGACAATTTATTACAAGAAAAAAGGCAAATACCGATTTGCTTGTTAGATTTGAAAATAGTTTAACTAGCTATTTTACTTCTTCCGAACTACAAAACAAAGGTTTGCCAAGTGTTAAATATTTTGCAGAGCAGCTATTTCTATCACCCAATTATTTAAGTGATTTATTGAAAAAAGAAACTGGAAAAAATGCACAAGACCACATTCATTATTACCTTATTGAAGAAGCCAAAAATAAATTATTGAACACGAATGACTCTGTAAATGAGATTGCTTATAAACTTGGTTTCGAATATCCTCAATATTTCAGTAAATTATTCAAATCAAAAACTGGAATGACGGCAGTAGAATATCGCAACATGAATTAAAAAGCCTTCTGCTAACAGGGGTTTTGCAAAAGTGGGGCATTTGTACTAAATTTGAGCATTGGAATTCTAATCACCATTTGTGCTAATTTGAACATTTGTGCTTCGATTTCCCCACCTTCGCAAAGCCCGAACCGTTATGGGCAAGCCTAAAAGACGACAGTGCAACCATTGGGCGGACAACAAAACGACCAAGTTTTTGACTTCCAAACTAACTTTCGGGCGCTCAAGCCAACGCAAGGTTTTAAAAATTTCCCCACCGCACATTTTAAAAAATAATTTTATGCCTGCCCACATTGGCACATTTGGGGTTTGCCACCCTCACACAAGCCAACACACAGGCAAACCCCAAAAGAGCCAATTCCCCAACGCACGAGATGATTTTCGTTAGAATTTTAAAATTTCTTTCAAAAAAATTGCAGAAGTGAATAAAATTCAATTACCTTTGTAAGTGAACACTTACTTACATTTATAAAAATCATTTATAAAGAGGAACTTGATAATGAAAAACAATAAATTCACAGACAGACAAATAGAAATAATGGAAGCCGCCACTTTGCGGATTGACCAATATGGCATACAAGAATTGACAATAAAAAACTTAGCTGCAGATTTAGGCCTTTCTGAGGCTGCATTATACCGACATTTTAAAAGTAAAAATGATATTATGCTGGGGCTTTTGTCCTATTTTATTTTTGAAATGAAAGAGCGAATTGCAACAATAATCTCTAAAGAGGATAACACGCCAACAGAGCAATTAAAAGAAATATTTGCTTCTCAATTAAAAACATTTTTAAAGAAACCGGCTATTGTAAGTGTAATTTTTTCGGAAGGAATTTTTCAATTTAATAAAGAGCTTAGCGAAAAGGTTTCTTCTATGATGGAACTTATGCAAACTCATATTAATGATATTGTCAAGAAAGGACAAGACGAAGGAACTTACCGTGAATTAATCGGTTCGGCAATTATTTCAACTATTATTATGGGCAGTATGCGTATGACAGTATTAAAATGGAAATTATCGGGGCATAAATCAAACTTAATTAAAGATGGAAACACTGTATTAAACGGACTTTTAAAAATGATAGAAAAAT
>CAJAII010000060.1 GCA_903939755.1 uncultured Flavobacteriales bacterium | reverse complement strand
CCTGTAGATTCAAGTAGTAAGGCAAGTATATTTAATGAAATTTTATCTGATATTGGTGATAATCAATCTATTGATAATGAATTAAGTACGTATTCTTATCGCTTAAAAAGAATTAACTATTTTTTACAAATTTCCAGCAAAGAAAGCTTGTTCCTTTTAGATGAATTTGGAACGGGTTCTGATCCTGATTTAGGTGGTGCTATTGCAGAAGTGTTTTTTGAATCGCTCTATGAAAAGGAATGTTTTAGTGTAATTACTACGCATTATACGAATATAAAAATTAAAGCTGGGCAGCTTGAAAAGACGATGAACGGTTGTATGTTGTTTGATGTATCGTCCTTAAAACCACTTTTTCAACTATCAATAGGACAACCGGGCAGTTCTTTTACCTTTGAAATAGCGAAGATTGTTGGGATAAGTGAAAAGCTGATCAAAAAAGCCAAAGATTCACTAGGTGATAATAAAATACGCTTCGATCAGTTGCTAAGCAGCTTACAGAGAGATAAGAATGAAATTGAAAAACTTATTAGCACTAATCTCCTAACCGATAAAAAAGCAAAAGAAACGATCGCGTACTATGAATCGATGAATGATAAATTAACGCAACGCTTACAAAGCTCAACTAGTTCGATTGAAGTTCAAAGCAGGCAAATAAACCTTGGAAAGAAAGTACAGGTGTTTATCGAAAGATATAACCTTAAATCAAAGAAAAAAGGCGTCAATGATGAATTGATAGCGGAAATTAAGCGAATGATCATTATCGAAAAGTCGAAACTAAATCTAAAGAAAAGTGCGCAGGTACAAACTAAAAATAAAGAAAGGCCACTGAGCGCCAAACAACAAGTCGCACTTAAAGAATTAGATAAAATTAAAGTTGGTTCAAAAGTATCTATTACTTCCACCAATCAAATTGGGATAGTGGATCGGATAAAAGGTGATGAAGTCCATTTAGAAATAGGCAATGTACGTTTGAAGGTTCAAAAGTCAAAATTGTTGCTACTTGACTAATTCCAATTAATTTTAACCAAAAAACCACGTGAAATGGAATTAAAAGAAACTGTCTGTTATCTAAATAGTAACGATGGAACTGGTTTGTTGGCATTTGGTGAAAAAGATAGAATCTGTGTTGATAGTATTCCTGCTTTAGATAAATTACAAGACTTTATTGATAAGTACAAAGGGCAATATCTTTTTGGGTACTTAAGTTATGACTTGAAGAATGAAATTGAAAACTTAACTTCTTCTAATGCTGACCAGTTAAATTTTCCAACCTTGTTTTTTTGGGTTCCCTCCCATGTGATTGGATTAGAGAATGAAAACTGCAAATTCCTACAGGGAGAAAAAACGGAGGCGAGTTTTGAGTTTATAAATTATTTTTTGGAGGAAGAAACGGATCAGAATTTCCACCCGTTTAATCATGAATTTATTCCAAGAACTTCCAAAGAAAAATACATTGAAACGGTCCTTTCGATTAAAAAATCTATTCAGCGTGGCGATATTTATGAAACAAATTATTGCCAGGAATTCTATTGCGAAAATGTGGAGATTAATTACCCGTTGGATGTTTATTTTAAACTAAATGAACTAACCAAATCTCCTTTCTCCAGTTTTTTACATTTTGATGAGTACTCTTTGTTTTGCGGAAGCCCTGAACGATACATTGAAAAGAAAGCGAATCGTTTGACCACACAACCAATTAAAGGAACGGCACCCAGAAATGCGGATGCTAATATAGACCAACAGTTAAAAGATGCACTGCAAAACAATGAAAAGGAAAGGGCGGAAAATATCATGATTGTTGATTTGGTTCGCAATGATTTCTCAAAAATTGCTGAGGCAAAAAGCGTTAAGGTGGATGAGTTGTGTGGAATTTATTCTTTTCGAAATGTACATCAAATGATTTCCACTGTTTCTTGTATCCCAACAAAAGACACCCGATTTATTGATATTATTCGCGCTACATTTCCTATGGGTTCAATGACTGGTGCTCCCAAAATAAAAGCAATGGAAATCATCGAAGAATCGGAGGATTTTAAACGTGGTTTATATTCAGGGAGTATTGGCTATATTTCTCCCAATGGCGATTTTGATTTTAATGTTGTCATACGAAGTTTATTATACAACCATGAGAACAAGTATTTATCTTGCTCGGTTGGCGGTGCAATAACGATTCAATCAAATCCTGAAGATGAGTACCAAGAGTGCCTTACTAAAGTAAAACATATTTTAGACGGCTTACATGAATGATGTAGAAAAGATTGTGCTTCATGCTTCGGCTCAATTCCCCAATAATCGTTACTTATTAGGGGTAAGTGGTGGGGTCGATTCCATGGTTTTATTGGCTGTTTTTCATAAATTGAATTTGCCTTTTGAGGTGGCTCACGTAAATTATCAATTGCGTGGAGAGGAAAGCAAACAAGATCAAGCCTTGGTTCATAAGTATTGCAGCGAAAGAAACATAACATACCACTTAAATAGAGCCGATTTACAGCAAAAACTCGATGAGGATGGTGGAAATTTACAACAAGAAGCGCGTAAAATTAGGTACGATTTCTTCCGTAGTATATTGAAAAACAGATCCTTAAACTGTATTGCAACCGCACATCATCAAGATGATCAAATCGAAACGTTTTGGCTAATGCTAAGTCGAAGTGCTGGAATAACTGGCTTGTCGGGAATGGAAACCTTTTCCAAAACCATTTTTCGCCCACTTCTCCCCTGCTCCAAAATAGAAATTTTAGAATGGGCCGAATCTAATAAGGTTCAATGGCGAGAAGATCGTAGTAATTCTTCCAATAATTACCAGCGAAATGTATGGAGAAATAAGCTTCTCCCTTACTTACAAGAAGAAATTCCTACTCTTAACGATTCAGTTCTCTTGTTAATGAACTATTTTAAGGAAGAAAATAATGAGCAAAAGAAAAAGGTTCAAAAATACATTGATGACATTTCAACTACGTCTTTCATTACATTACGTGATTACGATCAATTAACTATTCATCAATTAGTTATATTATTTAATCATTTT